>NZ_JASDCE010000003.1:0-491625 GCF_030408075.1 Pseudoalteromonas sp. APC 3358
ACCCCTGTTACCGCCGTGAAAGGGCGGTGTCCTAGGCCTCTAGACGATGGGGACACATAAATGTGTCACTAGGACAACTGAATTTTTAGACTCGTTTCAGGCGAGCTTTCTTAATAACACTTCACTTCCCTATTAAAAATAAGTAAGTGGCGTCCCCAAGGGGATTCGAACCCCTGTTACCGCCGTGAAAGGGCGGTGTCCTAGGCCTCTAGACGATGGGGACACATAAATGTGTCACTAGGACAACTGAATTTTTAGACTCGTTTCAGACGAGCTTTCTTAATAACACTTCACTTCCCTATTAAAAATAAGTAAGTGGCGTCCCCAAGGGGATTCGAACCCCTGTTACCGCCGTGAAAGGGCGGTGTCCTAGGCCTCTAGACGATGGGGACACATAAATGTGTCACTAGGACAACTGAATTTTTAGACTCGTTTCAGGCGAGCTTTCTTAATAACACTTCACTTCCCTATTGAAAATAAGTAAGTGGCGTCCCCAAGGGGATTCGAACCCCTGTTACCGCCGTGAAAGGGCGGTGTCCTAGGCCTCTAGACGATGGGGACACATAAATGTGTCACTAGGACAGTTGATAAGTTTAACTCACATCATGAGCTTTAAGGTAATTGCGTTTAATACAAGTAAAGACTCGAGCTTTAATTGTGACGCTATTTTCTCGGTAAAACCGCCTTTAACTAATAAAAGTTAAGTGGCGTCCCCAAGGGGATTCGAACCCCTGTTACCGCCGTGAAAGGGCGGTGTCCTAGGCCTCTAGACGATGGGGACACAGAAAACTGCTACCCTAGGACAAAACACTAATTTTTGGTGGAGCCATGCGGGATCGAACCGCAGACCTCTTCACTGCCAGCGAAGCGCTCTCCCAGCTGAGCTATGGCCCCAACTTAATCAATACCCGTCGTGATAAACACATCGTGTATCGCTTAGTGCGGGGCGCATTCTATGCACCACCCAAAATAAAGTCAACAGTTTTTTACCTAGCTTTATTTAAATGGTTTAATTTTCAACAAACTGGCTATCAAGCGTGCTAAAAAATACAATTTGAATAAGTTTCTAGCCCTACTGCTTATAATAACATCACTATATCGCAGCGAATACTTAACAACACCCTACTCCCCTATTTAATGCAACAAAATTGCATCAAAGCAAAGGTATACATTTATATGCAAATTGAACTTATCTAAAAACGACCAATTAAGGCCCCGCCAATCGCCTTAATCTTTTAAAAGTTACAATTGCTTATAATAACCAAAACTTAAATGTGGATGAGTACCCGCAGCCTTTACTTGCTTAATAACCAGCGTAACTCGTACTAAAAACTCGATTATTGTTTGAAGAACATTTTGTACATAGCATTGTAGCTTCGTAATGCTATGTACAAAACTTTAGGGCGTGTTGATCTTTGGTGGGTGAATTTGCAGCAGTATGTTTGGTTATTACCCATGAATAGGCGATAACGCCGCATAAAGTCCAAACATGCGCTGCCCTTTGGGTTCAATCCACAAAGGTCAACACGCACTAGTTATATGTGATCTATTTAGTCTTAATCCGAAGGCTATTAGTGAAGTATGAGTATTTACGATTTGGCTAGGTTGGCTTATAAAAATAAAGTAAGTACAAAAATAGAGTTTAGAATGCTGAAAATAGCATTTTTTTGGGAAGTTTAGATTAAATTCATTTTTAAAGGATCGCTCTATTCACTAAATAACTCGCCCTAATATTAATCCATCTTGCTCATAATCATAAAAACGACTCCAGTAAAAAAACAATAAGTATCGTGAAGCTAAATTTAAGATTAATAAAATACAATTCCCTACTCACTTTTAGTGAGCTTATTAGGTGCTTAATTGAACTGCAATATCAAATTTGATGATAAAATAGACTTCAACCATATCCTATTGTTTATAAAACCTTCATTCAGCACATTTTTATCATTCAAGTGTTGACACATTTCCAACTCTATCTATAATAGCGCCCCACAACAACGCAGCAATGCAATGTTGTTTAGATGTGGGTGATTAGCTCAGTTGGGAGAGCATCGCCCTTACAAGGCGAGGGTCACTGGTTCAAGTCCAGTATCACCCACCACTTTTTAATTAAAGTGTTCACATCTAAATTCTATATGGGTCCTAAGCTCAATTAGAAAATAGAGAGCATTACCGCTACTTACAAGTAACGGCGAAGTTCACTGGTTAAAGTCCAGTACTATTTTTTTAATAGTAGCGTTTTAATTTATATGTGGGTGATTAGCTCAGTTGGGAGAGCATCGCCCTTACAAGGCGAGGGTCACTGGTTCAAGTCCAGTATCACCCACCACATATAAAACCTATTATTATATAATAGTCGTGTTTTAAAATTGTAATATGGGTCGTTAGCTCAGTTACAAGAAAAGAGAGCATCACCGCCTTTTATAAAAGATGGCGAAGTTCACTGGTTAAAGTCCAGTACTATCTATATAGGTAGTAGCATGTAATATGGGTCGTTAGCTCAGTTGGGAGAGCATCGCCCTTACAAGGCGAGGGTCACTGGTTCAAGTCCAGTACGACCCACCATTCTTAGAATGGTGCATATTACAAGAAAATCTAAATGGGTCGTTAGCTCAGTTAGAAAAAAGAGAACATTACCGCTATTTACAAGTAACGGCGAGGTTCACTGGTTAAAGTCCAGTACTATTTATTTCAATAGTAGCGTTTTAATTTATATGTGGGTGATTAGCTCAGTTGGGAGAGCATCGCCCTTACAAGGCGAGGGTCACTGGTTCAAGTCCAGTATCACCCACCACATATAAAGCCTATTATTATGTTAATAGTCGCGTTTTAAAATTTAATATGGGTCGTTAGCTCAGTTGGGAGAGCATCGCCCTTACAAGGCGAGGGTCACTGGTTCAAGTCCAGTACGACCCACCATTCCTAGAATGGTGCATATTAAAATGTAATTTGGGTGATTAGCTCAGTTACAAAAGAAGAAAGCATCACCGCCTTTTGCAAATAATGGCGAGGATTACTGGTTAAAGTCCAGCATTAACTATCACCCTTGATAGTTAATAATGTAATTTGGGTGATTAGCTCAGTTGGGAGAGCATCGCCCTTACAAGGCGAGGGTCACTGGTTCAAGTCCAGTATCACCCACCAAATTACAGCTTAAATGTTTAAAGCATTTAATTAAGCGTTATACCTATTTTATATGTGGGTGATTAGCTCAGTTGGGAGAGCATCGCCCTTACAAGGCGAGGGTCACTGGTTCAAGTCCAGTATCACTCACCACATATAAATGCCATCAGACAACTTCTCTAGTAATAACTCTTCCTTCTCATATTAAATACATTTAAGAATTTTATAAAAACTCAATATATAAATCGTATGTAATTAACTTAGCCGTAAGAAAAAGAGCATCGCCACCCTTTACAAATAATGGCGAGGGTCACTGGTATCAAGCCAAGTAATCACCCACCACATATAAATACCATCAGACAACTCTTTAAATGACAACTTCTCTAGTAATAACTCTTTTCCCATATTAAATACGTTTAACTCCTCTTTTTACCTTAAATACATTTCATATTTTTATTAAAATCTAAATTTCCATATCAAAGCACTCATCAAATATAGCGTTATCAATTTTACTTATTTAGTTTTTAATTATGTTATTCGGCTCAGTACCTTCGTAGTTAGATAAACGTATTAGGCAAAGTTAAGTACCTAATAAATACAGCTATCATTTAAATTCCCTTGTAAGGAGTTAAACTGTTGATTATAGTCTGTGTTAAATACAATTACGCTTAAGCCAATGCCAACTAAGATCTATTCAAAAGCCAAAATACTTATAGTAGAGGAGCAGCCACTTGCTCAAAGCTATATGAAACAATCGTTAGAAAGGCTTGGCTTTCGGCAGTTGCGCTTTGCTGATCATGCAAATTCTGCAAAAGAGCAGTGTTTAAGTGAAGAATTTGATCTAATCGTTTGCTCATTCAACTTAAATAAACACCAAGATGGCTACCAGCTTTATGAAGAGCTACGTGTAAAGCAACTCATAAAAAGCTCGACTGGCTTTATTTTTATCTCAGCAGAAACAAGTGGCTCACTCGTTCATAGTGTTCTTGAGCTGCAACCTGATGACTTTTTAGTTAAACCTTTTACAGTACAAGAGCTTAAAATACGCATTGAACGAATCTTAAAGCGTAAACACGACTTACAAACAGTGTATTCATTAATTGATGATGGTAACGATTCAAAAGCTATTAAGTTTATTGATACCGCTCTGGATAAAAAAAATAATAATTACAGCCCTATCCTACTTCGCTTAAAAGGTGATGCCTTACTTCGCTTAAAGCGCGCTCAAGATGCGAAAGACTTTTTTAAGTCTGTTCTCGACATTCAAAAATTTGCTTGGGCAAAAGTAGGCTTAGTAGAAGCACTTATAGCGAATAACGAACATATTTTGGCGCAGCGAATGCTCAAAACAATGTTAGAGCGCCAAGAAACTCGTTTAGTAGCCCTTGATTTGTTGGGCAGATTAGAAATAAAGCTAAATCAATTTGAGCTAGCACAAAGCTTTTTAAGCCAAGCTGCAGAAATTGCACCGCGAAATATCACACGCCAAAAATCGCTAAGTAATGTGTCGCTAATTAATCACGACTACGAAAAAAGCTATTTAACTCAAAAAGATATAGCCACCTTTGCAAAACACTCAATACATGACCACCCCGATGTATATTTGAATGCAGCACGTGCAGGTATCGACTTTGCGCTAACGACTGATCAAACCGATCAAATTCAACGAATTTCTAGGCAAACCAATCAGTACATTAATGATTTAAAAAAACAGTTTCCTAATAATACAAATCAAGCTCAAATTGATGTACTTAATGCACGACTCCATTACTTAAAAGACGAGCATCAAAAAGCTAAAAAGCTAATTGAACAACTTGATGATGACGATACTCATATCCGATCGGTTGATGGCGCACTTGATAAAGCAAAAGCATTTCATGAACTGGGGTTTCATCAAAAGGCGCAAACCTTATTCACACAAATAATTAGCCACTGTGAAAGACATCCCGCAGTTAGCGACACAACTTACTTACGTTATATTCAGCAGCAACAAAGTGAGCGACGCGATATTAAAATGGGTCCAAAAGAGCTTAACAACCATGCCGTTAGTCAATTTAATAAAGGCCAATTAAATACTGCGTTGGAAGCTTTTACACAAGCGTTTAGAGTCATGCCTCGTAATCAAAGTATCGCACTTAATTTATTACAGTGCCTATTTGATTCAACTAAGCAATCTGGCAGCTCATTTAATATGGATCTTGCTAGAAGGTGCTACGCCCTTCTTGATAAAACTAAATTACAAGCAGATCAGACGCAGCGTTTAGATAAGATTTTGCACATAGCAAAAGAAATGAATTTAGATATTCAAAGCGCTAGTAAATAAAATATTAGAGCTTTTTCATTGATGCGGCATTAACGCAATAACGTAAACCCGTTGGTAATGGGCCATCTGGAAAAATATGACCTAAGTGCGAATCGCACACGTTACAAACCACCTCTATGCGCTCCATACCATGACTTGTATCGCTTACATAGCCAATCGCTTCAATTGTCGCAGGTTGCGTAAATGACGGCCAACCAGTACCACTATCAAACTTCTCATCAGCATCAAACAATAGATTATCACAACAAATACACACATACTTGCCAGGTTCGAGTAATGTACAACTACCCGAGCTACCTGGGCGCTCTGTTCCCTTTTTACGTGTTACGTAATATTCATCTTCTGATAGTTGCATCCGCCACTGCTCGTCAGTTTTGACTACTTTTTTACTTGGGGTAGGATTGCCATTGGTGGCAAAGTTAATAACATCATTCCACTTCAACATAATAGCCTCATTGAATAGTTGATTAGCTATACTTTATAAAGTCATAAAAAGTACGGCTAATTATTACGTTATTTAATACACTAAAGATCAGCTAAGGAGTGTTGACCGTTTAAGACTAAAACTCGTTCAACCTTAAAGGTAATTTTCTTAGCTAAAGGTAATATTTTGTTTTTCTGAGTCGGTAAGTATTCGTTTAATAAAACTATCTAGCTCTGCTTTTTTTACAGGTAAACTAACACTCATTTGGCGCTCGTTATTACTGTAAATTATTAGCTCATCATCCTTTGTCGTTATACGTTCAATACTCTCAATAACTAACCAATCTGGACCGTGCTTTTTATCAAAAAATCCCATCAAACTAAAAAGTAATAAGTGTTGGGCATCTCGCTGAATAAAATCCTCTAACCTGTTTCTTGATTTAAATAAAGGCGTTAACCTATAAACGCTTGAGCAAAAAACAAATACCCATAACCCAAATAACGCTTTAAACCACATAAACTCTAAAAGCTCAGTGCTAATCATTAAAATAATAAGCACAAAGCCTATTATCGATATAGCTATCGCTATTTTTTTATTTACGGCGTCCACAACTAATCCCTTTTAAGTCGCTTCTTTTCTTCTGATGCCTTTTCTGTCGGCTCAGGCCAATCATTAAAGAAAACAGTTAAATAGCGGCTTTTCACCAAATACCATAATACCCATAAAACAATCATTATTTGTACTGCTAAAAATGATGAAAATCGATAATGGCTATGTGCTGCTTGAACACTTAACCATGTTAAATCAACAACTGCACATAAAATAAGAGGCCAGCGCATATGTCGCCATATTCTTGCTAACCTGTTGCTTACACTGTGTGAATCTCGTGGTCTGCGTAAACAAAATAAAATAGTCGGTATTATTGCAATACTTCCAATCGTTATTGCGATAAAAAAATCATTTTTATTTTTAAAAAATAACGACATTAAATCTAGTTCAGGCCTGCGGCTTAAAGCCGCAATAACCCAAATAAAATAACTGCGTAATAGCACAAGCACACTTAAATGAAATGCAATAGGCGTACGGTAACTTCCGTACTTATCCCAGTATTCTGGCCCATATCGGCTCATTGTCATTTTCCTAACCGTTATGCTTTATAAGCAACTCAATTAATTCATCTTCAGTTAGTATGTCTATGCCTAGGTCTTGTGCTTTTGTTAGTTTTGAACCTGCTTTTTCACCCGCCACTAACGCATCTGTTTTAGCCGATACGCTACCAGACACCTTGGCACCAAGTTTTTGTAATCGTGCTTTTGCATCATTGCGATTAAGTGTATTAAGCGTACCTGTAAGTACATATGTAAGCCCAGCGAGCGGCTGTTCTTCCTCAGAAGGTGCGCTCAACGCTGGCCAGTTTACACCTTGATCTATCAGCGCATTAACAACTGCTAAATTATGCTCTTCATCAAAAAAGCCACGAACATGAGCAGCTACTATTTCGCCTACATCACTTACTTGCGTTAAACTATCAATGCTGGCATTTATTACATTTTCAAGGGTTAGAAAGTGATTAGCTAAATTTTGTGCTGTCGCCTCCCCGGCTTCTCGAATACCTAATGAATATAAAAACTTAGCAAGCGTAGTGCCTTTAGCCTCTTCAAGTGCTGTTACTAAGTTTTTAGCTGACTTAGGTCCCATACGTTCAAGTGACTCAAAATGCCCCTGTTTTAAAATAAACAAATCAGCAGGCGTTTTTATAAGTTCTCTATCGACTAACTGATCAACAATCTTATCGCCAAGACCATCTATATCCAGCGCTTTGCGCGAAGCAAAGTGCTTAATAGCTTGCTTACGCTGTGCAGGACATACAAGTCCACCCGTACAACGGGCTACAGCTTCGCCTTCAACCTTTTCAACATGAGAATCACAGATTGGGCAAGTCGTCGGGAATTCGATATCTCTGGCATCATCAGGTCTGCGTTCAAGTACAACTTGAGTTATTTGTGGGATTACGTCTCCAGCACGGCGAATAATAACTGTATCGCCTACTTTTACGCCTAAACGTGCAACTTCATCACTGTTATGAAGCGTTGCATTTGATACGGTAACGCCACCCACAAAAACAGGCTTCAAACGTGCAACAGGTGTAATGGCGCCAGTACGACCGACTTGAAAATCAACATCAAGTAGTTGGGTTATTTCCTCTTGCGCCGGAAACTTATACGCAATAGCCCAACGAGGAGCACGTGCCACAAAGCCTAAGCGCTCTTGTAAGGTCTTTTTATTTATTTTTATTACTACGCCATCAATTTCATATTTAAGCTCACCACGGCGCGTTAAAATATCGCTGTAGTAATCGAGCGCGGCTTTTGGACCTTCAACTAATTTTGTTTCTGGGCACAAAGGTAGTCCCCAATCAGTCAGCTTTTCTAATTGCTGATAGTGATCCTCAGGAATGCTGCCATCAGCAACAAGCCCGGTGCTGTACGCATAAAACATGAGTGGGCGTTTAGCGGTAATTTTAGAGTCGAGTTGACGCAAACTCCCCGCCGCTGCATTACGCGGGTTAACAAATACTTTTTCACCGCGTTTTTCTGCCTCAGTATTCAATTTATCAAAGCCAGCGCTGTCCATAAATACTTCGCCGCGAACTTCAAGCTCTTTTGGGTAATCACCACGGAGCTTGAGCGGTACATTACGAATGGTTTTAACATTTTGAGTAATGTTTTCACCGGTAAAACCATCACCTCGAGTAGCCGCTTGTACAAGCACACCATCGCGATAAATAATTGATACAGCTAAACCATCAAGTTTTGGCTCACAACAAAAAGTAAGCTCATCAGTACTCATTAAACGCTCTTTTATACGGCGATTAAACGCAGTGAATTCTTCTTCACTAAAGGCGTTATCAAGTGAGAGCATGGGTACTTGGTGCGCTACTTGTTCAAATTTACTAAGTGCTGCACCGCCTACTTTTTGTGTAGGTGAGTCGGCGGTTAAAAATTCAGGATGCTCGGTTTCAAGTGCGCTTAGTTCGCGTAATAACCTATCGTATTCAGAATCAGGAATACTGGGGGTGTCGAGCACATAATAATTATAGTTGTGTTGCTCTAATGTAGTACGAAGATGATTAACTTGCTCACTAATGCTGCTAGACATTTAAACCTCAATAAACATAAAAAAAGCCACTTTGACGATTCACCGTCCAGTGGCTTATAAAAATATAATGTATGCGTTATTTACGCTGAAAAAGAACGAACCTGCTCAACATATTGTCTTACGCGATCTACTGTCATTTCATTTCGCTCAGCATCTAAAATTTGCGCACCAAATTCATCCGCTAACTTTTTAGCTGCGCTGTGCAACATATTAAATGCAGCTAGACCATCGCCGTCGCACGGTAATGTCATAAATAAGCTTACCCCAGCGGTACTAAACTGTTCCATATTATCAATATCAAACGTACCTGGGTTGTACATATTTACTAATCTAAATAAAACAGGGCCTTGGCCAGCCGGATCTAAGTGGCGATTAAAAAAGCCTTCCTCAGAATATTTAAAACCTAAAGTGTTAACTGCTGGCAATAATTTACTGCCCTGCATGCTAAGCTCTTCTGGCATTTGAATATGTACGATAACAAAGTCAGACATTTGAGCAGGTGCTTCTTCAGCGCTTTGCTCTTTTGCTTCTAGGTCATCAACTATTTCTAGGTCATCTTCAATCGGCACTTCTGGCACGCTTGTATCTATTTGCGGCTCATTTGCATCAAAGTTAAGCTCGCCAAACTGTGGCTCATCACGTTCGTCTTGCATTGGCTCTTTTGGTTCAGCCTCAGCTCGAAACGGTTTAGATGAAGCTGATGCGCTTTCTTGTAATGGCTCAACTCGCTCGTTATCAGATACTTCTGGGCGGTCTTTTTTTCTCACAGACCACAATCCATGTATTAATAAACCACCAATGACAACTACACTGATAATGATTAAAACCCATCTTAATTGTTCGGCCATCCCCTCACCTTTTATTATTTGATATGCCTAAAACCTGTATATTAATTAAAAACTAATACACTTGTTATAAAAATTTATGCATGTGCAAGTTGCACAGCTTGCTCTATATCTACAGCAACCATACGCGATACGCCAGGTTCTGCCATAGTAACACCTGTTAATCTACCAGCCATTTCCATCGCAATTTTATTATGACTAATATAAATAAACTGCACTGATTGTGACATTTCTTCAACCAAACGGCAAAAACGCACAACGTTGGCATCATCCAATGGTGCATCTACTTCGTCCAGCATACAGAAAGGAGCTGGATTGAGCCTGAATATAGAAAACACTAATGATAATGCGGTCAGCGCTTTTTCTCCACCACTTAACAAATGAATTGTTGAATTTTTCTTACCCGGTGGTCGTGCCATTATACTAACACCACTTTCGAGTAAATCGTCACTGGTTAATTCTAAATACGCACTACCACCACCAAAAACTTTAGGAAATAGCTCTGCAAAGTCTTCGTTAACTTGATCGAACGTCGCTTTAAAGCGTGTTTTGGTCTCACTATCAATTTTACGAATTGCACCTTCAAGGGTACTTAACGCTTTTGTTAAATCATCTAATTGATTATCAAGATAGTCACTACGAGCTTTAGCTAAATCAAACTCTTCTATTGCCGCTAAGTTTACTGCACCTAATTTATCTAACTGATTAGTAAATCCGGTTAACTGATTTTGCGCTGCACTTAAATTCAATGAATCAGGTAATTCATCAAGTATTGCTTTTAAGCTTTGCTTTAGCTCTTCTAATGGTTCGAGCGCAACTTGCGCTTTTATTAGTAAGCTTTGCTCTTCAATTGTTAGCTTTTGATGCTGCTCTTGCAAGCCCACCAGCTCACCTTGTGAGTTTTTAAGACTTGCTTGCTTGGTGTTTAAACTTTCTTTAGCGTGAGATAATTCTTTTTGTAGCACTACCAGTGCCTGCTCGCCTTTTTGATGCTGCGCTAAAAACTGCGTTATTTTATCGCCAAGTTCTTGCTCTGGTATCAGCAGTTCTTCTATTTCATTGAGTAATTCTTGCGCACCTTCAGATGCACTAACGTGCTCTTGCTCTGCATGGCTCAATTTGGTTTGGCTTAACTGCCATTCACTACGTGCCTTTTGCTCTGAGAGCGTTGCCTTATGCGCTTGTGTTTTATATTGCTCAAGCATGCTTAATGCTTCGCTATAACTTTTATCACTTTGTGAGCGTAAGCTATTTGCAGCGTCTAGCTCATCCGCTAAATTAAGTTGCTGCTCATTAAAAACGTCAAATTGCTCTGTTTGCTCATCAAGCACGTTATTTAATTGCAAAAGCGCAGTGGTTAATTGCTGTTTTTGTTGCTGTAGCTTTTCTAGTTGAAGCTTAAAGTGCGCTACTTGCTGTTTGAGCATATCGCTGCGTGTACCGGCTACTGCTATATTTTGCGCAAGCTCATGTATGGCTTCTTTTAGCTCGCTTTGCTCGTTAATTAACTTTATTTGATCAGCTGTATGTTCATCACGAGTGTGTGTTACTTGTTTTAGCTCATCCTCGGCATTGGTTAACTGCTGAGCTTTATCCTGCAATTGCTTATGTTTTAAAAGCAATGAGTTTTCTGCGTTACGATCAGCACTTACATGCCAGTTACGACCATATAAAGCACCGTTTTTATCCATAACGGCTGTATAATAAGCATCTTTTAACAGCGTTAGATCACCGCTCTCACTATAAGCAATACGCGTTAAATGATCTGGGTACACGCCACTTGCTATGAATGCCGCTAAGCTATTTTCAGCAATGTGCTTACCACTAATTGGCCACACACTATTATCAGCTTGCTGCTCACTTACATTTAAGTGCTCTAGCGATTTAAGTGCTTGCTCTATTAAGGGCTCAAAGCCTTCTTTAACACTTAGCTGATTAAACAAACCATTAGTACTTTCACTTTCTTCATCAAGCCCTAATGTACTTTTAAGCCCCGTTATACTGGCTTTTAACTCATTTATTGTTTGAGTAAGCGTCGAATATTGCTTTTGTGAGTTATTAACACGCTCATTTTGCACTTCAAGCTTAGCACTGCACTGCGTGTGCGCTGTTTGTTTAGCGGCAAGTTCTTGGGTTAATGTTTGTGTTTGCTGTGTTTGCTGCGTTAATTGTTGTTCTACATCGCTACTTTGTAAGTCAGTAAGCTGCGCATTTAACTGATTAAGTTGCTCGTTAACGTGGCTTATTTGCTGCTGAGTTTGTTTAATGTGACTGCTATGCAGTTGCGCATTATTATTAAGTTGTTGCTGTTGCTCACACAAAGTTTGCCAGTGTGTATTGTGGCGCTGCTTCAGTGCTAATAATTCCTCAAGCTCATGCGTTAACTTCCTAACTTGCTCTTCGCACATTAACGCGTTTTCACTTGCCTCTTGCAGGGCTTCATTTAGTTGCTCGCACACAATTTGCTGCTGCGATTTTACCTCAGCACTTTGAATTTGGCGTTGCTGTAATTTAATTAAACTTTGTTTAAGCGTTTGGGTTTGCTGCTTTACATTTATTTGTTGTTGCTCAGCGCGAGTAAGCTCGGTGTGTATAACATGTTGCTGATGCTGTGCATCGCTTAGTTTATCTTGCTGGGCTTGTACTTGCCCCTCTAGGCTTGCAAGTACATCGTCATGCCCTGAGTTAGCGGTTTTAAAAAACGAAATTTGATCATTAAGTTTTTTAATTTGGGCACTTTTTTCAAGTTGCTGCTGATGTAACTTTTGCCATTTTAAAACGGCAATTTGGCCTTTTAGCGTACGTTCTTGTGCTTTTAATTCGCGGTATTTTTTTGCATCAACCGACTGCACAGCCAATTTATCTAACTGGCTTTGCAGCTCTTTACGCACATCTAACAAACGTTCAAGGTTTTCGCGGGTGCTTTTTATACGAGTTTGTGTTTCGCGTCGGCGCTCTTTGTACTTAGAAACGCCAGCGGCTTCTTCTAAAAATACGCGTAATTCTTGTGGTTTACTTTCTATTAAGCGCGAGATCATCCCTTGCTCAATAATTGCGTAACTACGCGGACCAAGACCTGTACCTAAAAATATATCGGTAATATCACGCTTACGGCATTTACTGCCATTTAAAAAGTACAGCGATAGCCCGTCGCGCGTTACTAAGCGTTTAATTGCAATTTGGTTTCGATCGGCAAATGTGTTTGAAGGACTACCTTTATCGTTATCAAAAACAAGCTCTACAGAAGCTTGTGATATGGCTTTACGATTAGTTGAGCCATTAAAAATAACGTCGGTCATGGCATCGCCACGCAGGTTTTTAGCAGAGCTTTCACCTAGCACCCATCGTACTGCATCAATAACGTTAGATTTGCCACAGCCATTAGGGCCTACAACACATGTCATTTGATCAGGAAATGGAATTTTAGTGGGCTCTACAAACGATTTAAAGCCCGCTAATTTAATAGTGCTTAAGCGCATCTTATTGTTATTACCAATTTATTATTGTTATTTGTCATAAACAATTTAACCCATAATTTACTAATAGATTAAGCTTGTCGTTTAAAGTTATCTAAAATAATACCGGTCGCCATTGCAACATTAAGTGACTCTGCTCCACCAAAAGCGGGAATGGTGATTTTATTGGTCACTAACTTTGCACATGTCTCGCGTATACCATGCGACTCACTGCCCATTAGCAAAACGCCTGAGCCCGTAAATTGGGTTTTATGTACACTTTGTCCATCTAAAAAAGCACCGTAAACAGGTAAATTTAAAGACTGTAAGTAATCAGGTAAATCTACTTGGCTTACCGATACCCTTACAAACGAGCCCATTGTGGCGCTAATTGTTTTAGGGTTGTAAGCGTCTGCGCTGTCGGTGCTAGTTACTATATGTTTAATACCGTACCAATCAGCTACTCTAATTATTGTACCTAAATTACCAGGGTCAGATACGCCATCAAGCGCGAGTATTAAGCCATTTGATTGTGGTAAAGCTGCCTTTGGCATATCAACAATAGCAATGGCTGCATTATTGCTAACTAGCGTGCTCGCTTTAGTGAGGGTTTCTTCATCCGCTTCAATAAAATTAGCGTGCTGATACTCACTTTGGTACGCATTTATAAATTCGTTTGTAGCAAAAATATTAACCGCATTTAATGGGCTGTTTAATAACTCAAGTACGTTTTTTTCACCTTGTACAAGGTATTGATTATATTGCTTTCGGTACTTTTTTTGGCCAAGTTGGCGAATAAGTTTGAGTTGGTTTTTTGAAATCATAACAGCCCCATAAAATTGTCCATCAAGTATAACAGATTTCGTTATAACATCTGAACTCGAAAGCAGCGAATGGGGTTAATTTATCTTGCTGGCACTTCTTTCAAAGGTCAGATTAATGCGAATAAACATCCCTTTTATTGCCTCTAATTGGTTTGAATCACCAACAGATGCGGCTAATTCGTTATAAAGATTATCAGACGCTTGCTTAAAGTTTTCATCAAACTTACCTTTGGTAGCCAGCATAAATGCATCAGCCAACATGCGTTGCCACTCATTTAAGTATTTTAGCTTTGTGTCACCAGCAAGGTTTTCGCAAATTGAGTTTAATCGCACTGAAGCATGTCCTAAGTTTAGACCGGTAAGAGCCATATCGGTAATAGCGCGTGAGTGTGAGCCCTGATCGTAATTAGTTAAGCGGATTAACCTATCTGCCATGCGGCGGTTGTACCAAATACTCGGAGTTTGATGGGTATTTATTTCGAGTAAATCTTTATAGGTAGCCTTAAAAACACGATGAACAAGTAACTGAACACTTGGTCCTGTAAATAACTGAAAAATCCAAAATAAAATACTCACGCCAGCAAAAATAGCGATTGCAGAGCTGAGTGTATAATCAATTGAAAATGCTAGGCTCATATCCATGCTGGGTCTAACCAAAATAGTAAATGGAATACAAAACCCTAAGCCGTATGGCAGCGTTTGTTGATCAGCGAGTAACAGCAAACCCAAAAAATACGGACCAGCTAATACAAGCAATAATATTTCTAATTGCCCTCCA
Source organism: Pseudoalteromonas sp. APC 3358 (assembly GCF_030408075.1). Lineage (NCBI taxonomy): Bacteria > Pseudomonadati > Pseudomonadota > Gammaproteobacteria > Alteromonadales > Pseudoalteromonadaceae > Pseudoalteromonas > Pseudoalteromonas sp. APC 3358. The sequence goes on from NZ_JASDCE010000003.1 coordinate 14,932, forward strand.
CTTTGCGACAGTAAATTTAACGCATAAAAAATAGTTACAAAAGTAGCAACAATTATACCTGCCAATAAACGTTTAATTACAACCTGTAAAATAGCCAAGGGTATTCTCGACAGCATTATCGAAAATATGACCGGTAATATCATAATTAATAATGCAGCTGAAGAACCTGTATTAATCCAAATAAATGCGCCGATAGAAAACACCAAAGCAGTTCTAAATCCAACAATAATGCCAGCTAATGGGTCGCGATATGTAAGCATACTGGGTGCATTTAATAATGTTTTATCGCGTTGTTCTAAAGCTCTGTATGCGCGTAGTAAAATTGTTAAGTCGGCTGCCACTTCTAAGCTCACATTGAGCATGTGAGATTCAAATGGCGAATCACACACCGTATTTGCTCTATAGTCGGTTAGCTCTTTACGCAGTGTTTTAACTTGTTCGGCGCAGTAATCAAAATCGTCAGATTCTTTAATTTGCGCGAATACGTGTTTAAGTTTACTTATTAATTTGTCTAATGTGGGAGTAATGAGATCTGCGTGGTTTCGTTGCAGGCGACCAATTATTTGAATTGAAGCCAGTAAAGAAAGCACTTTTTGCGACAATTGATTTGCAGCACGTGAGCGCCCTGGACCTTTTGGTCCTTCGTACCTTACTGCGCTGGAGTCTTCGTTTATAGATCCTAACGTTGCCATAATGCCATCTATTTGTTGATGGCGATTTTCGTGCGAGCCTTTAGAATCAAGCTCAGTTACTAAATAATCTAACGTTTGGTTTATAACCGACCGCGCTTGTACTTGTAGTAAGTGTTTAACTTTTACAGGCCAAAACAAATGGCTCACAAGGCCTGCACATATTGAGCCTATTACTATTTCACTCACGCGCGCTTGTGCTATATCAAATATACTTTGACTGCTCACCATTGCCGGAGTAACCATGACTAAAAGTACAATAATAGCGGCTGTTACACCTGCCATAGCAAACGCATAAACAAAGTTTGCTTGGCGTACCATTGCCGATAACGCAGAGTTTACCCCCAACCATAATGCAAGTGCACCGAGCGCTAAATAAGGGTAGAGAATTAACTGAGTTAAAAGCAATATGCCAAATAAACCACCCACTATGGTGCCTATTATTTGGCAAATTGCTTTTTCAATAACTAATCCGCTTTGCGGGCGTAATTGCAAAAATATAGCCGAGACTAACGCCCAATAAGGTCTTTCAAGATTAAGCCACATAGCAATAGTAAGCGCCATTACCATGGCTATAACGCCCTTAGTCGCAAAAATAATTGCCTGTTTTTTAGGAAAAAACAAATTTTGTAATACAACGCCCACTGTCTTCCCCTTAACGTGTAGCGAGATGTATTGTGGCGGTCATTCCTGCGCTTAACTGTGTATCTTCGGGCAATGAATCTAACTTAATATCAACAGGAATACGTTGCGATAAACGTACCCAATTAAATGTTTGTTGCACTTGCGGTAAAAGTTGTCCGTTACTTTGTGTATTCGTATTTGCAATTGCTTTACCTACACTCACTACATGCCCTGTTAATTGCTTACCACCGCTTAGAAGCGCTATTTTAGCTTTTTGATCAGGATAAATAAGCGGTATTTTACTCTCTTCAAAGTAACCCGTTACGTAAAATGAATCTGACTGCACGATAGCAAACACAGGTGTTCCTTGAGCTACATAGTTACCTTGGCGTAAATTCAGATTAATTATTTGTCCCGATGCAGGCGCAACAATTTTAGTTCTATCAACATTTAATTGCGCAATTGTTTGCTCTGTTTTAGCTAGGTTATAATTTGCCTCAGCAATTTTAGTATTGATACGTGTTGATTCTAGCGTTTCTTCACTTATTGCCTGTTGAGTGTTTAGCTCAACACGTCTTTCGTATTTATGTTTAGCAAGCTCCCATGTATATAGCGTATTTTCTGTATTGGCTTTACTTTTATCAAGCGCTGCTTGGTAACGCTTTTGATCAACATTAAAAAGTACTTCGCCTTTTTGTACGTTTTGACCATCTTTAATGTTTAAAGCAGTCACCCAACCCGACACGTCTGGAGCAACTGTAACTATGTCTGCTCGAATGCGACCATCGCGCGTCCAAGGAGTATGCATGTAGTCAGTCCATACCCAACGCCCAGCAAAAACCGCAGCTATAACAACCAAGATAGTAAAAGTAATACGCAGATATTTAATCATTCAATTTATCTTCCACTTAGTAAATAGACGGCCAGTGCCAAGTAACAAACAAATAGTGACACTTCAAACCAAGCCACTTTCCAAATACGGTCATGCCAATCTAGTCGATGCAAAGCAAAACGAGTCAGCGCTGTTAAAATAAACGCAATTGGGAAATAAACAATCAGCGGGCTAAATTCTAATCCCCCTAGCACGACTGCTTGAAACATAATAAATATCCTAATGTTATTTAAAGCGGTGATAAAAGCTGTAAAACCTAAATAAATTTACATCCCTACTACTCTTACAATCTATTATTTTGGCATATAAATCAATTAGCTTAATTGTACGTAGGTGTGCTTAATACATAATTAATGCCATTACATTTAAGCAGCATTAACTATGTATAGTAGCTAAATCGCATATTAAAAAGCTAAAGATCCCAGTTACCAGCCAAATAAATAAAACCAGCGAGGTTTATTTATAAAAAAGTATTAGAGTATTTAACTCAATACTTAAAACGCCTATTTATAGCTGTTTACAGAAGGGTGAGATAATTATAAACATTGAATTTTGCACTAAAAATGGGTAAATTAACAAAAAAACAACATGGATATAATTTTAATGGAATCAATACACCCTACCCCCTCTGAAACAACCCCACCAATAAATGAGCCTGCTGAACCAATTTTTAGCGGAAAAGTGCAGTTTAGTGGTAAAGGCGGTGAGTTTTTTGGAATTTGGATTGTAAATATATTACTTAGCGTTATTACGCTTGGCATATACTCAGCGTGGGCTAAAGTACGTACGCATCGCTATTTTTACGGCCACACCCGTATAGATGGTCATAGCTTTGACTACCTAGCAACGCCAATACAAATTTTAAAAGGTCGGATTTTAGCGGTTATTGTATTTTTTATTTATACATTTTCTATTAGCTTTATGCCTATTTTAGGCCTGTTTATTGCTCTTGGTTTTATCTTTTTAATGCCATGGATTATTAACCAAGGTTTACGTTTTAATCTGCGTATGACCCGCCATCGTAATGTTCGCTTTGCTTTTAAAGGCAGCTATGGCGAAGCCTTTGTTAACTTTATACTTTTACCTATTGCCAGCATATTTACGCTTTATTTATTAATGCCTTACGTTATAAAACGTATTGATAGCTATATCCATAGCAATATTAGTTACGGTGACAAACCGCTTACTGTAAATCTAAAAGGCGAAACCTATTACTTAACAGCGCTTATTTGCTTTGTAGTGAGCTCTATCACCATGGTGGTATTTATGGGGATTTTAGGATTATTTGGCCTCAACTTAGTAGATATTGAAAACCAACAAAATTTAGAAAATTCTGCAGCTATGGTTATGCTTCCTATCTTTATGATGATTGCCTATGTGCTAATGATTGCCATTGTTTCTGCTGTATGGCACGCCGCTATTAGAAATCACATTTTTGATAACAGCCATTTTGAAGGCGTTGCTACATTTAAATCTGAGCTAAAACCAATTCCTTTCGCTGTTTTACTACTCACTAATATGTTGGCTATTGTATTTTCTTTAGGCCTTGCATACCCATGGACAAAAGTACGTACATCAAAAATGCTCGCTGATGTAACTAACGTCACTATTTATCCTGGTGCATTAAACCTAATTGATACCGCGCAAGAACAGCAATCATCATTTGCTGAAGAAGCTGCAAACGTATTTGATATTGACCTTTCTCTAACTTAAGAGCTCACTATGCATGTAAAGGGACATTTTTTCCCCATCGCATCGAGTAACTATCAAGTGTGTGTTGCAACTATTAGCGACACACACATTGAAGTTATTAACGATGAACACGTTATAGCTCGCCACGCAATCTCAAGTCTAAAATTAAGTTCGGGGATGGCAGGACTTGCTGACGAACTAAACTTTGAAGATGGCAGTCGTTTTATTCCTCAAGATGTAAGTTACAGATGGCCATTTAAAGAAAATAACCATCACATAATGGAGCGCCTTGAAAAAAGTAAATGGGCAATTTTAGCCGCAGTCATATTTACACCACTTTTTATGTGGTTAGTACTTTATAAAGCGGTACCGGCTATTGCTGTTTACAGTGTTGATACCCTGCCACGTAATGTTGTGGAACAAATGGGGGAGCAAAGCTTTACACTTATTAAAAAGATTGCGCTTGACCCAAGTGAGCTGCCCGCAGAGCAGCAAACTAAAGTACAAACACATTTTACAAATATGCTTAATGCGTTATCGCTTGATCAATCGGTTTATAGATTATCGTTTTATAAATCAGACAGCTTTGGTGCTAACGCGTTTGCACTACCCCATGGCCGTATCGTGGTCACAGATGATTTAGCAAATTTACTTGCCGATAAACCCAATGCACTAAAAGCGGTATTGCTACACGAAATGGGCCATGTAGTCCACCAGCATAGCGTACGTATTACAGCACAATCTGCCGCAAGTACGATTGTGCTAGCGGTTGTATTTGGTGATTTAGAAGGGGTTGCAGAGGTTGCATTAGGTACAGGTGCATCGTTTGCTCAGCAAGGGTTTTCACGAGATATGGAACGCGAGGCAGATACCTTTGCACTCACTCAATTAGAGTCGCTTGGGTATTCGAGTAATGACTTTGCTGATGCAATAGAAGCCCTACAAGAAAGCCATACCAGCGAAAACGAACACCTCGAAAAAGTAAATGACTTTTTAGAGTACTTATCTAGCCACCCAAGTGCACAAGAGCGTATTGACAATGCTAGGAAATAATCGCGGTTATATTCAACTTGCTCGCTACATAGTGAGTTTAAGTTGGATATATCATGGCTTTTTTCCAAAGCTTTATCATATTGCACCACTTGAAAAATTAATGACTGGCAGTGCTGGTTTTTCAGCAGAAGTGTCTGACTTAATTACACGTTCGGCGGGTTTTGGCGAAATTATATTTGGATTGTGTTTATTTGTGTTTTATAACAATAAACACTTAGTAATTTTAAATATTTTAGCGTTAATTGGCCTTCTACTCGCTGTAGTTGTAATGCAGCCACAATTGCTTATTGAAGCATTTAACCCTGTAACTACTAATTTGCCTCTTATTGGGCTAAGCGTTATTTGGTTAAAGGAAATTAAGCTGCTGAATAATCGATACCTCTAAATAAAAAAGGGTATGCCTGCGCATACCCTTTTTTTGTAGTATTTAATTTGTAAAATTAATACTTATTTTTATGTGTCCACAAATGCAGTAATTCGCTAGCAATTGTTGCTGCGGCAATAGCGGTAAGCTCGCTTTGGTCGTACGAAGGTGATACTTCTACCACATCCATACCTACCATGTTTATGCCTTTTAGCGCACGCAGTACTTTAAGTACTTTATCTGACGTTAAACCACCGCACACAGGAGTGCCTGTACCAGGCGCAAACGCAGGGTCTAAACAATCTATATCAAACGTTAAGTAAACAGGTAGGTCACCTACTCGTTCAAGTATTTGCGCTGCAATATCATTTGCATGTAAATCGTTGGCTTGCATTGCATCAATCACAGCAAACTCATGTTTACTTTGATCAAAGTCGGTACGAATACCTATTTGTATACTGTGCTCAACATCAATCAGCCCTTCCATTGGTGCATGATAAAACATAGTGCCGTGATCAAAACGCGAGCCATTGCTATAGGTATCGGTGTGCGCATCAAAATGTACTAATGCCATTTTGCCATGTATTTTTGCATGAGCACGTAATAGCGGAAGCGTCACAAAGTGATCGCCCCCTAAACCTAATAGCGTTTTACCTTGGCGAAGTATTTGCTCAGCAGCCATTTCTAGTTGCGCAGTAAAATACTCAGGATCGCCAACAGGGTAAGTAAAGTCCCCTGCGTCTGCCACTTTTAAACGCTCAAACAACGGGAACGTCCACGGGTACTTAGTGTCTTCCCATGCTAAATGAACCGACGCACGACGAATCGCATCAGGACCTAAGCGTGCACCAGGGCGACCCGATGTCGCTAAATCAAACGGTAAGCCTAAAACGACTACGTCTGCATCAATTGCATTAATATTTTGCACCATAGGACGACGTAAAAACGTCATCCCATTTGAGTACAATGAGTGATCTGCGTGACCAAACAAAGTCGACATTGCTTATAACTCTTCTAAATAAGTGTAGCCATCAAGGCCGCTTTGCAACTCGTCTAAAACGCTTTGCTGTTCGTGTTTTTCAATTTTAGTGCTTACTAACTGCTCGTATGATTGCTGAAAACTTTCAACATCTAAATGTACATAGCGCATCATATCGGCAACAGTGTCGCCTTGGTTTATCTCGGTAATACTTGCAACGCCTTGCTCATCCATATTAACAATTGCGCTGTGCGTATCGCCAAACAAGTTATGCATGTCACCTAAAATTTCTTGATAAGCACCCACCAAGAAAAAGCCCATTAAATAAGGTCTATCGGCACTAAACTCTGGTACAGGTAATGTGCTTTCAATGCCTTGTCCATCTACGTAATGCTCAAGTGCGCCATCTGAATCACAGGTTATATCAAGTAATACAGCACGTTTTTTTGGTGCTTCAGTTAAGCCACTTAATGGCAATACCGGAAACACTTGATCAATGCCCCATGCATCTGGAAGCGATTGAAATAACGAGAAGTTTACAAAAAACTTATCGGCTAAACGTACGTTTAACTCGTCAATAATAGGACGATGAAAACGGTTTTTGTTATCCATGTGCTTGTTAAGTTCATAACAAATACGAATATTAATTTGTTCAGCCCACGCACGCTGCGATAAGTCTAATAAACCGAGTGCAAACTGGTTATGTGCTTCAGCTAAATCACCTTGGCTGTCGTGATAAATTTCAATTAATGCACGGTCATCCGTTAAATCAGTTAATTGTACAAACGATGCCCACATGTTTTTTAATAAAAGTGGTGCATCTGCCGCTGGCGCTACTAACTCTTCTGGCGTGTAACTTTCAGTACCAATAACATTAGAAATAAGCACAGCATGATGCGCTGTAAGCGCACGACCCGACTCAGAAATAATAGTCGGCATTGGTTGCTCATATTGCTTACATGTATCACCAATGGTGTACACAATGTTATTTGCATATTCAGCTAAGCTGTAATTCATAGAGTTATGCGACTGGCTACGTGTGCCGTCGTAATCAACAGCCAAACCGCCACCTACATCAAGGCAATCAATTTCTGCGCCTAATTTACGTAGCTCACAGTAAAAACGCGCCGCTTCGCTTACACCTAAACGTACGTCACGAATGTTCGCCATTTGTGAGCCTAAATGAAAATGTACTAGCTGAAGTAAATCAAGCTGGTTTGCGTCTTTTAAACGATTAACTACGTGTAAAACTTGCGATGCAGATAAACCAAATTTTGATTTTTCGCCGCCACTCGCTTGCCATTTACCTTTACCTTGCGACGCTAAACGTACACGAATACCAATGCGTGGTTTTACGTTAAGCTCTTTTGCTTGGCTAAGCACCATGTCTAGCTCAGAAAGCTTTTCAAGTACGATATACACTTTATGACCTAGCTTTTCGCCAATAAGTGCTAAACGTACGTATTCTTTATCTTTGTAGCCATTACATACAATAACGGCGCTGGTTTTTTCAGCTAGTGCTAGTACTGTAAGTAGTTCAGGCTTGCTGCCTGCTTCTAAACCAAGTTGCTTTTTTTCTACTTGTGCTTGGCTTGCTACTATTTCTTCAACCACTTCACGTTGTTGGTTTACTTTTATTGGGTAAACTAATAAGTAGTCTTTAGGGTAACCATAGTTTTCAATCGCAGTATTAAATGCGCCGCATAAGCTGTGTACACGATGGTGTAAAATTTGCGGAAAACGAACTAAAGCAGGTAAGCTTAAACCTTTATCTTGTAGTTGCTTTGCGATATCTGTTAATGCAATAGTTTGCTCTGGTGCATGAGCCTTGGGCGCAACATACACATCACCTTGATCATTAATACCAAAAAAACCTTGGCTCCAATGACGAACATTGTAGCTCGTACGAGCTTGTTCTAGTGATGTTGTTTCTTTCATTTATCTTTCTCTTTTATTTAATTAATGCCGACTCGGCTAGTGCCGCGCATTAAAAGAAAAATAGACATTCAAGTCCAACAAGTATTTTTACTCGTAACGAGTGATTTTTAATGTTGATAAAACGACCAATCACGTATTGCTCTCTAGCGTATATAAAATAGGACTTTGATGATTATTAAAGATAAGAAAAGCTGTAAAAAATGGCTGTTTTTAAATGACTCATTATAAATTTTATTAGCAAAAATGAGTTAGCTCATTCACTAAAATTAATCTTGAGTTATTTTGTTTACAGAATTTACTTTTGATGGATTAGAGCAAGGCGTTCTCAACACCTCAATTACTCACAGTTTAGCCAGCGTGCTGTGTTTAAGTAATACCTATGCATTTTTTAAATTGAATATAATTTGCACTTCTAAAACGCTCAGCATAACATCCACCAGCTTCAATAGTTGCTTGGCACATATGTAGCGTTAGGTACTACCCGTCGTACTGAAGTTGTTATATTTTATTGGCAGTTTGAAAATAATCGAGGTAGGGCTTTAAATAGCACTAGGGCGTGTTTATCTTTGGAGGTAGAAATTGCAGCTGTGCATTTAGTTTTTAGCCAAGGCAGAGTCTATATGTGGTTCCCCCTATAAATAGGCGCTTTTTATTTATTGGGTATGAGCCAGCTATGCACTTTTTGGTGCGAACATAATTATTGCCATACCTAGCAGTGCAACTAAACCACCGATAATATCCCACATAGTAAGCTTTACGCCATCAACAACCCATAACCATAACAGCGCAACACAAATATATACGCCGCCATAAGCTGCATACACGCGCCCTGCTGCAGTAGGATGTAAAGATAGCAACCATGCAAATAGTGCCAAACTTAAAGCCGCTGGAATTAAAAGTAAAATGCTTTTATCTTGCTTAAGCCAAAGGTAAGGCAAATAACAACCCACTATTTCAGCTAAGGCTGTAATAGTAAAAAGTGCGATTGTTTTTAGTTCAAACATAATGCTCCACGCTAAGATAACAAGCATAACAATCTATATAAATTGTTATGCTTAGTATTCGTTATGAATCTGCGTTGTTATTCGCTAAGCGCCATGGTGGCAAGCTTCATTGTGCTTTCAAACGACTTAGTGCCCGCTATAAATAAGCCATTGTGACAGAACACAGCGTCATCAATACCGGTTTCATCTACAAACGCTTGATCAGATAAACCTGACCATGCTTTAGGAAGCGGTTTTCTATCTTCAAACGAGCCAGGCTCAACGGGTACTGTTTGTAATATCCATTGCCCAGAATGCGATGGGTAAACCATGTATAGCGCATCGCTTGATAAGATATGCACTGTTTTTTTCCACGGTGTGTATTTTTCAAGCACTATAACTCTGGCATCTTCTGCATTTTCAATTGCTTTAGCAACAATCGCCTTTGCATTTACACTACCGTGAGCTGAGGCGATAAAACGAATGAGCATGCGAGCTGCAAATTCAACAGCTTCATCAAAACAGGTATCAAAGTTACTCTCTTCTTCCCACGTAGGGTTAAACATTGAGATTGTTTGGCTCAAGCTTATTCCCTTTGATACACCTTCAACATGACCACAATCAATGGCATCAATGGTTGAAACTAAGCCTGAATCCACTCTATCAGCCACGGCTTGGTTATCATCACACAGCGCTAAGCCGTATTTTTTCCACACTAAACCAAATGATGAAAAAGGAATGCCATTTTCTCGCTCGCCTGCACCACCGCGTTGGTGATGATCAAAGCGATTAGTTTCAGGATCGTATTCGCCACCTACATCAATTACAAAGTCGGCACTTTCTATAAGCGCTTTATCGCGAGTACGTACCAGTTTAAACGTTGGCAAAACATGTTTAAGTACCGCAATACTAAAAACGTCATCTGCATGAAAATTACCATTGTGGGTTACTACTGTTATTTCGCTCATTTGTTTATTGCTACTTTTAGAAAAGATAAAAATTCTCGCTTTGTAAGTTAGTCACTAATTATCGAGGCAGATTTTATACGAAGACAGGTGTTAAAAACAGTGAAGTATTTTTTTCATCACTATAAAAGCTGCTTTTATAGTTAATAGCTTGAGTATGACTTTTATTACAAGGTAATAATGAGGCCAGATATTTACGACACATTAAGCTTTAACATGTCGTAGCGTTAATAAGCTTATTGGCTAAGCCCTAACTCCATAAATACACTTTGTGGATTATCTACATATGAGCCAAAACTGCTACAGCGTTTAAAGCCTAAGTTTTCATATAAATTGATTGATTTTATTTGTTTTGGACCTGTTTCTAAACGTATTAACGGGATTTGCTTTTCGCCAGCTTGATGTAATAAAATCTGCATAATACGTCTTGATAGCCCTTTACCACGATGACTTGGTTTTACATATAAACGTCTTATTTCGCCATAAGGCTGAGTATCAAATTTCTCTACAATCGCACCACAGGCAATAATACCTTCATCAGTTTTTAAACCAATAGCATACACATTAGGTAAGGTTAATTCGTTTAACTCCAAAGACTGCGCTGTAGCAACAGGGTATAAAGAATTTATAAGTCGGTCTATATCGTCAAATACATTTACTACATCGGGATCATTAGGGTTCAAATCGACTAACTGCATAAAGCTTCCATTCATTGTTATAAGTTTATTAAGCTTTAAATAATATATTCAAGCGGGCATAGCTTAGCATTGTTTAACCAAAAAATCTTTAGTCCTTATTTAGCATATAGTTTGAAGAATTTTAGCAGCTAGAAAAAGTAAAATGACCTTGCATATGGGAAGTTTTTGTTAGGTTATTACCAATTATTAAACATTGGCCTTTAAGTAATTAAGCTCTGAGAGCATTTCGTACCAATTTGCTTAATTAAGTGATCTATTTTGAGATAAGAAAATCGTGTCGATAACAAGGCAGAATTTTTTAACACAGTTACCGCCAGATTTAATCCCTCTAATTGATTAAGTATTATTGCGGATTGCTATTAGCACTATGCCATTTTAAATAACGTTCTTTATCCATCGGCTTTGCAACTAAGTAGCCTTGCATAGTGTCAATATTCATTTTTTTAAGTAAGTCATACTGCTCTGTTGTTTCTACGCCTTCTGCAACGACCACTAAGTTTAAGCTTTTTCCTAAACTGATAATTGTTTGCGCGATATTAAAGCCAATCTCATTATCTAAAATTTTATCAATAAAGCTTTTATCTATTTTTAATTCTTTAACAGGAAACGCACTTAAGTAAGCTAAGCAAGAGTATCCAGTTCCAAAATCGTCAATCGAAAATAAAAAGCCAGCCGCAATGAGCTCTTTCATTTGCCTAATTGTATAATCTATATCACTAGAGAGCATTGACTCGGTTATTTCTAACTTAATTTGTGATGCTCGAATATCAAATTCATTGATAGTGTTGAACAGCTCACCTTTTAAATTTGATGAATTGAACTGACTTTGACTAATATTAATTGAAACACTAAACGAGTCGTCAATGATAGCGCTTGCTTTAAGCTCATTAATTAAAATACATATATCATGCAAAACAATATTTTGTAGTTTTTGAATAAGTCCGTATTGCTCTGCAATAGGTATAAATTCGTTTGCTGTTATCAGCCCTCTTTGAGGATGGTTCCACCTAATAAGTGCTTCAGCACCAACAACATCACCCTGCGTATTAACTTGTGGCTGAAAGTAAGCACAAAACTCATTAGACGCAATTGCTCTCACTATGTCGGTTTCTAGCTCTGTTTGCTTTTCAAGTAGTGTTTGCAAGGCTGGGTCGTAAAAGCTGCTGCTATTACCCCCTTTATTTTTAGAACAATACATAGCAGTATCTGCAAATTTTAATATATTGTCAGCCTGTGCGTTTACGCTATCAATTAGGCAAATGCCGATGCTACAGCTTACTTGAAATGCAAGGTTGCCCACTTCAAACTTATCATGAAAAGCTCTTTGAATTTCTTTAGCAACGGCTTTACATTCTAGAATTGCCTGCTTTGTATTTTGCCCTATGTGTTTAAGCAAAATAATAAATTCATCACCACCCGCTCTGGCCAGTGTATCTGAGCCTTTTATTATTGCGCTTAACCTTTTTGATAATTCCACAAGTACTTCATCACCCGCACTGTGCCCAAGTGAATCATTAATACGCTTAAAGTTATCTAGGTCTAAAAATAATAATGCCCCTATATTTTTGTTACGCTTAACACTCTCTACACATCGGCTTAATTTGTCGCTAAGCATCCTTCTATTTGGAAGATTCGTTAATGGATCGTAAAATGCGAGCTTATGAACTTCTTGCTCAGCCTTTTTCTTTATTGAAATATCTCTGGCCATCCACACTACATGTCTTTTTGTAGGACTACTGGGATTGTAATGATCTAAAGCGGCAGCTCGTCCCTCAAAAACTATGCCCCCTTTGGGAACATTTAATTCATATTCAAATATTTGCATCTCGTTAGTCGAGAGTGTTGTTTCGATGACATCCATTATCATCTTCGCATCTTTTTGAGGAAGTAGGTCTTTAACATTTTCGCCAATAAGATCCGTGGTCGAATCAAGCAGTAACTCATTAGAGGTACCATAAACATCGGTATATGTGCCATCCTCACTTAAAATAAGGATGAGATCGGGCATTACTTTGGTGAAGGCTTTAAATTTTTCATTACTGTGCTGTAAATTAAAGACAAGCTGTTTTGCCTTCTCAAATTCGTTACTTTTCTCAAGAGCAATACTTGAAAAGTGCACAAAAAAATCTATTAATTCTAAATCTTGCTCTGATGGGGCTTTAGGGGTGCTGTGATAAATAGCAAAGGTGCCTAACAAATCAGCTTGAGTTGAAAAAATAGGTGTTGACCAACATGACTTAAGATCAAATTTTAGCGCTAAATCTTTAAAGTCCTCCCAAAGCGGTGAGGTTTCAATATTTTCTACAATTATGCGCGATTTCGAAAATGCTGCAGTACCACATGAACCTACTTTTGGCCCTATGTGAACTCCATTAAGCAAACTACAGTACTCTGGGTGAATATTAGGGGCTGCGCAATGAAAAAGCTGCTGGCCTTTAACTGATAAAATGGAGCATCTAGCAGACTCATCATCCATAATTTGTTCTATCGATAAACAAATTTCAGTAAGCACCTCATTTAAAGGTGCCCCTAATGCAATTTTAGATAAAATGCCTTGCTGGTGAGATAATAACTTTTTTAACCTATCCGTACCCATTTTCACTTACTCGCATTATTTATACATATTGATACAACAAAAAGCCTCTGGCAGATGCTTTTTTTCTACGTAGTAAAGTTCAGTATAGTCATGATTAGTAAGTTCATTCTTTTATTAATAAAAAACTAACCGGGTCTACATTGATTAATCATAATTGCATATTACTAAACACCTGTAGTTACTATATAACCAAAACCGCAACATTAAAGCTAACACTTTGTTACTTAAAATTACTGTTCAAAATTATTAAGCTATTTATACTATAACTAATGGTAAATATTTTTTGAGGTTACAGTGCAGATCACACAAGGTATGGAATATTTTTTTTCGGGATTTAAATTAATTAGCCAAAAAGGGTTAAAGCGCTTTGTACTTATCCCGCTTTTAATTAATGTTCTGCTATTTGGTAGTTCGTTGTTTTTCTTATTTGGATGGCTAAGTGATAGCTTTAGCTACATCAGTAACATGCTACCAGAATGGTTAAGCTGGCTTGAGTGGCTAATGTGGCCAATTGCTGTATTAGTCGTATTATTTAGCTACAGTATGCTATTTACTATAATCACTAATTTTATTGCAGCCCCATTCAATGCTTTATTAAGCGAAAAAGTTGAGCTTTATTTAACGGGTCAAAAAATTAACGATGATGGTTTTTCCGAATTAGTTAAAGATGTACCTAGAATGCTTGCCCGTGAGTGGACGAAGTTGTGCTATTACCTTCCTCGCGCTATTGGTTTTTTCATACTACTTTGGGTTTTACCTGTCATTGGACAAATACTATGGGTTTTGTTTACCTGTTGGATGTACGCGGTGCAGTATGAAGACTATGCGTTTGATAACCATAAAATTGGCTTTAAGCAGATGAAAGACGATTTAAAATCTAAGCAAGGTTTATCATACGGGTTTGGTTTTGCTGTTATGTTATTAACGGCTATACCCTTTGTAAACTTAATAGTTATGCCTGTAGCTGTGTGTGGTGCAACACGTTTGTGGGTAGATAATTATCGACCAAAATACCGTAGTTAATTAAGAGGTTGCTGATTTTTCAATATTCAAAGGTCACCGCACCCGAGATAAAAAAGCACCTAAGGTGCTTTTTTAATCTATTTTTAATCTATTTTTAAAGCAATAAACTCAAGCGATGCACGCCTTGGTAATGCGACACTTTGTTTATCTACTTCTTCAAATTTTTTAATCAAAATACTAAAGCGCTGATTGTTAAAATTAACGGCTGTAACTTCACCAATTTTTATACTGTAGTTTTGCTGCTGATCAAACAGCTTTAGTGTTCGCCCTTTTATACGCTCTACGAATAAGTAAGGTGTTTGGTCTGGCATCTTTAAACGGATAACATTGATTTTACTTAACTCATGTACCGCCACCCAATTTTGACTCTGCATTAACGTATTATAACTACTAATGCCTTCAGGCTGATAAACAACATCTTGGTTTATAACGCATGTCTTACAGCCCTTTACTGATTCAACTCGCCAGTCAATAGCTATATTTTTGTAATATAAATTGTCATTTTTTAGTAACCATTCACGTGCATTGTTAGTATCGCTACACGCTATTAGTAAGCTTAAAAAACTACTACAAACAATAAACTTAATACTTAACCCTAGTTTCATATTAATGCTCTTTAATTGCTTTTAACTCAGCAATAATTGCACTACTTGGCTGCGCTTCTTTTATATAACTGGGCAGCGTTTCAATATTAGTAGGTGAGCTTTGTAAATTATACACCTTACTATTATTAGTATTTGGCACGCCAAATCGATTACCTGCACTTTGCATATAAAACTGCAAATTAAGCATGCTCCACTCATTTACATCACTAAGTATTGATATTGTATTATCTTGGTTAGTATCAAAGCTGGTTAAGCTTTCGGTGTTAATTGCATTACAGTTAAAATCAACAGGTAGTGAGCCATTTCGATTTAGCCCCTGTGCTTCAAGTATTGTGCTCTCATTTAAATCTGCTGAACTACCACTTGAATAATCAATAATAAAATCATCTGTAGAGCCTAAATGACTATTAGTATTTGGTGTAATATCGCAGCTAGCATTGCCGGGATAAAAACGCTCATAATAACGATCGCCTTCGTTATTACCTATTGTTGATAAACCCGCTAATTGATATAAATAATTCATAGAGCTTAAATGATTAGGCTTAAAGTTAACCTCTTCATCGCCACCATGGTATAAGCCTAAGTTATGGCCTAGCTCATGAAAGATAGTTGATGCTTGATAATTATAAGTTACATTGGTTACTATTTGCGTATCGAGCGTTAAGCCCCAGCCGCCCATAGTTACCATTAAATCATTACCGCTGATCTCAGCAATACCCGACCCACTAATACTGCCATCTTCATTTCCACTACTTGCCATTAATAAGTAATGAAAGATGGGTCTGCGGGTTATATCGGTATATTCCATTTTATAAGCAAACAAATTAGGGCTACTTAAATCGTACTCAAACGGAGTATAACTATTAAAAGGGACAACATTTCCGCCACCTAAATCAAAGTTTTGCGGCGCAATATCGCTATTTTGATCAAATAAGTCACCTACATCAAAATGAACGGTATAGCCTTTACTTGCAAATACACTAACAATTTTTTCAAGTGCAGTTCGATGAGGCGTTATTCCAACATCACTACTATCCATATAATCTATTTCAATAAATATATCTTTTTGTGAAGTACGCGCTCCCCATTCATACAAAGGCAGCCCACCAAATGTTGCCCCCTCTACCTCTGCGCAATCTGGAATACCGTCTTCATCATCATCTATTGAGCAAGTTATATCATTAGGCCCTGCCGGAGTATTGAATACTGAGTAGTTCCAGTCTGTATTTTGGTTAGTATCGGTTGCGCCGAGCGTACGCTTTAAGCTGGCGCCCTGCTCTGGCGGTATTTGTGCAGCATTTTCGCCTTGCCACTGCGAGGCTGTTACAGGCTCTTGGGTTGAATTTCCAAACTTAACAAAGTCGATAGTTTGTGTACCCGCACTATTAAGTAATTCTGCAAAACCATTTATGTACCAATAAGGCCTAATTTGGTCATTCGCGCTACCAACAAGCACAAGCTTAGTGTTATTTAATGATGCAATTGCTAAAAAATCATCGCCAAAGCGGCTTTGTAAAATAATATAGGCGCCATTTAAAAGCTCTTTATTAGGCAGCGTAAATATTTGCTCATCACTCAACGTACTATCAGACATATTAATACTGCGAGCTTTAAGAGAGTAGTCTTGTAAATTTACTGTCGCACCGGTGCCGTTATAAAGTTCAATCCAAGGTAAGTCATTACTAAATTGCACAGATGAAAGCTCTGTTATTTTTATATCTTGGCTAGAAGTTGTAAACGAGGTGGCAGTTTGCGCCAAAATAGTTGTGCTATCAAAATTAGCTAAATCAGCTGTAACACGAACAATATATTGAGTGTCTTCATCAAAGCTTGCGCTTAAATTTACAGTATAAAAATAAGTACTTGTGTCGCTGGTAGTACCCGACAAACTTTCAATAGTTAAGGCCAAGCAAGTAGTAAAATTATCTGCTGACACTTGTACGCTTCCAGTACAAGTACCACTACTAGAGTTAACGGCTAAAGTACTCACGAGCATAATATCTGAAAATGTAATGCTAACAGGGCTATCTACAAATACTGGTTCATTACTATTTTGGGGCGTTACATTACTAATTGTAGCGGGCGTTGAATCAACAACGGTAACATTCAATACAAATTCAGTTGTGTCTTTTGTATCAGTCGCCGTTAACGTATAGCTTTGTGGAGTGATACTGTTTGCAGGAGGTGTGTAACTAAAACGTAAGGCTTGAGCGTCAATAACACTGATTTGCGCACCATTTAAATCATCACCAAAGTCAATCTGTACGCTATCGTTATCAGCGTCGCTAACCACTAAACTAAATTCTGTGGCTTGGTTATATTGCACATTTATATTTACATCATCGGCAGCAGGTGGGTTATTTGGGGCTAATATTACAACTATTTTCTGGGCGTTATTTGTAGCGTTATCGTCATCGGTAACAGTTACTACAAACGTTACATTGGTATTTTGCGCAACAGTGGGCGCATTAAAGCTAATACTTGTTTCTGTTTGGGTAAGTTCAACTACAGGGCCACTTGTTTGCTGCCAGGTTATGCTATTAATACTACCATCGCTGTCTTGTGCATCTGCAACTAGGGTTACACTGTCATCTTTTTCAGCTTCATCTGGGCCTGTAACAATGACTGTTGGTGCGCTATTTACTTGATTAATTAAAACCGTTTTACTCGCTTGAGCGCTTTTACCGGCATTATCAGTTACGGTTACGCTAAAGCCTAGCGTTGTATTTTCAGATACATTAGGGGCAGTAAAACTAAGTACACCATCTGATTGGCTAAAATCAACATTATCTCCCGCAGACTGAATCCAACTAATAGTGCTTATGGTTCCGTCTGTATCTTGAGCGTTAGCAACTAAGCTTACTTGTGTGTTAGCAAGTGCACTACTTGGGCCTGTAATATTAACTGTAGGTGCATTATTTTGAGAAGTGATAGTGCCTGAAAATACTTGTTGTGCAGTAGCACCTGAATTATCAGTAACAGTAACTGAAAAACTAAAGGTCGTGTCAGTGGTTACACTCGGTGCAGTGGCTGTAAGCGTATTGCCATTAACAATAAATGTAAATTCAGGACCACTAAGTTGTTGCCATTGATAATTGGCTATTTGCCCGTCACTATCACTTGCAAGCGCAGTAATAGTAAACAATTGGTTAGAGACAATAACGTTACTACTAACAGAGAGCGTAACACTGGGCGCAGAGTTACCAGAGGGCGTAGTTGAATCACTACCTTCTCCGCCGCCGCCACAACCTGTGATTAAAAGTGATAAAAAAAGTAAACTTAGCCATTTATTAATATTGTTTTTTACCACTTTTAGCCTCTACATATTAACTATACAAATTTTGTGGCACCTTAGTAACGTTTAAATGAACGGTTATTTCCTCACGATCATGATAGAGATGTTTAGCTTGTAACTCGTAATTAATGCTATGTTTCTCAAGCTCTTTTCTTATCATCGAAAGACATTCATAAACACTATCAAAGCGTTTTTTCATAGGTAGTTTTAAGTTAAATATAAACTCTTTTGCGTATGCATTTACTGCCCAGTCAATCATTAGCGTAGTCACTTTGGTTGGTTTTTCCACCATATCGCACACTAACCAAGTAATATTTCTTTTTTCTGGGCGATATTTAAAACCATCTGCTCTAAAATGTTTAACTTGACCAGTTTGCATTAAATCGTCATTCATTGGGCCGTTATCAATCGCACTTACAAACATACCACGGCGTACAAGCTGATAAGTCCAACCACCCGGGCATGCACCTAAATCAACACTGCGCATACCTGCTGCCACGCGTGATTCACGTTGTTGCTCAGGAATAAATACATTAAACGCTTCGTCGAGTTTTAACGTTGAACGACTCGGTGCATCGCTTGGCATACGAAGGCGTAAAATACCCATGAAAAATGGAGAATTATTAAAGCTATACGAGTAACCAACGTAAGCCGTATTGTTTGTTAAAAACATGACATGCATTACTGGGCGGTTTGCTTTTGGCTCACGCAGTACTGTATTTTGTTTTTCGAGGGCTTTTTTAAGCGGCGTTGATATTTTTTTACAGAACGTTAAAAGCTCTTTGCCTTCATTTGTATCTGGCGTTTCTACGCGCAGCTCTGAGCACAATGTAAAATCTTTAGCAGCTTCAACTACTACACTTACACGGTCCTGTACTGGCATGTTTTCAAGTAATGTACCGGCAAACCATTGGCGTGCGAACACCATATTTTTAAAATCGACTTTTTTGATTATTTCGTCGCTGTGATGCGCTTCAAAACATTCGTAAACAACATAACCTGTATTTGGCTTTGCTTTTACATACCCTGCAAAACCCTGCTCTGCAGCATGAAACGTTATTTCAGCAGCGGCATCGCTTTCAAAACCACTACGACAATAAATCACAACACTAGACATATTAACCCTTAAACTCTTTAAAACTTAAATCGTGCGACTTGCACTAAAATAACAATCCAACCAATAATAAAGCACAATCCACCAAGCGGTGTTATCGGCCCTAGCCACTTCATATCTGTTAGAGCGAGTAAATATAAACTGCCACTAAAAAGTAGTGTGCCCGTTATAAAAAAGCCACCAGCCCAACTCAGGTTTATGCCCCATTTAATTAAAATAGCCACCGCAATAAGTGCAAGGCCATGCACCATTTGATACTCAGCAGCTGTTTTAAAAACCCCTAATGAATACTCCGATAAACGGCTTTTTAAACCATGGGCAGCAAATGCACCTAACATAACCGAGAGCATACAAAAAATACTGCCGGCCATTAAAAATAATTTAATCATCTAATCCCCTAATCGAGTCTTAACACATCTCTACTTGTTGCTTAATAAATTCAACGGCACTTAACGCTGCTGTTTCTCTATTTTGCAGTTCAGTTACGCCACTTTTTTTACGTGGTTTTAATGAATGATCGCCATCAGTCAGCCATGTGAGTAAAGGCTGTTTTGGCATTTCCATAGTAAGCAGTTCTTCACGTGTACCAAATGTATCTCGCTCGCCCTGTAATACTAAAAAAGGGCAAACAATATCAGCAAAATGATCGGTGCGTAACTTTTCTGGCTTACCCGGCGGATGAAATGGATAACCAAATGCAATAACACCCGAAAGTCTTTGCTCTGTGCTGCACGCAAGCATTGATGCCATGCGTCCGCCCATCGATTTACCGCCTATAAATAACGGTAAATCTGGCTGCGCCTGACCAAGCACTTGCTCATAATAAGTAAGTAGCTTTGGCGCTCGCTCTGGAGGCCTACGTTTATTAGTTTGTTTAGCAATTTGCATATATTCAAAATCAAATAAACCAACATCAACACCTTGCTCGCTTATTAATTTTGCCATATGTTGCATAAAGTCAGAATCGCTACCGGCACCTGCACCATGCGCAAATATAAACTGTGCAATTGCAGGTTGTGCGGTGCTTTTAAACCATTCAATCATTATTAATACTCATGTTCTTGCTCATGCTCTACTAAGCTCAGCATCCACTCTTTAAACGAAACTATTTTACCAAGCTCTGTTTGCGATTCGCGAAGCACTAAGTAATATGCATTTTTACTTTCTAGACTGTGATTAAACGGAATAACCAAACGCCCTGCATCTATGTCGGGTTTAGCTAATACACTATTACCAATTGCCACACCTTGCCCATGTACTGCAGCTTGTAACACCATTGATGAGTGACTAAATATAGGTCCTTGATTTACCTGAATGTTACGCACGCCTGCAGTTTTCATCCACGTTTTCCAGTTTTTACGTGTGGTGTCATGCAATAAGGTGTGATGCGCTAAATCACTAGGTTGATCAAGCGGCTTTAATCCGCTTAATAACATAGGACTACAAAGTGGTACTAAATACTCGGTATGAAGTTTGTACGCTTGTACGCCATTCCAATGACCTCTTCCATAGTAAATAGCAATATCTACGTCATCAGTCAGTGAGTTTTCATCTTGATCTTGTGCTTTTATTCGCACGTCTATCTCTGGGTGTAACTCATTAAACAAACTCAAACGAGGCACTAACCACTGAATAGCAAAACTTGGTGTTAGACTAACTGTTAATGAGCCCTTAGCACCACGGGCTAATAGCTTTTCAGTTGCATCAATAAGCTGAGTGAAAATCTCTTTTATATCTAAAAAATAGCCTTGGCCTTCTTCAGTTAATAATAATGAGCGGTTTTTACGTAAAAACAACTTTAAACCTAAATGCTCTTCAAGTGTTTTTATTTGATGACTTACTGCCGCCTGCGTTACATAGAGCTCTTCTGCAGCCTTAGTAAAACTTAAATGACGCGCAGCCGCTTCAAAGGCTTTTAATGCGTTTAATGGAGGTACCCGTCTTGACATAATAACCAAGCTTAGAATTAGTTTTTCTTATGCGTGAGATTATATACATCATATAAGTTTGTGTATATTAAAGGCATAAAAAAAGCGACCTGAGTCGCTTTTTAATAAACATCATGCTTAATTATAAATCGCTTGCACTTGTATCAAGTGGGGCAAAACTTTTAATTAAATCATCAACCGCTTTCATTTGCGTTAAGTACCCTTCTAACTTACTAAGCGCTAGCGCACATGGGCCATCACATTTAGCTTCGTTAGGGTTTGGATGCGCCTCAATAAATAAACCTGCAATACCTAGCGCCATACCACTTCGAGCAAGCTCTGCAGCTTGTGCACGACGACCATCAGCAGAGTCAGCTCGTCCACCAGGGCGTTGTAGCGCATGTGTTGCATCAAAAATAACAGGCGCCATTGCTTTCATATCATCCATACCCAGCATATCAACCACTAGGTTGTTGTAACCAAAGCTAGAACCACGCTCACAAAGTGCGATGTTATTATTACCCGCTTCATTAAATTTAGTAATGATATGGCGCATTTCATGCGGCGCTAAAAACTGTGGTTTTTTCACGTTAATAATTGCACCTGTTTTAGCCATTGCTACAACTAGATCAGTTTGACGTGCTAAAAAGGCTGGCAACTGAATTACATCAACAACTTCAGCAACAGGTGCTGCTTGATGCGGTTCATGTACATCAGTAATAAGCGGTATGTTGAAAGTCTTTTTAATCTCTTCAAATATTTTTAAACCTTCTTCCATACCAGGACCACGGTACGAATTGATTGAAGAACGGTTAGCCTTATCAAATGACGCTTTAAATACATAAGGAATATTGAGCTTCGTCGTAACTTCTACGTAATGCTCTGCAACACGCATAGCTAAATCGCGAGATTCTAATACGTTAATACCACCAAACAATACAAACGGTTTGTTGTTTGCTAGTTCAATTTCATTAATTTTAATAATTTGGTCTTTCATTTAAATTCCTTACGGTGCAACTGCTTGCATCATTAATCCACAAATATAAGCCATATAAGTACCCACACCATAGCCCAGTACAGCTAACAGGACACCAACAGGCGCAAGCGAAGGGTGAAATGCTGATGCTACAACAGGTGCAGACGCTGCACCGCCCACATTAGCCTGCGAGCCCACTGCCATATAAAATAACGGTGCTTTAATTAGTTTAGCTACTACTAACATTATGCTTGCATGCACTAACATCCAAATGGCACCAACTAAAAATAACCCTGGGTTATTAAAAATAGCGGTTACATTCATATGCAAACCAATCGATGCAACTAAAATATACAAAAAGCTAGAGGCTACTTTTGAAGCGCCAAACGCTTCTATTTGTCTAACTTTAGTAAACGATAAGCCTATGCCAATCGTTGTTGATATAACAATTAGCCAAAAGAATTTACTGTTTAAGCTGTATTCTTTTGCCCACTCATAAGTCGTGCCAAAGTACGGACCTAAAAAGTCAGCACAAAAATGCGCTAAACCGGTTATACCAAATGCAATTGCAAGCAGCGTCATATAATCGTTAAGAGTAGGAATTCGGGCATGTTCAGCGTGATAGGCTTCAACACGTTTTTTTAAATCTTCAATTGCGCTTGTATCAGCACCCGTAGCTGCATCAATCTTTTTATGGTTTGCTGCCATTAACAATAAAACAGCCATCCAAATATTCGCGACTATTACATCTACTGTAATCATTACAGAAAATATATCACCACCAACTTCAAACATCTCTTTCATTGAGGCTTGGTTAGCACCACCGCCAATCCAGCTACCCGCAACGGTTGTCATACCGCGCCATACTGCATCGGGCCCATGGCCACCAACAATACTTGGATCAAATGCACTCACGACTAAAATAGCTAATGGCCCACCAATAACAATGCCCAATGTACCCACTAAAAACATAATCAGCGCTTTAGGGCCTAAGTTAATAATAGCTTTTAAATCAATACTAATGGTAAGCAGTATTAAACAAGCTGGCAGTAAGTAGCGCGAAGCCACATAATAAACATTGGATTTATTACCATCTACAATACCAAAGGTATTTAATAGCGAAGGTAAAAAGTAACACAGTAGTAAAGCAGGTACGTATTTATAAAATCGTTTTAAAGCTGGACGCTCACTGTTTGAGGTTTTAAAAATAAACCCCAAAATAATAGCAAGCAAACCAAGCACAACGGCATCATTTGTAATTAATGCGCTTTGAGTTTCAACCATAATTATTCCTATTCTTAATGGTGCGTTTTATTATTATCTTCTAGTTCTTCTATTTGGTGTTGAATTATCTCTATTGCAGGATCGTCCGGACACTCATCGACAAAAAACTGTAAATCATCACGTGCCATTTTAGGGCAACCGAGCTGATTTAATAAGTAACCTCTGTCGCGTCTCTCATACGGGTCGTCGCCTATTAGCTCCATTAGCATCTCTACACAGGTCAAAGCATGACCAAATTTGTTTTCGCTAATGAAAGACCATTTTTGCTGAGCTAAAAATAGCTTATATACTTCGTCATCAAAAATTAACTCTAAAGGTTCTTGTTCTTGCCCATCATCTTCATCTGCGTTTTCAGGGATGATATACCAGCTTTGTTGCCCGCTGCTTGGCTCAATTATGTAGCCCTCTTCATCACTTATCGCCACATGAACACCAACATCACCCAGCGTAAGACTAAGATTTGCATCAAAGTTAGCTTGTTGTAAAAAGTGACAAAGTATAATTGCAAGCGTTGTTGGTGAGCCACTACGCATAGAAAGCGTATAGCTTAATGTATTTAATTTGTATTCTGGCACTTTTAAGCCTGAGGCACTAAATAGCCAATCGCTGTAAAACATATCTAATAATTTTTCGAAGCGATCGTGCTCATCACTCACTTTTAAACACAGCGCTGAAATTTGCTGTTCAAAGTCAGTTAAAGTTTCATAACATGGTGTTAAATCTATCTGAGGGTCCCATTTTGACTCTGCTTTAATACAGCGGTAAATCGCTGGAGGTGTAAATTCATCGTAAGCATCATCAAGATAAGATTCATCGTGTTCGTCAAACCCGAGGGTAGTCATTAATACTGCAACATTTTAGAAAACGAAGGCGTAGTTTACCTAACTTTAAAGCTATATACCAATATAGAGATGTTTTTGAATATTTTCTGAGAGGGAGTCGTATTTGAGCTTTATAAAACAACTATAAAGCTCAAATAGTCAGGTATTACTTAAAGCAAAAAAGCTGATTTAGACGTCGCTAAATAACCTATCGCTAAAATAACAGCAGTGTTAACTAAAACGTAAGCAACTTTAGCCGTCATTTTAGTTTGTCTGGCGCTTTTAGCCCCAATACCAATATATATAACCACTAAAACTATTTTTTCTAATAGCCAATATTGTTCAAACGGGTTAATTTTAGCCATAAATATAAGCGTAAGTGCAGACACTAATAGCAAAGTATCTATACTATGACTACCAATCATTACCGCTTTATTTTTTGCTAATTTACCACTGCCCATTCGCGAAAATGCGCGAACATAAAATAAAATCACACTCAACATCGCAATTGCCATGTGTGAATGCTTTACTGCTAAATAATCCATATGCCCCTGTACTTCTGTTTTATAAAAATTTAATCAGGAAAACGGTTAAGAACCGCTTCTAACTCATCAAGCTTCTCGTTAAATACTTCAACCAATTTTGGTTCAAAGTGTGTGCCTTTTTGAGCGTTAATTTCATCAACTACGTTTTGCAGTGTCCAAGGTTCTTTATAGCATCGTTTATGGCGAAGTGCATCGTATACATCAGCAAGTGCAACTATACGACCAAATACATTAATTGCGTTTCCGCTTAAACCTTGTGGGTAACCAGAGCCATCCCATTTTTCATGATGCTCTTTTGCAATAATTGCGCCTGCACTAACAATCTCATGCGGCGAGTCTTTTAAAATAGTATAGCCTTTATCAGTATGGGTTTTCATCACTTCCCATTCTTGGGCGTCTAACTTTGCTGGTTTATTTAATACCGCATCAGGAATGCCCACTTTGCCTACATCATGAAGAGGCGACGCCAACCTTACTAAATCAGCATCATGCTTAGATAAGCCATACCCTTGTGCCAATATATGACAAATATGTGCTACACGCTTAACATGATTACCCGTTTCTGTTGAGCGTTGCTCTACCGCTTCACTTAACCTGTAAACAAGCTCTTGTTGCGTTGCTTCTATTTCAGACTGAAGTTGTACATTTTCAAACGCAAGTTGCACGTTTTGAGAAAAAATCTTAATTAAATGGCGCTGAGTATCCGTTAAATCCTTTGGAATACCTGATATAAATAGCATCGAATTATGATTGTACTCACTGCTACAATACGCAAATAAGTAGTTATCTTTATAAATAATGCTTTTTTCATTAAGCGCCTGATGACATGCACTTAACTGTTCAGCTTGTAATACCTCATCGAGCTCTTTACCTTCACTTTTTTCAAAGTCACCGGTACCCGAGCAAACAATTAATTTTTTATTATTTTGTGCTTCAGGATTTTGCGCAACTAAAGTAGTTGCATACATAGCTTGATCAGCAATACCGAGTAAAGAAGTTAACTGCTGCATAACGCCTTCAATAAAGTGCTCTATTGAATGCGCTGAAAAAATATCACGGGACGCTATAATTATTTTCTCAAGCCCTTCGCGTGACTGCTCAATCGAAATAATATCCCGATACGAACGCAGGCTAGACATAATAACAGTAAATAACTTTTGAGCCGTTAGCTCTGTTTTAGATTTGTAATCGTTAATATCATAATTAATAATTACTTGTCGTTCAGGTGCTTGACCAGGTTGACCCGTTCTTAAAATAATTCGAATATGATTATTTTTAGCTTCTTCACGAATAAACTTAGCAACTTGCAAACCGGCATCATCGGTCTCCATTACTACATCAAGTAGTACAATGGCTGCATCTGGATGCTCTTTCACAAGCTCTTTTGCTTCAGCACCTGAGTAAGCACTAATAAATTCTAGGCGTTTATTTTGAAACTCAAAATCACTCAACGCTAGTTTTGTAACAGCATGAACTTCAGGTTCATCATCAACGATTAATACTTTCCAGGTACCGAGTTCAATCTCATTGATTGCTTCTTCTGGCTCATCTGAAAATAAAAAATCACCCATCATAGTCGAAATTCCTTCATGGCATTATTTAACGCACTAGCAGGCAATTATTATTCTTTAGGGCCACTGTGCAAACGTTA
This sequence comes from Pseudoalteromonas sp. APC 3358, assembly GCF_030408075.1. Classification (NCBI taxonomy): domain Bacteria; kingdom Pseudomonadati; phylum Pseudomonadota; class Gammaproteobacteria; order Alteromonadales; family Pseudoalteromonadaceae; genus Pseudoalteromonas; species Pseudoalteromonas sp. APC 3358. The sequence goes on from NZ_JASDCE010000003.1 coordinate 41,647, forward strand.
CACGGTCATTATCACCAAAGTCTTTCACTGTTTTAATATTCACAAATGCCATTTTTTTGAAAAAATGACGAACAGCTTCACCTTGCTCAAAACCGTGTTCTATTAAAAGATAGCCACTAGATAACAAATAGTCACGTGATTGTGTAATTATTTGTTTAATATCAGACATTCCACAATCATCAGCCACTAATGCCGACAAAGGCTCAAAGCGCACATCGCCCTGATTTAAATGTATATCACTGCTTTCAATATAAGGTGGGTTAGTGACAATTAGGTTGAATTTCTCACCATGTAACTCGCTAAACCAGTTGCTTTGCTTAACGTGTACATTATTAATTGCCAATCGCTGCTGGTTACGTGTAGCAAGTGCAACTGCATCGCTTACTCTATCTACTGCAATAATTTGCCAATTAGGCATTTCACTACCAAGCGCCAGTGCGATTGCACCAGTACCCGTGCCTAAATCAAGCACTTTAGCTGTAGCAGGTACAGCCACTTCAAGTGCTTGTTCTACTAACGTTTCAGTATCTGGTCGAGGTATTAAAGTTGTTGCGTTAACTTCAAGCGATAAGCTCCAAAATTCACGTTGCCCCGTAATATGTGCAACAGGTTCACCGTTTAAACGTCTTTGGCAAAATGTATTAAATTGCTGTTGTTGTTCGGCATTAAGCGCATGCTCTGGCCAAGTAAAAAGGTAACTGTGAGGTTTTTGAAGAATATGTAGAAGTAAAACTTGTGCGTCTAATTTAGCACTTTCGCTGCTAGGTGCTAATAAATTAGCGCCTGCAGCAATAGCTTGTTCAAGAGTTTGGCTCACGATTACTCGTCGCCCATAGCCGCTAATAAGTCAGCTTGATGTTCTTGCATTAATGGGTCAATAACGCAGCTTAAATCACCCGCTACCACTTCATTCAAACGATAAAGTGTTAAGTTAATACGGTGATCGGTAATACGACCTTGTGGGTAGTTATAAGTACGGATACGTTCAGAACGATCGCCACTACCTACTAAGTCACGACGTTCAGATGCTTCTGCCGCATGGCGCTTTTCATCTTCAGCCTGTTGCAAACGTGCTGCAAGTACTGACATCGCTTTAGCACGGTTTTTATGCTGTGAACGCTGATCCTGACACTCAACCACAACACCGGTAGGTATATGTGTAAGTCGAATAGCAGAATCTGTTTTATTAACGTGCTGACCACCTGCGCCTGATGCACGAAATGTATCAACTTTTAAATCTGCGGTATTAATTTGTATCGCTTCGGCCTCTGGTACTTCCGCCATTACCGCAACAGTACATGCAGAGGTATGCACTCGCCCTTGTGACTCAGTTTCTGGCACACGTTGTACGCGGTGTACACCTGATTCAAACTTTAATTGACCGTAAACGCCTTCGCCACTAATGTTTGCAATAACTTCTTTGTAGCCACCGTGCTCACCTTCATTGGTGCTCACAACTTCTACTTTCCATTTTTTAGTTTCTGCATAGCGGCTGTACATACGGAATAAGTCGCCAGCAAAAATAGCCGCTTCATCACCGCCTGTTCCAGCGCGTACTTCAACAAACACGTTATTGTTATCTCGCGGATCTTTTGGCAACATTAATACTTGAATTTGATCTTCAATTACCAAAATTTGTGCTTTAGCTTCTTTATATTCTTCTTGCGCCATTTCACGCATTTCAGGGTCAGAATCTTTAAGCATTTCTTCTGCACTGGCTAAATCATCTTGCGTTTCTTTGTAAGTTAAAAACGTTTTTACAATCTCTTCAAGCTCAGAGTATTCTTTTGAAAGCCCACGAAAACGATTTTGATCACTAATGACCGACGGGTCGCTTAGCAGCGCTTGTACTTCTTCGTAACGCTCTACTAAGGTTTCTAATTTATTATAAACAGACTCTTTCATTTAACGGTTATTCCTGATCAATACCTAACATTTTTTTCAACTGGTTTAGCTGCGCCACTTCACCTTTTTTCGCTGCGTCTTGTATTGCACGGGTAGGCGCGTGCATTAAGCGATTGGTTAATTTATTGGCGAGCTCTAATATAATTTTTTCTGCATCTTTACCTGTATTTAGCTGACTAACAGCACGCTCTACAAGTTCTGACTTAATTGTTTGTACATCATTTCGATAATGGCGGATTAAATCTACCGAATCGAGTGAGCGCATCCACATTGCAAATTCTTTGGTACGTTCAGTAATAATTATTTGCGCTTGCTGTGCAGCTTGCTCACGCGCTGCCATATTCTCGCTTACAATGGTTTGTAAGTCATCAACGGAATATAAATAGGCAGCATCTAGCTCACCTACTTGGCTTTCTATATCGCGCGGAACCGCAATATCTATAAATAGCATAGGCTTGTGACGGCGCTGCTTAAGCGCTTGCTCAACCACCCCTTTACCAATAATAGGTAAAGTACTGGCGGTAGAACTAATGACTATATCGGCTTCATGTAAACGTTCTGGTAACTGTGCAAGTGCGATAACATCTGCCGACACTTCATCAGCAAGGCTGCGAGCACGTTCAATTGTTCTATTAGCTACCGTTATTTTTTTAGGCTCATTTTGATATAAATGTTTAGCAACCAGTTCAATGGTTTCACCAGCACCAATCAATAACACATTGGTTTGATCAAGCTTGCCATAAATATGTTTTGCTAAATTAACAGCCGCAAATGCAACCGACACGGCACTTGCGCCTATATTTGTTTCAGTGCGAACTTGTTTTGCTACCGAAAAGGTTTTTTGGAACAACCTATCAAAAGTAACCCCTATTGCATCGTGGGTTTTAGCACTAAAAAACGATTGCTTTATTTGCCCTAAAATTTGCGGCTCGCCTAACACAAGAGAATCCAACCCACACGCTACGCGCATTAAGTGGTTAATGGCGTCATTACCTTCATGGCAGTATATATTGCTGCTCAGTTCATGTTCATCCAAACCATGGAAACTGGCAAGCCACGTTAACAGTGTTTGGGAATTTTGCTGAGCGAGGCTACAATAGATCTCGGTTCGATTACAGGTAGACACAATAACCGCTTCATTAAAGTCGGCATGGCCACTTAATTGTTGCAACGCCTCTGAAATTTGCTCAGGCGAAAAAGCCACTTTTTCACGTAATTCTACGGATGCGGTTTTGTGATTTATACCTAGTGCTATTATGGTCATATTTGCCAAATATTGCTGAGCCCTACTTCAAAGGCGGTAATTTTACCAAAAATCAGCGGAATATGGAAAGTAAGGAACAACATTTGATTCGACAATATTTGATTTTATTCATGTTTTTTTTATTATTAGGTGGCTGTGCCCATCAAATTGATACAAAAACAACACTTTATGATGATTGGAAGCCACGTTTAGCTGCTCAAGAAACTTGGCAGGTCGAGGGTAAACTCGCGTTTATAAGCCCAGAAGAGCGTCAATCTGCAAACTTAAATTGGCAGCAAACAACAAATTCCAATAATTTAATACTGACTACTTTTATTGGTACTCGTATTTTGTCGCTTAAACAAACAGCAAATGGTGCTGAATTAGAGTTTGACGGCGATGAGTACTTTGATACTAATGCTGCAGAGCTTTTAAAGCGTTTAACGGGTTTTACACTCCCTGTTGATAACGCCGATAACTGGCTTAAGGGCACCATTGACGATCAAAGTTTAGTCGTTGATGAACTAGGCCGTGCTAAGCAAGTATTATGGTTTGATAATGCAGGCAAGAAATGGCAAATAGATTACGGCACTTACGTACAAAACGCAGGTTACTGGTTACCTACTAAACTGACGTTAAAGCACCAACAAATAAAAATAAAAATTCAACTCTACGATTGGCAGTTTAAATAAGTATGAATAACAAAACCTCTTTTTCACTTATTGCTCCGGCAAAACTCAATTTATTTTTACATATTAATGCTCGCCGAGAAGATGGCTATCATGAACTAGAAACCTTATTTACTTTTTTAAATTTTGGTGATGAGTTGCATTTTGAGCTAACAACAGACGGTGGTATTTCTGTCGGTGGTGATACTAAAGACATACCCCTAAATGATAATCTCATCTATAAAGCGGCTTTATTATTACAAACACACTGTAAAACCTCTTTGGGTGTAAAAATAAATTTAATTAAACGCTTACCGATGGGCGGAGGTGTTGGAGGTGGTTCATCCGATGCCGCAAGTACTTTATTAGCCCTAAATAAATTATGGAAATTAGAACTAAATTTAGAAATTCTAGCCCAATTAGGACTTAAATTAGGGGCTGATGTTCCGGTGTTCATACAAGGGCAAAGCGCCATAGCGCATGGTATTGGTGAGAAATTACACCAGGTAAAACTTGAACAAAAATGGTACTGCGTTGTACACCCAAATCAACATGTAAGTACCGCAAAAATATTTACACATCCAGATTTAAAACGCGACACACCAAAAATAATAGGCGATTGGAAACACCATACTTTAGCCAACGATTGTGAGCCTTTAGTTAAAAAGCTTTGCCCCGAGGTTGAAAAAACCCTCCAGTGGTTGCTAAAATACGCACCGTCGAAGATGACCGGAACAGGTTCATGTTGTTTTGTCGAATTTGCTAGTCAAGTTCAAGCACAAGATGTACTTGAAAATCTCCCCCATACTTGGCAGGGTTTTGTGGCTTCAAGCGCAAATGTCTCACCTGCTCATACGGAGTTAACCGCCATATTCGATCAATGAAGTAACGTACAAGTAATCATAAGTTAACTCGCAGTGGTATTTATCATTGCCCGTTAGTCCAAATATTCAGTGCCTGAGGAACCCTACCGTGCCTGACATGAAGCTCTTCGCTGGTAACGCAACACCTGAGTTAGCTCAAAAAGTTGCAAAACGTTTATATATTGAATTAGGCGATGCTGTTGTTGGCCGTTTTAGCGACGGTGAGATCAGTGTTCAAATAAATGAAAATGTTCGTGGCTCGGACGTTTTTATCTTGCAATCAACCTGTGCCCCTACAAACGATAACCTAATGGAACTTATCGTTATGGTTGATGCTCTACGTCGTGCATCTGCAGGTCGTATTACTGCCGTCATTCCTTATTTTGGTTATGCGCGCCAAGACCGTCGTGTACGTTCTGCCCGTGTTCCAATTACCGCTAAAGTTGTTGCCGATTTCTTATCAAGCGTTGGTGTTGACCGTGTTCTTACGGTTGATTTACACGCTGAACAAATCCAAGGCTTCTTTGATGTACCAGTAGACAACGTATTTGGCAGCCCTGTATTACTTGAAGATATGAAAGAACGCGACTTTGAAGACGTCGTTGTTGTATCTCCAGATATTGGTGGTGTTGTACGCGCACGTGCAATTGCAAAACTACTAAACGATACCGATTTAGCAATCATTGATAAACGTCGCCCTCAAGCAAACGTTTCTCAAGTTATGCACATTATTGGTGACGTTGAAGGTCGTGATTGTATTATCGTAGATGATATGATTGATACCGGTGGTACGTTATGTAAAGCCGCAGAAGCACTTAAAGAACATGGCGCTAAACGCGTATTTGCATACGCAACGCACCCTATTCTTTCAGGTAAAGCAGCAGAAAACTTACGTGACTCGATGATTGACGAAGTAATTGTAACTGACTCAATTCCGCTATCTGACGAGCTTAAAGCCCTTGATAAAATTAAGGTACTTACGCTTGCTGACATGTTAGCAGAGACTATTCGTCGTATTAGTAACGAAGAATCTATCTCAGCGATGTTTGAACACTAAAATTAAACATTCCTGAGTATAAAAGCGCCTTTTGGCGCTTTTTTTGTAAGCGATGTTTATTTTGTCTGGGCGTGGTGGTATGATAGCGCGCCTTTTGGCTAGGGACCTTGGTCGCAAAGGCCCTACACATTTTAATAACTGGAGACATCATGTCTAACAAAACTTATACATATAACGCTGAACTTCGCGTAGAAACTGGTACTGGTGCGAGCCGCCGCCTACGTCGCGAAGACAAAGTTCCTGCAATCCTTTACGGAGCTGACAAAGAAGCTTTATCTCTTACTTTTGCTCATAAAGATATGATCAAAGCACAAGAAGACGAAGGTTTTTACACGCATATCCTTACGCTTAACGTAGATGGCGAAGCTGTTGAAGTAATCTTAAAAGATATCCAACGTCACCCATTCAAGCCTAAGCTTACTCACCTTGATTTCCAACGTGTAGATGCTACTCATAAATTTCAAACTAAAGTTCCTCTTCACTTCATCGGTGAAGATATTGTAACTAAAGCTGGCGCAACTGTTGTTCACCAGTTAACTGAAGTTGAAATTACGTGTCTTCCAAAAGCACTTCCAGAATTCATTGAAGTAGATGTTTCTAAGTTTGTTGTTGGCGATTCTGTTCATATTTCTGACCTTACTTTCCCTAAAGGCGTTAGCTCTGTAGATTTAGGTAAAGGCGAAGGCCATGATCAGTCTATCCTGACTATCAAAGCAAACAAAGCAGCTCCAGTTGAAGACGACGCTGCAGCAGCAGAATAATTTTTAAGGTCTCGCAACCTTGAATTCTATTCAAATGCTTGTGGGCCTGGCTAATCCAGGCCCCGAATACGCAAACACACGCCACAATGCAGGTGCTTGGTTCATCGAGCAAATCGCTGCACGCTACAACTGCACCCTAAAATACGATCCTAAATATCACGGCCTTACAGGCAAAGTGATCATTCAAGGCCAAGAATTCAAATTATTGATCCCCACTACTTACATGAATTTAAGTGGTAAAGCGGTCGGTAGTTTAGCTAATTTTTTCAAAATCCCTGTCGAGGACATTTTAGTTGCCCATGACGAATTGGATTTAGACCCAGGCGTTGCCAAGTTAAAAAAAGGCGGCGGGCATGGCGGTCATAATGGTTTAAAAGACATTATTGCAAAAATGGCAAATCAAAAAGACTTTATGCGCTTGCGCATTGGTGTAGGTCATCCGGGGCATCGTGAAATGGTTACTGGTTGGGTGCTTGGAAAAGCGGCCAAAGCAGACCAAGAAAAAATGGATGCTGCTGTTGATGAAGCAGTTCGTTGCATGGAAATACTTGCAAAAGATGGTGTGTTAAAAGCACAAAACAGACTACATTCGTTTAAACCCTAGTAACTTGGGTCCAAGTACACCGTTTAAACGAATTCTAAACAAGGTATCTTACTATGGGTTTTAAATGTGGCATCGTTGGCTTGCCTAACGTTGGTAAATCAACGCTTTTCAATGCACTAACTAAAGCGGGTATTGAAGCCGCTAACTTTCCTTTTTGTACCATTGAGCCTAATACAGGTGTGGTACCTGTGCCAGATCCTCGTCTAGACGAACTTGCTAAAATAGTTAATCCTCAACGAGTTCTTACCACCAGTATGGAATTTGTAGACATTGCTGGCTTAGTAAAAGGCGCATCTAAAGGTGAAGGCCTTGGTAACCAGTTTTTAGCTAACATTCGTGAAACCGATGCAATTGGCCACGTAGTTCGCTGTTTTGAAGATGAAAACATCATCCACGTAGCAGGCACTATTGACCCTGCTGACGATATTGACGTAATCAACACTGAGTTAGTACTTGCTGATATGGATAGCGCTGAAAAAGCCCTTTTCCGTAATTCAAAAAAAGCAAAAGGTGGCGATAAAGACGCTAAAGAGCAAAATGCTGTACTTGAAAAAGTAAAAGTGCATCTTGACGAAGGCTTAACTTTACGTGGTCTAGCACTAACTAAAGAAGAAAAAGCAGCAATCAGCTCTATTAACTTCTTAACGATTAAACCAACAATGTATATTGCAAACGTTGCAGAAGATGGTTTTGAAAATAACCCCTACCTTGACCGCGTACGCGCTATTGCCGCAGCTGAAGATGCGATTGTTGTTCCTGTATGTGCCGCTATCGAGTCTGAGCTTTCAGAACTAGATGACGAAGACAAGCTAGAGTTTATGGCTGATCTAGGTCTAGAAGAGCCAGGTCTTAACCTTGTTATTCGTGGTGGTTATGAATTACTACAATTACAAACTTATTTCACAGCTGGCGTAAAAGAAGTACGCGCATGGACAATCCCTGTAGGTGCAACAGCACCACAAGCAGCGGGTAAAATCCATACCGACTTCGAGCGTGGCTTTATCCGTGCGCAAACTATTGCTTTTGACGACTTTGTTGCCTTTAAAGGTGAGAGTGGCGCAAAAGAAGCAGGTAAGATGCGTCAAGAAGGTAAAGAGTACATTGTTAAAGATGGCGATGTAATGAACTTCTTGTTCAACGTATAAGTACAAATTAAACCAATTTAACTTGGTAATAATTTTTAAAGGCTCGTTTTTACGAGCCTTTTTTGTATTTAAGCATTATAAAAATAATAATTAGCCTCAACTAGTCTATCTTTGTAATATCGCTTAATTAAAGAAGTACAGGGTTAATTAAGATTACGCGCCTTAAAGGCAGCTAAAAAAACAGCATTTTTATTAAATTTTAGCCTGTTAGCTTAATTTTCCTGCAAACAAACACAGTTAAGTGTTTTTTTGCAAAAAAGGTGTTGACGAATTTGGGTCATATCAGCATAATACGCCCCGCACTCAGCGATGAAGTGCTAACAAAAAAAAGATGGCTAAGTAGCTCAGCTGGTTAGAGCACATCACTCATAATGATGGGGTCACAGGTTCAAATCCCGTCTTAGCCACCATTATTTTTTTGTTGCTCAATGAAGAGTTTAAAATAACTACCTTGTGTGCGGGAGTGGCGGAATTGGTAGACGCGCTGGATTTAGGTTCCAGTATCTTAGGATGTGAGAGTTCAAGTCTCTCCTTCCGCACCATAATTCTTGATAAGAATTAAAACTATCAATTGTTATTGTTGGGATATCGCCAAGCGGTAAGGCACCAGGTTTTGATCCTGGCATTCCCAGGTTCAAATCCTGGTATCCCAGCCAACAATGGCTAAGTAGCTCAGCTGGTTAGAGCACATCACTCATAATGATGGGGTCACAGGTTCAAATCCCGTCTTAGCCACCATTTCTTCTTTTAGAAATGGCTCTGCAAGAGTTAAATTGCAGCTCAATGAAGAGTTTAAAATAACTACCTGTACTTTATTGTACAAACGATGCGGGAGTGGCGGAATTGGTAGACGCGCTGGATTTAGGTTCCAGTAACTTCGGTTGTGAGAGTTCAAGTCTCTCTTTCCGCACCATTTCTTGATAAGAAATAAAATTATCATTAATTCTTTGTTGGGATATCGCCAAGCGGTAAGGCACCAGGTTTTGATCCTGGCATTCCCAGGTTCAAATCCTGGTATCCCAGCCAACTTCTTCTACCAAGGAAAGTTGGATAAAAGAATTGCTCTAGCTTAGAGTTTAAATTGGCAAATTGTTGATGCGGGAGTGGCGGAATTGGTAGACGCGCTGGATTTAGGTTCCAGTAACTTCGGTTGTGAGAGTTCAAGTCTCTCTTTCCGCACCATGTTCTTATAAGAATTAAAATTATAAAGAATTCTTTGTTGGGATATCGCCAAGCGGTAAGGCACCAGGTTTTGATCCTGGCATTCCCAGGTTCAAATCCTGGTATCCCAGCCAACTTCTTCTACCAAGGAAAGTTGGATAAAAGAATTGCTCTAGCTTAGAGTTTAAATTAGCAACTTAGTGATGCGGGAGTGGCGGAATTGGTAGACGCGCTGGATTTAGGTTCCAGTAACTTAGGTTGTGAGAGTTCAAGTCTCTCCTTCCGCACCATGTTCTTATTAAGAACTAAAACTAATTCAAATTTATAGTTGGGATATCGCCAAGCGGTAAGGCACCAGGTTTTGATCCTGGCATTCCCAGGTTCAAATCCTGGTATCCCAGCCAATTTGACTCCCCTATCTAAAACTTCTAAATACTCATTAAATTCAACTTACTTTTTCTGCACTTAAATAAACATTTATAAATTCATCTATATTTATTGGTTTGCTATATAAATACCCTTGTAAATAATCACAGTTAAGACTCAACAACGCCTGTTCTACCTCTTTAGTTTCTATTCCCTCAGCAACTACATCGCAATTTAATCGACTCGCTAAAAACAATGTAGATTCTACAATGGCGTAATCAGGTGAGTTAGTAAGCATATCTTTGACAAACGACTGATCAATTTTTATTTGATTAATCGGCAGCTCTCTTAATAACGACAGTGACGAAAAGCCAGTACCAAAGTCATCAACACTAAATTTAAACCCGCGCATACTCAACTGTTGCATCATTTTTCTAGCAGCCGGTATATTTGTCATCATTGCACCTTCTGTAATTTCAAAAATTAACGAGTCGCTTAATGTAGGGTCGGTTGCGAGTAAACTAATTATAAAATCGTAAAACTCGCTGCTTTCAATATCTTTCGTTGATAAATTGACATGTATAGTACCGGTGAAACCAAATAGCTTGAGCTTTCTAATATGATTAACGGCTTCTTGTACAACCCATTTCGATAAAGGAAAAATAAGCCCTGTACGCTCAGCTACGGTTATAAACTTTTCTGGACTAATAAAGCTACCATCATCTTGCGGCCATCGGATAAGCGCTTCTAGGCCATGTAATTGCAGATCTTTAGAGTCCATTATGGGTTGTAAATAAAGCTCAAACTCATCTTTATGTAATGCCACTTTAATTTTGGCTGATAAATCAAAAAAGTCCTCAGCTCGTTTACCTATTGCAGATGAGTAATTTACCAAAGGTTGAAATGTTTTTTTAGCTTCATGCAGTGCCAAGTCAGCTTTTTTTAATAGCTGATCGGGCAATCGGCTATCATCAGGAAAACGGCTTACGCCTATACTTAATTGTATTTTAACCATTTGCTCATTCGTACAAAACGGACTTTTGACGGCTGAGTTTATAATGTTTACACAATAATTCATGCTTTCATCTGTATCGGTATGCAATAAAAAAGCAAACTCATCGCCACCTATTCGATATAACTTAGCAATACCGCATAATTCTTTATTTAATTTATTGGCAAATGCAGCCAAAAGTTGGTCACCACACTGATGCCCAAACGCATCATTAATTTGTTTAAAGTTATTTAAGTCGATATAAAATAGTGAAAATGGGGAAGGATATTCAACTTGTTTACTTAAAGATTTAAAAAATTTATCGCGGTTAGGTAGAGTTGTTAAGTTATCGTGCTCAGTTTGATATTTTTGATACTGCGTTGCTTGCTCTATTTTAAGAATACTTTTTAAGCTCAGTTTAATAACTAAAAAAACAAACCCACCACCGCCAAGTAACAACATAGCCACCATATTCATAACGACGGGTGCAATGTCGTGGTTTGAAAAATAATAAAGTATCCACCAATACCCTATAATAAAAAAAATAATAGCGCATAGCAGTACACTCCATGCTCTTTGCGATGTTTTTTTGCAAACTTTAACGGTTGTTTTTAAGCTAGCAACAAGTAGTAGCGCACCTAAAATAATTATTACTGTAAAAAAATTATCCACACACAGGCTCTTTAAAGTTATTAAATTGCGATTTAGTGATGTAACACCAGTTAAATTAAAACCGTGTTCGATATAGCCGAGTCACTATTTGCTGACTTAAAAACAAACATAAAAAAAGGCTCATAAATGAGCCTTTCTAATATCTACTTTAAATTTAGCCTAAATCACCACTAATTGCGTATTTTAAAACCCAGTTTTTTATCGGCCCCGTATTATTAGCCATTTTTAAAAACTGGCTGCGTGCCCATTTAAGTGGCGTAATTTGATTAGAAAACCCAAAGTAACACGCGTCCATCATGCTCATCATTAATAAATTAGCCCTGCGGCGAGCTCGCTCGTATTCTTTAAGTTTTAGTGGGCAACCTATATCTCCTGCTTCGTTTAAAACCTCAGCAAGTGCCACTACGTCCTGAAAACCTAAATTAACGCCCTGCCCTGCAAGTGGGTTAATTGTATGCGCTGCATCGCCTACTAAAACCATGCGCCCTTGCGAATAATTATTAGCGTGTTGGCGAGTAAGCGGAAATACTGCATGGGTTTGTACTTCAAAGTCTCCAGCAAGTTCTGGGAATTTATTCAGTACGTGCGTTTTTAACTGAGTTGGGTTTAACCCTTTAAATGCTTGCAATGTATTTGCATCGTCGTACCAAATTAAATTAGCGTACGGTGCCTGCATTGGTAAAAATGCTAACGGCCCACTTGGTGTAAACTGTTGCCATGTTTTAATTTGTTGCGGTGCATCGAGTTTAATTAACACCCCCATGCAATGCTGTTGGTACTGCCAACCCGTAATACCAATATTCGCCTTATCGCGCAGCTGCGATTGCCCACCATCGGCGGCAATTACTAAATCAGCCGTATAAGTTTGATCACCATACACAAGCGTAATTAAATCATCCGTTTGCTCTATTTTAGTTACCGGCAATGATTGCTCAATAACCTCAATCTTATAATGCCCAAATTGCTGCCACAAACTTGCTTGAATTAAACTATTTTCAATCAAGTGGCCTAAATGTGTCGTGTTTATGTCGGCGCAATCAAATAATAAATTGTCACCACCGCGCTCAAAAGCCTCTAATTGTTGATAAGGTGCTATGCGGTTTTGCCTTAAAAGAGGCATTGCCCCTAATTCATCAAGTAAATTTTCTGAAAAACGATTAATAGCAGACACTCTAATATCCACCTTATCGCTACTAAGAATGTGCGATGGGTCTATTAGGTGTTTTTCAATTATGCGCACGCCAAAGCCTTGCTGAGCCAGCTTTATCGCCATAGCCGCGCCAACCATGCCCCCGCCAACCACTATCACATTATTTTTGGTCATGTTTTTCATCATTTTATTATTACTTGAGTCTGTTTTGATTGTATCAAAATTAATTTGTTTTATACCAGAGGATATCCCTAACAGCACATTAAACTCGCCCTGTATTGATTTGAGATCACAAACATGAAAACTATACTTGGATCTGGGCGGGTATCCAGCTAAAATACGCCTCCTTTAAGTGAGCATGCTTGCTCCTTAATCCTGTTTCTAGCACATTTTTGTGCCACTATCGAATTGAACACGAGGCAATATTTCAATGAGCAAAAAGCTGCATATTAAAACCTGGGGTTGTCAGATGAACGAATACGACTCTCAGAAAATGGCTGAACTTTTAGATGCCACCAACGGCTACCAGCTAACTGATGATGCAACAGATGCCGACGTAATCTTACTTAACACCTGTTCAATTCGTGAAAAAGCACAAGAAAAAGTATTTCACCAGTTAGGTCGTTGGAAGTTGTTAAAAGACGACAAGCCAGACTTAATTATTGGTGTAGGTGGTTGTGTTGCCTCACAAGAAGGTGACTCTATTCGCCAACGCGCACCATTTGTAGATGTTATTTTTGGCCCGCAAACATTGCATCGTTTACCAGAAATGATTAAACAAGTGCAAGGCAACAAAGGCTCATCGGTTGTTGATATTTCATTCCCAGAGATTGAAAAGTTTGACCGCCTGCCAGAGCCAAAAGCAGATGGCCCATCTGCGTTTGTATCAATTATGGAAGGCTGTTCTAAATACTGTACTTTTTGTGTTGTACCATATACTCGCGGCGAAGAAGTTAGCCGCCCAGTAGATGACGTACTACTTGAAATTGCACAACTTGCTGAGCAAAACGTACGTGAAGTAAACCTACTAGGCCAAAACGTAAACGCATACCGCGGCGACACGCACGATGGCGAAATATGTTACTTCTCAGATTTAATTCGTCTTATTGCTGCTATTGATGGTATTGACCGTATTCGTTACACCACATCGCACCCGGTAGAATTTACGCCTGATATAATCGACGTTTACGCTGATGTACCAGAGCTTGTAGATCACTTACACCTACCAGTACAAAGTGGTTCAGACCGTATATTAAACCTAATGAAACGTGGCCATACGGCAATTGAATACAAATCGACAATTCGTAAGTTACGCAAAATTCGCCCTAACTTAAGCATGTCGTCAGATTTCATTATTGGTTTCCCAGGCGAAAGTAAAGAAGACTTTGAAGCGACCATGAAGCTTATTAGCGACATTGGTTTTGATATGAGCTTTAGCTTTATTTACAGTGCCCGCCCAGGTACGCCAGCGGCAGATTTGCCAGATGACGTAACAGAGCAAGAGAAAAAAGAACGCTTATACTTACTACAAAACCGTATTACACAAATGGCGCAGCAAATTAGCCGTCAAATGTTCGATACAGAGCAACGTATACTTGTTGAAGGTCCTTCTAAAAAGAACCCGATGGAATTACGTGGCCGTACCGAAAATAACCGTGTAGTAAATTTTGTTGGCCCGCACACAGTGATCGGACAGTTTGTTGACGTACGTATTACCGAAGCACTACCTAACTCTTTACGTGGTGACTTAATTCGTACAGAATCAGAAATGAACTTACGACGTGAAATCGCTCCTTCAGCTATTTTAACTAAAGCTGCAGCTGCAGAGCCAAAACCAGACACTGTTAACGAAATTGGCGTAGCTACTTTCGTTCCTTAGTCACACTATTAGCGCCAGTTAACGCTGGCGCAGTACTATAGGAAGCAATTTTGAGTAATCAGTTAAAAACATTAGAGATTTATTTAGAACCTGCCGATAACAAACGCCTTTCTTCTTTATGTGGCCCGTTTGACGAAAACATCAAACAAATTGAACGCCACCTGGCTGTTGAAATAATTCACCGCGACAACTTTTTTAAAGTAACCGGTAAACTACACAACTGCGCCGGCGCTGTAGAAATCTTAAAAAACCTTTATGTTGATACTCAGCCAGTTCGTGGTGTTTTAGGCGAAATAGAACCCGAAGCCGTTCATTTAACTATTACCGAATCAAAAGCCCTAGAGCAAGACGCATCAAGCAGCGCTTACGGCAAAGAAATGGTGATTAAAACGCGCCGTGGTGTTATTAAGCCACGTAACGATAACCAAGGTGTTTATGTGGCTAATATTTTAAACCACGACATTACCTTTGGTATAGGCCCTGCTGGTACTGGTAAAACCTACCTTGCAGTTGCTGCCGCCGTTGACGCCCTTGAGCGCCAAGAAATACGCCGCATATTATTAACGCGCCCTGCTGTAGAAGCGGGCGAAAAGCTTGGTTTTTTACCCGGTGATTTAAGTCAAAAAATAGACCCATACCTGCGCCCTCTTTACGATGCTCTTTTTGAAATGCTAGGTTTTGAAAAAGTAGAAAAACTCATCGAAAAAAATATCATTGAAGTCGCTCCGCTTGCTTACATGCGCGGACGCACTTTAAACGATGCCTTTATTATTTTAGATGAAAGCCAAAATACCACCGCTGAGCAAATGAAAATGTTTTTAACCCGTATAGGGTTTAACTCAAAAGCGGTTATTACAGGCGATATAACACAGGTCGATTTACCTCGTGGAACACGCTCAGGCCTTCGCCATGCAATGGAAGTACTTGATGGCGTAAACGAAATTAGCTTTAACTACTTTAAAGCCCAAGACGTAGTACGCCACCCTGTTGTAGCACGCATAGTTGAAGCCTACGAGCGAAACGACGAAAGCGAGCGACTAAAGCGCATTGAAAAGCAAAATGCAAAAGACGCACTTGCTGCTCTTCAACAGCCTACTACTAAAGAGTAATACTTTGACAACCGAACTTGATTTACAAATAGCCTGTGAGTTTGACAACCTCCCAAGCGAAGAGCAATTTGCACTGTGGGCCGACAAAGCCCTTAGCCAATACCGTGACGAGTCAGAACTCAGTATCGTTATTAGCGACGAAGCGCAATCGCAACAACTTAATAACGACTATCGCGGTAAAAATAAACCGACCAACGTACTGTCGTTCGAATTTGAAGCACCACCAGGAATAGATATTCCTTTGGTTGGTGATTTAATTATTTGCCCAGCCATTGTATTAGCTGAAGCAATTGAGCAAGAGAAGTCATTTCATGACCACTTTGCTCACATGGTTATTCACGGATGCTTGCATTTGCTTGGATTTGACCATATAAAGAGTGACGATGCTTTAGAGATGGAAAGCATCGAAAAGCAATTACTTGCAGAGCTAAACATAGCAGACCCATACCGGGACGATATTTAAATTAACGGAGCAATTAGACGCAATGAGCGACGGTAACTCGCAATCTAGCCAGGGTTCTTCTGGCAAAACGTGGTTGGGCAGAATAGCCCAAATGTTGCAAGGGGAACCCCAGAATAGAGAAGAGCTGGTCGAAGTTATTGCCGATGCGCAAGAACGAGACGTAATCGATCCTGAAACAAAAGAGATGATAGAAGGTGTGCTTGGCGTGTCTGAGCTTAAAGTGCGAGACATAATGGTTCCGCGCTCACAAATGATCACTCTTGAGATCGACAGCCCGCTTGAAGAGCTAATTCCAATGATGGTTGACTCAACTCACTCACGTTTTCCTGTGGTGATTGAAGACAAAGACCATGTAGAAGGTTTTTTACTCGCTAAAGATTTATTGCCACTGATCTTAAATAAAGACGAGCATTTACCATCAATACGCGATTATTTACGTCCAGCAATGGTAGTACCTGAGAGCAAACGTGTTGATACATTGCTAAACGAATTCCGTCAGCAACGCTACCATATGGCTGTTGTTATTGACGAATACGGCGGCGTATCGGGCTTGGTAACGATTGAAGATATTCTTGAAATAATTGTTGGCGAAATAGAAGATGAGCACGACGAAGAAGAAGAACATCAAGATATTCGTCGACTTGCTAAACATGTTCACGTAGTGCAAGCACTCACACCTGTAGATGACTTTAACGAGCATTTTAAAACAGGCTACAGCACAGATGAAGCCGATACTATTGGCGGAACTGTACTGCACGCATTTGGCCATATGCCAAGCCGTGGTGAAACGATTGACATAGAAGGTTACCAATTTAAAGTAACCAACGCCGACAATCGTCGTATTTTGCAACTGCAAGTCACCGTTCCTAAGGCTGATGATAACGACAGTGAAGAAACTGCTAACTAGACTTACCCTATTAGCAAAAGATAAAAAAGCATGGCTCGCACTCGTTGCGGGCCTTGTTTTAACTTTTGGCTATGCCCCCTTTGAAATTTGGCCCATCGTATTTATTAGCCTTGGTACCATAATTTTTTGCGTTAACCCCAATAATACCGGTAAAGCACATGCAAAAACCGCTGCTAAATATGGCTTTATATTTGGCCTAGGCTGGTTTGGTGCTGGTATAAGCTGGGTACATGTTTCTATTGCCACCTTTGGCGGTATGCCGCTTATAGCGTCGCTCTCGTTAATGGCTTTTTTGTGCGCCTACTTAGCGTTATTTCCCGCACTTGCCTTTTGGGCAACTACACGCTTTGCCAGTGGCCCTAAAAGCTTTGGCGCATTACTTATTGCCTGCTTTGCAATTAGTGAGTATTTACGTGGCACCGTACTTACCGGTTTCCCGTGGTTAAGTTTTGGCTACACACAAACCGACGGACCTTTAAGGTTGCTTGCCCCTTATATTGGCGAGTTTGGCTTAACACTTACCTGTGTCGCTATTGGCTTTGCACTGTATAGACTTACCCAAAAAGATTTTAAAACCCCGGCGGTTACTGCTACAGCTGTTGCGCTTATTTTTACAGGCGCAAACACCACAGGCAGTATTCATTACACAGATAAAAACATGTCAGTTTTGCTCGTACAAGGGAACATACAGCAACACCTGCGCTTTGAGCCAAGTGAGTTTTGGACCACAATGAGCAAATACCAAGACCTGACACGCCCACATTGGGATGCCGACTTAATAGTATGGCCAGAAGCCGCAGTGCCTGAAATAGAAATGCTTGCTGATTCATACCTAGCCAATTTAGACAGTGCCGCCTCGTTTAATAAAACCGCCCTTGTTACCGGTATTGTTGACTACCAGCGAGACACCAAAAACATATTTAACACACTTATTGTGGTCGGTAATAAAGAGCGCGGCGACGAGCACGGGCATTACCATTACCTTGATAAAAACCGTTATCAAAAACACCAGCTATTACCTATTGGCGAATTTGTGCCGTTTCAAGACTTTTTGCGCCCTATTGCCCCATTATTCGATTTACCTATGTCATCGTTTACCCGTGGCGACAAAGTGCAAAACAACTTACGGGCCAATGGCTATAACTTACTCCCTGCTATTTGCTACGAAATTGTTTTTGCAGATTTAGTACGCGGTAATTACAAAAGCGATTCCGACCTACTCTTTACGGTAAGTAACGATGCCTGGTTTGGCGACTCCATTGGGCCTTTGCAACATATGCAAATAGCCCGTATGCGGTCGCTCGAACTACAACGCCCTCTAGTGCGTGTTACTAACAATGGGGTAAGCGCTGTATACGACCCTATAAGCCACACACAACAAACCATGCCTCAGTTTGAAGCTACCATATTGAAAGCCAACATTAAGCTTATAAAAGGCGACAGCGTGTACAGCCAATACGGCAACATATTTGTGTGGGGATTTGTGTTGTTGATGGGGCTTGCCGGATTTGGGGTTAGGTTTAGAAAGTAAAAGTTAATACTGATAGCTGTTGAAGTTCAGCTCTCAGTATTAAACTAGAAGTCAAAGCTCAAAATTTATGATACTAACCTCACCCATACACTACTGTATACTGCTATGAATCCGATAAACATTGGGCTATATAACTCTAAAAAGTCCCGTTGACGAAATTGTTCCAGAAACCAATGAGAAAACATAATACCGAGTGCAAATAAATACTGAAATTTATCTTTCGAGCCTATTAAATAAAACCTATATAGATATGGGTTGCTCTGCTCGTCATATTCAGTAAGGTCGATATAAGCATTAAAAAATAACCTTACTTTAAGGTCATAGTCTAAATAGCTATGATTGCTGTGTTTGTATTTATCATCATTAATATATATTTTGGGTTTAAGCAAATCAGGGATAAATCCATCAACTACATCATTGTGACTGTCATACCGTCTAAAAAACTTATTATCCAAAACTCTGGTAGCGAATTGTTTTTTATAATTATCTGTATAGAAGTGAGATATAGAATTATATCGGAGTAATAAATATCCAATCGATAACAGTAAAAGAGTATTAATACCTGTAGGGTTAGTAAATGTAATTTTAAAAATAAAAGTATTTGCCTCTGTAACCTTCGCGCCTGAGAAAGTAAGCGCTAATAGCACTGATGAAATAATTATTAGCGTTTTTTTACAACTTGCTAAAGCAGGATCGATAGGCGGAGCTAAATTTAAATCTGCATTAATTGCTTTGTTTAGCTCTTTCACTGGTTCAATCACTTAACTACGCTCCATCTTTTTTGTTTAATAATAAGGGTGGCTTTAGTTTAAATAAATTAAAGATTATTAACACTTCATAGCTGTAATAATTTTCTCAACCCATAATACCAACTAAGCGCTGCCACCGTGCCATGAGTTTCTTCTTCAAAGTAACGTTGATTTATATATAAACTGTTACTCGGGTGCGCTTTTAGTTTTTTAGCAAGCTCTAAGCCCCATTTATAATTAGCCTCTCCAATTTCACCAAAAGCTGCATTATTAGCAAAAGTAAAATATACATTGCCTTTAAGCTGCTTATTTATAAGCTGTTGCTCGTCAAAATAACGATTGAGATAATTATTATCCCAAAGGTAGGTTGCATCAATAATTAAGTAATCAGTAAATAAAGAGTGATTTGTAAGTAAAACATAACTTGCGAACAAGCCGCCGAAAGATTCCCCAATTAATACCCGCTTATTTGATGTACGGTAATTTTTATTAATGAAGGGAATAAGTTCTTTTTCAAAAAAAGCGGTGTAGTTTGCGGCATTGCCAATGTTTTCAAATTTTTCGAGTAGCTTGCCGTTAAAAGTCCAATCGACATTGGTAGGGGTAAAGTCGCGCTCTCTTATCGCATTTTTACTGTTAGGAACAGCGACAATAATTGCTTGTTGAATTTGTTTTTCTAGCCGCTCAGTACTGAGTGCTTCAACGAGCCCCGCTAAGGCTTTTAAATGGGTTGGGTCGCCATCAAGCAAGTAAATAACAGGATATACTCGTTCGAGGTTTTGCTTGTAGCTTGGTGGTAAATAAACACTATAACTGCGCTGCTCACCTAAAATAATAGACTTAAGCTGATGTTTTTTTGCTAACACAATATTTTCTGATGCATACGAAGCTGTAATAAAATACAGATAACTAAACGCCATTAATAAAGCTTTCATAACCATCCTTGTAATTAATAAGAGCAAACTTAACTTTTTACAGTCTCTTCTACCGTTTCAACATTTACAACTTGATTCAAGTTGCCTTTAATAACCACAGTGGCTGATATTTTATCTTGAATGGCTTGTCTGTTTGGATCCCAATATATCTGTAAAAAGCCCAATAAGCCCGTTGCAAAGCCTGCGCCGTAGCCGCCGTAGCGACCAAAACAATCTAATAACCCTAATGGCTCGCCGCTTAGTGCTACCACACGAATATTACATGCTTTTTTACCCGGTGTTTGGCCGCGCCAAAGCAGCGAGAACAACGTAAAGTAAACAGCAGCCCAGCCAAACCCTAAGCCTAAGTCTTGAATAATGCCTTTGCTCCACTGCAAAATACTATTTGTGGTTGTTTGTGCAGGTTTTTCTTCTATTAACTGCGCAGGCTTTATTTCGTTATTTTCACTGAGCACCAGTAGCTGTAAAAGTACGGTAGCAAGTTGTGGGTTTTGTAGGTCGTCCATTTCTGCTAATTTAGGTACTTGCCCTATTAAATTATCAAGCGCGTTTTGTTGGCAAGGTTGCTCACAGCTTTCATCAGCTGTTTGCGCTAAATAAGTATTTACCTGTTGTTTTTCTGTGGCGGTAAGCTGAATTTCATCTTGTATTTTTACGCCCTGAACAGCTAAAGCTTGATCAGCGTTATCGTCTTCTAGGTAATCTATGCCAATTGAAAGCACAGTAAGTGCGCTTACAAATAAAATACTTGCTGCCGTTATTTTTAAAATTCTTCGCCACACATTCGACATTTTTGGAAGGTATTGCTGTGCCGTACCTTTATAAAAGGCCATTGCAGCAACAAATGCTATTAAAGCCGCGCTGAGTTTGGCTGCTAAAAATATCAGTGCTACATCAATAATAATCGCTAGTGCACGCCGAATTGGCGTAGCTAAAGGCAAGCCCAGTAAAGCACTGTCAATTTTAAAGGCGTAGGGGGTAACAACTTCTCGGGTTTCAGAATTTGATAATTCTAATTGTTCTATCTCTTTGGCTTTCATTTATTTTCTTGTTATTAAAATAGGTAACCCGGTTAACTTACGCGTTTTTTATTTTTTGCTCAAGATAAAGCTAATAGAATCAGTGCACAAAAAAGGGCTGCATAAAATGCAGCCCTCCATGTTTTTACTCAATGTTTATTACTTACTAGCAATTATACCGTTGGATAATCGGTATAGCCTTGCTCTGCACCACCAAACAAAGTGTCGGGGTTGTGGCTGTTAAGAGGCTTGCCTTGCTTTAAGCGTGCTGGTAAGTCTGGGTTTGATACAAACGGGCGACCAAAGCCAATCATGTCGGCCCAGCCTTCGCTAAGTGCGTTGTCTGCGCGCTCTTTGGTGTACTTGCCTGCGTAAATTAATACACCGCTGTAGGCTTTGCGAATAGCGTATTTAAACTCAACACTCATTAAAGGTGCGTCATCCCAATCGGCTTCGGCTATATGCATGTAACCTACACCGGCTTTATTTAATGCCTCAGAAACCGCTAAATAAGTTTCCTCAGGGTTTTCGTCTACTGTGCCATTAAGAGTTGTTAACGGGGCTAGTCTTACGCCTACTTTGCTGCTACCAATTTCGTCGCTAACAGCATTTACCACTTCAATTAAAAAACGTATTCGGTTTTGCACGCTGCCACCATATTCATCGGTGCGAGCATTTGATTCTGAGTCTAAAAATTGGTTAATAAGGTAACCATTTGCAGCATGAAGCTCTATGCCATCAAACCCTGCATTAACTGCATTTTTAGCAGCTTGGCGAAATTCGCCTATGACCTGCGTAATATCTTGTTTGCTCATTTCGCGTGGGAGTTGGGTGTCTACAAACCCTGGTGCGCCGTTTGTATCTACAAATACTTTTACGTCTTTTGCAGCAATGGCCGAGGCTGAAATAGGCTGCACACCACCGGTGTTGTCACTATGAGTTACGCGGCCAACATGCCAAAGCTGAGCAAACATAACGCCACCAGCGCTATGCACTGCGTTGGTTACTTTACTCCAACCTACAACTTGCTCATTTGAATAAATACCCGGAGTCCAAGCGTAGCCTTTGCCAAGTTCACTAATTTGTGTGCCTTCGCTTACAATTAGCCCGGCACTTGCGCGCTGTGCGTAATATGTTGCCATTAAGTCGTTAGCTATATCGCCAGGCTGTGTTGAACGCGAGCGAGTCATTGGGGGCATAACAATACGGTTTTTTAATGTTTTACCTGCAAGTTCTATTGGTTCAAAAAGTAATGTCATAATGCCTCCTAAGTTTGATTACGCTCATAATAACGTAACCAAGCACATGCAAAAACCACAAAAACTGCAAAATAGTTTTGTTGTATCTGCAATAAAGCTACAAAGTAAAACACATTAACTTTAGGTGAACTAAATGTATTTTATTGACTCTTAACAGCACTATTAAGTTGAGGGTTTGATGTGAATAAAGGGAATGCGTGGCCGTGGGTTATCTCGTTATGTATACATGGCGTGTTGCTGTACTTATTACTTTCACATAAATTACTTTCGCAAAAAATAAAAGTTGAAGTACCTCAAACAAAAAAAACACCGTAATAAACGCTTATGTAATGGTTAACTTATCAACGCAACCTAAGTTAAGCACCGTTAACACCACCACTAACGCACCGATTGCTGAGCCTGCAAAGTTAGAGGTAAAAAAAGTACCTGAAGCTATAAGCACTAATAAAACACCTACAACTCAAACACAAGTTACTAAAGCACCCAAACAACGTGACGAAAAACCAAAAACAACAACAGTAACAAAGCTCACTATTACAAATAAACCTCAACCCCCTGCCCACACCATTAATACCAACACGCAAACGTTTAAAAAACTTAACCCGTATGCGCCTATTTATGGCGCACCTATAAATAACTTAACGCATAAAAAAATGGTCACGTTTGGCGAAGCCGATAACTCAGATAGTACTGATGATGCAATAGCTGCCACGCCCACAATTAAATCACCGGTTAAATCACAAAAATCGGAAGTTATTAGCCAAAATACAATAGGCACACGACGATTAGAAAAATTTAACGGTAAATGCTATTTAATTGATACTTCAACCGTATTTGGTAGTAATGGCATGCCTCAAGGAAGCGCGCAGACCTGCCCTGGCGAGCAAACTGATGATGAAATATTATTTAATAAAATAATGGATAAGTGGGCTCGTAAAAATAATTAGTTTTAAATTAGTGAACAAATACATTATTAAAGCGTATTAGTTATAAGTACTCCACTTACTTAATGCCAATTAGGAAACACGTATGACAACAAAGCAACTATCATCACTTTTTGTATTTAATTTATTAGTTGTAAGTGCACAAGCGAATGCAAATCAGCGCTGGTACGTTGTTAACGACTCAGTAATGGGCGGTGTATCTAATAGCGAAGTAACACAAACTCAAGAAAGTTTGCTTTTTACAGGCAATGTTTCGCTTGATAATAACGGCGGTTTTGCATCAATACGTACAGCGCTAAATACACAAAGCCAAAATACTAAAGCTATAGCACTGCGCGTTAAAGGCGATGGACAAACCTATCAGCTTAGGCTCAGAACTACCAATTACCTTGATGGCGCAGCGTACACCCACTCATTTAAAACAGTAAAAAATGAATGGGTAGATATAAACTTTGCTCCGAGTGATTTTACTTTAACGTATCGCGGCCGCGTGCTTGAGCAACAACCGATTATTGATTTTGATGATATAAAACAGCTAGGCTTTATGATTGCAGGTAAGCAAGAAGGTAGGTTTAAACTTGAAGTGGGTAAAATTGAGTTTAAAAGCTAACCCACCAGCATGTTGGTGGCGCTAAATAGTATAGTCGTCGCCCCGTCTCTTCATTTCACTAATAACCAGCTCAACCATTTGTTGTTTTATTGCTGCTTGCTCTGACTTTAACTCCCCTAATTGCAGCTCTAACATATCTATTTGTTCTTGCTGTTGCGTATTTTTATATTTTTTAGAGCCTAAGTGCTCTGCATCTAGAGTTAAACTCGCATCACTTTTATTTAGCTCACTTGCAGAAGTGTTTATAGTTAAACTACGTTGTACGGGGCTTTGTTTAAGTTTGTTAATTTGTTCTTGCAGCGCAATAACTCGCCCAGCGAAGTGCTTGTATACTTTTTCTAGGTTTTTATATTGATTGCCAAACGTAGCGTTATCTTCACTATATTCTTGCGCTTTGGTATCTAGAAACTTTGATAACACATATTTTGGCTCTTCCTCATTTTCTTCCTCGCTCTTTTCTTCACTCGCTTTTTCAACAGGTAGTTTATCTGATTGCGCTAAAGTTTGAGCATTTGAGCTGTGTACTTGGTATGGAATGGGAGTCGGTGAAATCTTCATTATTTTATCCCTAAAATAGCTTTGTAACTATTATAGGTATCGACCTCGTATTAAAATTCTTGAGTAAATTTTAATGTTAGCTAAAAGCAAAAAGCCCCACTTTATTAAAGTAGGGCTTATACCATTTATTAAACTAACTCGTTGCTTACTTAGTGCTTTGGTTATCTTGTGAGAGCGCAATAAGTGCAAGCGCCGCATTTAGGCGAGTATTTAAATTATTATAAATAGTCATTCCAAACACACCAATAATACACACTATTAAACCCATTTGTAGGTTAACGCTCATCTCTAGTAAAAAAACAGCTGCAACGAGTAAGCACAGCGCTAATGCATAAATAATAGATTGAAAGGTAAAGTTAATATCACCTTTGGCTATTTTAAGTAATTCGTCTTTATTCATAATTTACTTCCTTGTTATTTAATCACTAAGACTCAATTGCCAGTAACTCTACTTCAAAAATAAGTACTGAGGCAGGAGGAATACTCCCTACCCGTTTTTCGCCGTACGCTAATTGGTGCGGTACATATAGCGTGTATTTATCGCCAGGGCTCATAAGTTGTAAGCCCTCAGTCCAACCTTTAATAACTTGGTGCAAACCAAAGCTAATAGGAGTTTTACGCTCTACTGAACTGTCAAACACAGTGCCGTCGATTAGTGTGCCGTGGTAATGCACGTTAACCATACTTTTTGGGGTTGGTGTGTTTTCGTTTTCGCTTTTATGGATTACTTTATACTGCAAGCCAGAAGCTGTTTCTACTACACCTTCTACCTTTGCGTTAGCGGCTAAATAATCTGCACCTATTTGTGCATTTATGCCTGCTTGTTGTTTTGCTTTTTTACTATTTTGAAATATTAAAAAACAAAAAATGGCGATAACTACCGCCAAAATTATATTAATCATCATTAACCTTTTTCGTTATCTAGCTCTTCGTCTTTTTCGTCATCATCGCCGTTTACTATGTCGGCAATCTCTTTGAGGCGAGCAAGTGCAATACCGTTTACTGAGTTTTCTGGATACTGGTCATCAATAATATCGCCAGCTTCTATATCCATTAACAAGTTAAGCGCTTGGTCTACGGTTTCGACTGCGTAAATATTGAATTTACCCGCTTCAACCGCATTAAGTATTTCGTCATCAAGCACTAAGTTAACTTGGTTTGATTTAGGAATGATAACGCCTTGCGAACCTGTTAAACCACGCATTTTACACAGTTTAAAAAAGCCTTCTATTTTTTCGTTTACGCCACCAATGGCTTGTACATCACCATGTTGGTTTATAGAGCCTGTAAGCGCAATTGATTGGCTAATAGGTAGGCTTGTAATAGACGAAATAAGCGCACACAACTCTGCTAAAGATGCGCTATCGCCATCTATGTAACCATAGCTTTGCTCAATGGCAATATTAGCGCTAAGCGTTAAGCTAAAGTGCTGCGCATATTTATTACCTAAATAACCGGTAAGCAACATAACACCTTTTGAGTGAATTGCTTTACCAAGCTCAGCTTCGCGTTCAACATCTATTACGCCATCGGCGCCAGCATAAACAGTTGCCGTAATACGCGCAGGGGTACCAAATGAGGTATCGCCAATGTGTAATACGGTTAAGCCATTTACTTTACCAATGGCTTGGCCGTCGGTTGCAATAAGTGTGTGACCTTCTTTTATATCACTGAGCATATTTTCGCTAATTTGGCCGGTACGGTATTGCTTGCCTTCAATGGCTTCGTCAATATGGTGCGCGTCAATAACGGCTAATTTGTCTTGCTTTGCGTAGTAACTGGCCTCTGCAATAAGTTCAAGTACATCAGCAAAACGCGCTGATAATTTATTTTGATGCTCAGCTTGGCGGTAACTAAATTTAAGTAAACGCACCATAGCAGCCTGCGTTGCAGTGCACTTTAATGTTTGCTCGCAATACTCGGTTACTTTAGTAATAAACTGGTATTGCAATTTATCGCTACTTGGCAAGTAGTAATCAAAGTCAGCTAATACTCTAAATAGCTCTGCAAATTCTTCATCGTACTCACCTATGGTGTAGTACAACTCGCGCGAACCTAATAAAATAATTTTAACATCAAGCGGTATAAGCTGCGGGCGAAGTGTAAAGCTCGTCCCTACTGTGCTGTCTTGATACGGTAAGTCGTTTTTAATTTGATGTGTTTTTAACGCGAGTTTTAAACCATCCCATACTTGTGGATTTGCCATGATTTTTTCAGCGTCCATAATTAAATAGCCGCCATTAGCACGATGCAATGCACCAGCCTGAATTGAGCGATAACAGGTAATTAAAGAGCCTTGCGATGTTGAGTACTCAATTTTGCCAAATATATTGCCAAACGTTGGATTAGGCTCGTACACAACCGGTGCTGCGTCGTCCTCTTTAAACTCAACTAAAATGTTAGGTGCAAAAAAGTCGGTAAGCATGCCTTTGCGATCAAAGTCTTCTTTGCTTTCTTCACTTTCATCTTCGTCATCTAGCCATTCAAGTACCGCGTCTATAATTTCAACGCGTATATCTTTTAAATAACGCAGTACGCCAATATGAGTTGCGTATTTATGTTCTAAGTCTTTTAAAAGTGGTTTAGTGGCTTGCTCTGCAGTCGATTTTTTAAGATTGCGTTGTTTTTCTTTTGATTCACGTTTCCAACGTGGCAGCTCTATTAACGCTTCTATTAATGCATCTTCTAGCTTTTCAATTTTTTCAAAAAACTCTTCACGTAACGTTTCTTCAAGTTCGCCAAATTCGCTGTCGCTTAATTGTTTACCATCTACAAGTGGTGCAAACCCTACTGAATTTTTTTCTTCAACTAATGCAACGCTTTGCTCAAACGCCGCAATTTCTACTGCGGTAATAGCACTGTCGTAGGCATCGTTAAATTCACGATCGATTGATTTTTTCTTACGCTGATACGCTGGGTTATCAAATGCCGCAGGAAAGGTGTCGAGTACTTCATCTAAAAATGAATCTATATCGTCACTAAGTTGCTTGCTTTGACCTGGTTGCATAAACAGCGCAATAGGTTCTCTGTGGTCATCGTAATTGTTTACGTATAACCATTCGTTTGGCGTTGAGCGGTCTTTTGCGTGTTGTTTAAGTTTATCTTTAACAAGCGTAAAGCGCCCGTGAGCGGCCTCGCCCATTACATAAACGTTGTAACCCGGCAGTTCCATCCCCAATGAAAAATCTAAAGCACTTTGGGCGCGTTGTTGGCCTATAAACGTAAGTTGCTCTGGGTATGGATTGTTCATACACGTGTTTACGTGATTAGTAGAAATACTCGGTGCGAGCTTTGAAACAGATAGTGGCAGCAATTTTTTCGTCATTCTAACTTCTTTTTTTACCAGCATATTCGCTGGCCTTTGGGCGTATTAAGTGGCCCGCAGCCACTTAATACTTATATTTAAGGGTGCAGTGCCTTACGACTAAAATAGATTCCATCACATTCAATACACGGTGTAATTTGTGTAGCGTGATAAACATCGTAACTATGGGTGCAATTCTTACATACTAATGTGCCCATGGCTATCCATTCGCCTGCGTGATACACACCATTGTGCTTAAAATCTTGGCTAAGAGATTGCCACTCAAGTTGAGTTTTATCTTCTATGTGCGAAAGTTCAAACCAAAGAGACTCTTTAAGCTCTTGCCATGCAAGCGAATTATAGTGTGATTCGTTCTCTACTATATGTTCAATATCATTCTTTAAATAACTTTTGTAGAGCTCATATCTTTCTTGACTTAAATCTTTAAGCGCCTGCTCAGATTCAACAAACCCAGAAACCACATCTTTTAAACCATGCTCTTTCACATCTTTTATCCAATGGGTAAAACTGCTAAGCCATGTTTTGTAATCAGTCATTTTTTACTCCTTCAAAATTGCTGTTAAATCAGTCTGTAACTTATGTCTTTAGCTAACCACACTATAAAAAGGCAGGTTAACCTGCACTGAAAGTTACAATTTAATAAAAGCATGTTTTTGACGCTGTGAATAGTGTTTTATTTGGGGTATCCTAACGGCAATTTTTTATTAGTTTGCAAGAAGTCTGGAACCATAGATGCAAGAGCAATATAACCCGCAAGATATAGAGTCAAAAGTACAAAGCTACTGGGAAGAAAACCAGGTATTTAAAGTCACTGAAGATGAGAGCAAAGAAAAGTATTACTGCCTTTCTATGTTCCCTTATCCGAGTGGTCGACTGCATATGGGTCATGTGCGTAACTACACCATTGGTGATGTTGTTTCTCGTTTCCAGCGCCTGCAAGGCAAAAACGTAATGCAACCTATGGGTTGGGATGCGTTTGGTTTACCTGCAGAAAACGCTGCTATTAAAAACAAAACAGCACCAGCTAAGTGGACATACGAAAATATTGATTACATGCGTACCCAACTTAAGCAATTAGGTTTTGGTTATGACTGGGATCGCGAAATTGCGACATGTCATCCAGAATACTACAAATGGGAGCAGTGGTTTTTCACTAAGCTTTACGAAAAAGGCCTAGTGTATAAAAAAATGTCGACAGTTAACTGGGATCCAGTAGATCAAACTGTACTCGCTAACGAGCAAGTTATTGACGGTCGTGGATGGCGTTCAGGCGCTGTGGTTGAGCAAAAAGAAATTCCACAGTGGTTTATTAAAATTACCGACTACGCACAAGAGCTACTTGACGATTTAGACAAGTTAGAAGATTGGCCAGAGCAAGTTAAAACAATGCAGCGCAACTGGATTGGCCGCTCTGAAGGGTGTGATATTGAATTTAAACGCACCGATAACGACGAAACATTTAGCGTATACACAACACGCCCAGATACCTTTATGGGTGTTACGTATGTTGCTGTTGCCGGTGGTCACCCTATTGCACAAGAAGCCGCTAAAAATAGCGACGCAATTGCGATGTTTGTTGACGAATGCAAAAACACCAAAGTAGCCGAAGCAGATATGGCAACAATGGAGAAAAAAGGCATAGCAACAGGCTTTTACGCAACTCACCCATTAACGGGCGAGCAAGTACCAATTTGGGTAGCTAACTTTGTATTAATGCATTACGGCTCAGGCGCTGTGATGGCAGTACCTGCACATGACCAACGCGATTTTGAATTTGCAACGGCTTACGGTCTTGACATAAAACAAGTAATTGCACCTGCTGAGGGGTCAGACCTTGAAGTAAACCTAGATAAAGAAGCATTCACTGACAAAGGCGTGCTTGTAAATTCGGGTGAATTTAACGGCCTTGATTTTGAAGCTGGTTTTAAAGCGATTGCCGATAAATTAGAAGCACTCGGTGTTGGTGAGCGTAAAGTAAACTTCCGCCTGCGTGACTGGGGTGTGAGCCGTCAGCGCTATTGGGGTTCTCCAATTCCAATGCTTAGCGATGAAGATGGTAAAGAACTTGCCGCAACAGAAGATATGCTACCAGTTCGCTTACCAGAAGATGTGGTAATGAACGGTGTAACTTCACCACTTAAAGCAGACCCAGAGTGGGCTAAAACAACAGTAAATGGCGCACCGGCGTTTCACGAAACTGATACGTTTGACACCTTTATGGAATCGTCTTGGTACTACGCACGCTACTGTAGCCCACGCTACGACGAAGGCATGCTAGATCCAGCTGCTGCTAACTACTGGTTACCAGTAAACCAATACATTGGTGGTATTGAGCATGCAATTTTACATTTATTGTACTCACGCTTTTTCCATAAATTATTACGTGACTTTGGTTTAGTTAATTCAGACGAGCCGTTTGACCGCTTACTTTGTCAAGGTATGGTACTTGCTGAAACATTTTATCGTAAAGATGAAAAAGGCGGCGATATTTGGATTTCGCCAACTGATGTTAATACCGAAACCGACGAAAAAGGCCGCGTTACTAAAGCATGGCACAAGGAAGACGGTGAGCCGGTATTCTCATCAGGCATGAGTAAAATGTCTAAGTCTAAAAACAATGGTATAGACCCACAACATGTAATTGCGCAGTATGGTGCAGATACAGTGCGTTTATTCATGATGTTTACAGCACCACCAGAGCAAACGCTTGAATGGTCAGACTCAGGCGTTGAAGGCGCACATCGTTTCTTAAAACGTGTATGGAAATACGCGGTAGACGTTAAAACAGTAGGTTACCAAGCACTTGATAAATCAGCGCTAACTAACCCGCAAAAAGTACTACGTCGCGACTTACACAAAGCAATTGCTAAAGTGACTGATGATGTTGAACGTCGTCAAACCTTTAACACCGCTATTGCAGCCATTATGGAGCTTTCTAATAAGTTATTAAAAGCACCACTGAGCGACAAACAAGATGTAGCGATTGCTAACGAAGCACTTGAAGCATTAGTTATTATGCTTGCACCTATTACTCCGCATTTATCGCATGAGCTTTGGAAAGAGCTTGGTAAAAAAGGCGAGATTTTAGATGCTGCATGGCCAAAAGTTGACGAGTCTGCACTTGTTGAAGATGAAAAACTAATCATCGTACAAGTAAACGGCAAGCTTCGCGCTAAGTTAACAGTGGCAGCTGGTGCAACTCAAGAGCAAGTAGAAGCCCTTGCGTTTGCAGAATCTAACGTAACTAAATTTACTGATGGCTCAACCATTCGTAAAATCATTTACGTACCAGGCAAACTACTTAACGTGGTAGCTAACTAATATGGCTGCATTTAACGCCATTAAAAATGGACTAGCCTTAGTGCTAGTCTGTTTTTTGTTATCAAGCTGTGGCTTTCATTTAAAAAAAGCCTCTAGCCTGCCTGATAACTTAAAACAGCTAACACTTGTAGGCGATGACGAAAAATCGACTTTATTCACTGAGCTTAAAAAAGAGCTTAAAGCGAGTAACGTAGAGTTAGTATCGTCAGCTAAAGATAAAGCCCAATTGTACTTACGCAAAGAAAGCATTGAACGCCAAACACTCTCGCTGTTCCAAAACGGCCAAGTTGCTGAATATGAGCTCGCTTATGGCGTATCGTATGTAGTTAAACGCCCAGGTGAAAAAGCGATAGAAAAACGTTTTGAGCTTTACCGTAATTACCAAGACGATCCGGATCATGCATTAGCAAAAGCAAAAGAGCTTGAGCTACTTATTAGCGAAATTCGTGAGCAAGCCAGTCGTCGTATTGTTAGAGAGCTGTCGCAACTATAATGCGCTGCTACGCTAATCAACTACCGAGTGAATTAAATAAAGGGCTAAAGCCCTTTTATTTAGTATTTGGAGAAGAGCCTTTTCAAGAAGCGCAGTGCGTACAACAAATTCGCGACAGTGCTAAGCAACAAGGTTTTGATGAAGTAATTAAGTTTACTTTAATGCAAGGATTCGATTGGCAAGAAATTATAGCCCAGTACCAAAGTATGTCGCTGTTTAGCGCCCGCACTATTATTGAGCTTGATTTAAACCAACAAAAGCCAGGCGTTATTGGCAGCAACACCTTTAAAAAAGTAGTTGAACTGGTTAATCCCGATACTATTTTAATTGTTAAAGGCGCTAAAGCCAGCCAAGAAGTACAACGTGGAGCATGGTTTAAAGCCCTTGATAAGCAAGGTGTATTTGTACCTTGCTACCCGCTTACGGGCTCTCATGTAAAACGATGGCTTGATGAGCAATGCCAACGTTTATCACTTAATATGCAAAGCGACGCCAAAGTAAGCTTAATAAATGCCACCGAAGGCAACTTGTTAGCCTGTTTTCAGGAGCTTGAAAAGCTCTCGCTGCTGCACGGCAATGCATTAATTACTCAGCAATTAGTAATGCAAGGCCTATTAAACCAAGCCAAATTTGATATTTTTGATTTAAGCGATGCGCTATTAAATGGCCACGCCAAACAAGCTATAAAAGTATTAAACAAACTTGCCAGCGATAACACCGAAGTGGTGAGTATTTTGTGGGCTATAACCAAAGAGCTTAATACACTTATAAGTGTGCAACTTGGTTTATTAAATGGCGAACCTATCGCTAATTTATTTAAACAAAAAGCAATTTGGAAAAACCAACAAGGTCCAGTTCAAAATGCTATTAACCGTTTAAACATGCATACACTAGAACAAATAAACAGTGATGTTGCGTTGTTTGATGCCAGTTACAAGCAAGGTAATTTAATTGCACCTTACCAAGCGCTTGCTCATATTTGTATTAAATTTTGCCAGCCGCTCAACATTCCTATGCCGTGCCACGCGGTTAATTAATAAATAGCTAATGGGTGTTAAATGATCGCAATTTTTGGTGGCACTTTCGACCCAGTCCATTTAGGCCATCTAAATATGGCGCAGCAATGCGTAAATGCGTTTAATTTGGATACGCTTTATTTTATGCCCTGTGCATTACCTGCACATAAAGCAGCTCCGGGTATTAGTACGCAGCACCGAATTAATATGCTCAACGCAGCTATTGCTCCTTATCCTCATTTTGAACTCGATTTAAGAGAACTTAATCGAACCGGTCCATCGTATTCGTTGCTGAGCTTACAAGAACTTCGTAAAGAACACCCCACTACACCTATTTTATTTTTAATTGGTATGGACTCATTTAACAACCTAGATAAATGGTTTGAGTGGAAGGCAATAACGCAGCTTTGCCATATTGTGGTGTACCAGCGCCCTGCTCAACATTGCACTGTAACAGGTGAGCTCAAAAGCTATATGCAACGCGCAAATGCCGGCGAAG
Organism: Pseudoalteromonas sp. APC 3358; assembly: GCF_030408075.1. Classification (NCBI taxonomy): domain Bacteria; kingdom Pseudomonadati; phylum Pseudomonadota; class Gammaproteobacteria; order Alteromonadales; family Pseudoalteromonadaceae; genus Pseudoalteromonas; species Pseudoalteromonas sp. APC 3358. The sequence continues at coordinate 74,850 of NZ_JASDCE010000003.1, forward strand.
TAGCGGCACTTAAACACTCACTTGCAGGTAAACTTTATTTTTTACCGGGCGAAATGCTCGATGCGGCCTCAAGCACCATTCGCGAACAACTGAAAAAAAGTAATAAAAAGAATGAACTATTGCCCGATGCAGTGAGTCATTACATAGAAGTGCATCAGCTCTATCAAATTGATGCTTAAAAACTCCTAGCGTGTTAAAATGCGCGCCATTAAATTTTTAAATTGAGACAAAACCTTGGATTCAAAACAACTACTCGCCTTTGCTATGGACAAAATTGACGATATGAAAGCGCGTGACATCGTTCATATTGACGTTACTGGAACATCAGATATCACAGATTACATGGTAATTTGTTCTGGTACTTCTAAACGCCACGTACAGTCAATTGCCGATCACTTAGCAAAAGAAGCGCGTCATGCAGATTCAGAGCCATTAGGTTATGAAGGTGAAGGCGACGGCGAATGGGCACTGGTTGATTTAGGTGATGTGGTTGTACACGTGATGCAAAACGAAGCACGTAGCTATTACGATCTAGAAAAACTGTGGGGCTAAACGCTCACTCATTTTAGACAATGCTTGGAAGTAATACGTGAAAATACAAATGATTGCTGTTGGTACTAAAATGCCAGCATGGGTAGAAACGGGATTTGCAGAATATCAGCGACGTTTCCCTAAAGATATGGCCCTAGAGTTAATTGAAATTCAAGCCGGAAAACGTGGTAAAAATGCAGATATAAAACGTATTTTACACATTGAAGGTGAAAAAACATTAGCGGCTATTCCAAAAGGCAATCGTATTGTAACGTTAGAGGTAACAGGGAAAGCGCTGGATACTCACCAACTTGCTAAAAATATGGAAAAATGGCAACTCGATGGCCGCGATGTAAGTTTACTTATTGGCGGACCTGAAGGACTTGCTCCAGAGTGCATTGCAGCTTCTGAGCAAAAATGGTCGTTATCTAATTTAACATTGCCGCACCCTTTGGTGCGTATAATTGTTGCAGAGAGCCTTTACCGAGGCTGGAGCTTAAATAACAACCATCCTTATCATCGCGAGTAACCCCTTGCCATGCTAAAACATAGACCCACTATTCGTGACCACTCCGCAGAAGCAAACTTATTTGCTAGGCGAGCATTCGTGGGTTTTGTTTTTGTATTAGGATTAGTCGCTGTATTACTTTCTAATCTTTATACTATTCAGGTAGAAGATCACCAAGACTACCAAACCCGCTCCAACGATAACCGCATTAAAGTTATTCCTATTGCACCCAACCGTGGTTTAATTTACGACCGTAACGGTGTGCTACTTGCTGAAAACAAACCTGTTTACAACCTTGAAGTCATCCCCGAAGAGGTAGATGACCTTGACGAATCGCTTGATCAAATAAGTAAAATAATTGCGATTACAGAGCAAGAAAAACAAGACTTTTTAAAAGATATAAAACACACCCGTCGTTTTAAATCACAAGTATTAAAAGCCCGCTTAGACGAAACAGAAGTGGCGAAATTTTCGGTTAATCAACATAAATTTCCTGGTTTTAGTATTGAGGCACGTCTGGCTCGCTACTACCCATTTGGCGACACGCTAACACATGCGCTTGGATATGTTGCCAAGCTTAATAGAAAAGAGCTAAACCAATTAGAACAAGAAGATCGTGCAACCAATTACCGTGCTACATATGATATTGGCAAGCTCGGATTAGAAAAATACTATGAAGAAACATTGCACGGTAAAGTGGGCTCACAACGGGTAGAAGTTAATAACCGTGGCCGTGTAATTCGCACTCTAAGCATGACCCAGCCACAACCTGGTAGCGATTTAGTGCTTACCTTAGACATTGGCTTGCAACAAATTGCACAGCATGGGCTTAAAGATATGCGTGGTGCTGTTGTAGTTATGGATGCAAAAGATGGTGGCGTGCTGGCACTTTATTCAAACCCAAGTTATGACCCAAATTTATTTGTACACGGCATTAGCAGCAAAAATTATAAAGCGTTACTTAACCAAGACCGTCCGTTAATAAACCGTACTACGCAAGGTCGTTATGCGCCTGCCTCTACGGTAAAGCCCTTAATGGCTGTATTAGCGCTTGAAGAAAATATAGTAAATGAATCAACATCAATGTGGGATCCTGGTTTTTTTCAAATTCCAAATGTTGAACACAAATGGCGAGATTGGAAACGTTGGGGCCATGGTCATGTGGATGTATACAAGGCGATTGAAGAGTCGTGCGATACCTATTTTTACGATGCGGCTTATCGATTAGGCATCACTAAAATCAGTGATTTTATGGCCCGTTTTGGCTACGGCGATTTGTCAGGTATTGATATTCATGAAGAAACTACTGCTATTCTACCTTCAAAAGAATGGAAAGAAGGACGCTTTAAAGAGTCTTGGTGGCGTGGTGATACTATTTCAGTAGGTATTGGTCAAGGTTACTGGACTGCTACACCAATTCAAATTGCAAATGCGACTAACATATTAGTTAATCGTGGTATTAATCATCCACCTCATTTGGTGCAAGTAATAAAAAAAGATAGCGACATAACGCAAATTAACAACGAAGAAAAACCCCCTGTTATTTTAAAAGATCCACGCCATTGGCAGGTATCGTTAGATGCAATGCATAATACAGTTCAAAAAATATCAGGCACAGCGCACAAAGCATTTAAAGGCACTAACTACGACTCGGCGGGTAAAACGGGTACTGCACAGGTAGTTAGTATTGCCCAAGGCGAACGCTACGATGCAGAATCGCTTAAAGAGCGCCAGCGTGACAACACAATTTACGTAGGGTTTGCACCTTACAACGATCCTAAAATTGTGGTTTCTGTTGTATTAGAAAACAACCACGGTGGTATTCAAATTGCTCGCCAACTTATGGATTACTACTTTGCAGCCAATCCAGTTAATCTTGCAAGGAACGATACACCATGACCGCTTTGCACGATAAACGCTCTATTTGGATGCGTATGCATCTAGACCTACCACTGCTTATTGCATTACTCATAATGATGGCTGGTAGCATAATGGTTGTTTACAGCGCAAGCGGCCAAGACTCTTCAATGATGATTAGGCACATGACTCGTATGGGCGGTGCGGTTGTTGCTATGGTTGTTTTGGCCCAATTTTCGCCTGCCACATTAAAGCGTTTAGTGATCCCACTTTATTGCGTTGGTTTATTAATGCTAGTGGGTGTACTTTTATTTGGCGTAAGCTCAAAAGGCGCACAGCGATGGCTCGATTTAGGGGTGACACGGTTTCAACCTGCAGAATTAATGAAGTTGGCAGTCCCGATGATGGTAGCTTGGTATATAGGGCGTAACCACTTACCTCCTCGGCCAATGCACTTAATTATTGGCTTTATGATTGTAATGCTCCCTACATTATTAATTAAAGAACAACCCGATTTAGGTACCGCTATACTTATTGCAAGTTCAGGTATATTTGTTTTGTTTTTGTCTGGATTAAGTTGGCGTTTAATCGGCTTTTTAAGCTCTATTGTAGCGCTTGCCGCATGGCCATTTTGGCACTACGGTATGCACGATTATCAAAAGCAGCGTGTACTCACCTTTTTAGACCCTGAGAGCGATCCGCTCGGTTCGGGTTATCATATTATTCAATCTAAAATTGCTATTGGCTCAGGCGGTATAGAAGGTAAAGGCTGGCTGCTTGGTACGCAATCGCAATTAGAATTTTTGCCAGAGCGCCACACCGACTTTATATTTTCGGTTTTAAGCGAAGAATTTGGTTTATTTGGCGTATGTGTTTTACTTAGTCTCTATTTATTTATTATTGGCCGTGGTTTATACATTGCTGTTAATGCACAAGATGCATTTGGTAAATTGCTCGCAGGCGCACTCACCCTCACCTTTTTTGTGTACGTATTTGTAAACATAGGCATGGTATCGGGTTTATTACCTGTTGTAGGCGTACCTTTACCACTGATTAGTTATGGTGGTACATCGATGGTGACGTTAATGGCAGGATTTGGCATTATTATGTCAATCGCAACAGATAAAAGGATGCTTTTAAAATAATGCGACACACTAACCAGCTTATATTTACCACGTTATTAATTTTGCTTTTAAGTGCATGTAGTAGCGGCTCAAGTAGCCGTTATAGCATGCGCCATGATGCAGCACCACTTAGAGCCCCGACTACACTTGAGATGCAAGACGCTATAGTTACCGAAGTAACTAAAAGCGCCAGCGCTAGTCGCCCATATACAGTGCTTGGTAAAAGTTATTCACCCATGCTTGATGAAACAGGCTTTAGTGAAGAAGGCATTGCCTCTTGGTATGGTCGTAAATTTCATGGTTATCACACTTCAAATGGTGAAACGTATGATATGTTTGCCATGACCGCAGCGCATAAGACGCTGCCACTACCTAGCTTTGTTAAAGTAACCAATACAGCAAATGGTAAGTCGGTAATCGTACGCGTGAACGACCGTGGCCCGTTTCATGACGATAGAATAATTGACCTTTCGTACGCAGCCGCTTACAAGCTTGGCTATTACACCCATGGTACAGCAAAGGTTAAGCTAGAAGCCGTTACGCTTGCGGGCGCAACTGCGCGTCAAACCTATATTCAGGTAGCTGCAGGTAGTACACTTGCTAATATTGAAGCGCTTGCCAGCACATTGCGAGAGCAATACAAATTACCAACAAATATCGTTCAAAAAGACGACATTTACAGACTGCATTTAGGGCCAATAAAAGACACCCCTCATGCAGACGAAGTATTAAAAAAATTAAAACAAAATCAATTTCAAAACGCGTTCTTGCTTTACACTCAGTAAGACCTTTAGAATGGCGTAACGCGAATCTTTAACTTTAACCATTAATGAGTATGATGAAATCTATTAAACATAAAATCCTCAAAGGTGTATGCGGCCTAGTTTGTACAGCCGCCGTATTTTCAGCCAGCGCCCAAATTATTCCGGCACCACCTCAAGTTAATGCAAAAGGTTATTTTTTAGTCGACTTTACAACAGGTAAAGTTATTGCTGAAGGTGAAGCCGATACACAGCTAGCACCTGCAAGTTTAACTAAAATGATGACCAGTTATGTAATTGGTACTGAAATTAAAGCAGGTAATATTGCCACTACCGATATGGTAACGGTAAGCGAAAAAGCATGGGCTAAAAACTTTCCAGAATCTTCAAAGATGTTTATTGAAGTAGGTAAGCAAATTAGCGTTGATCAGCTTAACCACGGTATTATTATCCAATCAGGTAATGATGCATGTGTTGCAATGGCTGAGCATATTGCTGGAAGCGAAAGCGCATTTGCTGATTTAATGAATGCCCACGCTGCTAAATTAGGTATGAGCAACAGCCACTTTATCAACAGCCACGGCCTTGATACTGACGAGCACTTCACAACGCCTCGCGATATGGCGACACTTGGTGCTGCACTTATTCGTGATGTGCCAGATGAATATGCACTTTATAAGCAAAAATCGTTTACTTATAACGGCATTAAGCAATATAACCGTAACTCATTATTGTGGGACGAAAGCTTAGATGTTGACGGTATTAAAACTGGTCATACATCAGAAGCTGGCTACAGCCTAGTTACCTCAGCAACTAAAAACGATATGCGTTTAATTGCTGTTGTTATGGGTACTACCAGCGAACGAGCTCGTAAAGTAGAAAGTAAAAAACTACTTAACTATGGTTTTCGTTTTTATGAAACAATTACTCCGTACAAAGCAGGCGATAGCTTTGCAGAACAACGCATTTGGATGGGTAACAAAGAAAATGTATCTTTAGGTATTTTAGAAGATACACCGATTACTATCCCACGTGGTCAGCATAAAAACCTTAAAGCTAACTTTGAGCTAGATAACACACTTGAAGCACCACTTGCTAAAGGTACTAAAGTAGGCACGTTATTCTTACAACTAGAGGGCGAAGATATTGCTCAATACCCACTAGTAACACTTGAAGAAGTGGAAGAAGGCAGCTTCTTTAGCAAAATTTATGATTACTTACGTTTACAGATCATGCAGTAATTTATAGCTCCCCTATTAACTAGGGTAACTAATTTAAACGTCTCCACTGTGAGGCGTTTTTTTTTGCTTGAAAAATGTTAGAATGCGCCCCATATAAGCAAGACTGCTAATTGCCTATCTGTATTAAGCTTCGAGCTTGCATAGAGTCCACACTTTTGTATGAGGAGTCACCGTCGTGGTTCAACCTGTTAAAGATACTAAATTTGATGAGTACCTAGAGTACCCTTGCCCATTTACATTCAGAATAATGGGTTTAGCTAATGTAAACTTAACTGATCAAATTTTAGCTAAGTTACAACCAATAGCACCTGGCGATTACGCCCCTAAAGTAAAACCAAGCAGCAAAGGTAATTACGAGTCAGTAAGCCTTGTAGCAACGGTTACTAGTGGCAAACACATTGAAGAAATTTACAACGTGATCAGCAATATTGATGACGTACGCCACATGCTTTAAGCCATAGTTGGGATTTGTTGTGAACGAAAACACTTTGATCGTACGCCAACTGGGTCGTCAGCGTTATATGCCAATTTGGCAAAAAATGCAGGACTTTACCGACACCCGTGATGAAAATACGCCAGATGAAATTTGGCTTGTAGAGCACGAGAGTGTATTCACCCAAGGTCAGGCTGGTAAGGACGAACACTTACTGGCTCCTGGCGACATTGAGGTGATTAAAGTTGACCGTGGTGGACAAGTAACTTATCACGGCCCTGGCCAGCAAATGATGTATGTATTATTTAATCTACGTCGTTTAAAGATTGGTGTACGTGAACTGGTTACATGGCTTGAAGAGTGCATTATTGAATCACTCGCCGAGTATGGTATTGAAGCTTATGCTAAAGCTGATGCACCCGGTGTTTACGTTAACGACAGCAAAATTGCATCCCTTGGGTTAAGGGTTCGTCGTGGTTGCTCGTTTCATGGCTTAGCATTAAATGTTAACATGGACCTAAGTCCATTTTTACGCATTAACCCATGTGGTTATGCGGGCATGAATATGGTGCAAACTAAAGAATTAGATGGTCCTCAAAACCTAGAAAGTGCAGGTGAAGGATTGGTGAAACACATGATCAAGAAGCTTAATGCAACACAGGTTAAGCATACTGAAGGGTTTGAAAACGAATGAATAAACCAGTCAAAATGGAACCAGGTGTAAAACTACGCGACGCAGAAAAAATGGCGTTGATCCCAGTAAAAGTTTTACCTACAGAAAAAACTGAAATGTTGCGTAAGCCAGAATGGTTAAAAATTCGCTTACCTAAATCAACCGATCGCATTGACGGCATTAAAAAAGCGCTACGTAAGCATGGCTTACACTCGGTATGTGAAGAGGCTTCGTGCCCTAACCTATCTGAATGTTTTAACCACGGTACAGCTACCTTTATGATTTTAGGTGCTATTTGTACTCGTCGTTGCCCATTTTGTGATGTTGCCCATGGTCGCCCATTAAAACCTGATGCCACTGAACCTGAAAAGCTAGCACTTACTATTAAAGATATGAAGCTAAGCTACGTTGTAATCACTTCAGTTGATCGTGATGATTTACGTGATGGTGGTGCACAGCATTTTGCCGATTGTATTCGCGAGATTCGTAAACATAATCCAACTATCACTATCGAAATTTTAGTACCTGATTTTCGTGGTCGTATGGACCGCGCATTAGAGATATTAATCGAGACGCCACCAGATGTGTTTAACCACAATCTTGAAACTGCGCCACGTTTATACAAACTAGCTCGCCCAGGTGCTGACTACAAATGGTCATTAGAATTACTTCGTCGCTTTAAAGAAGCTCACCCAGAAGTTAAAACTAAATCAGGCTTAATGGTAGGTTTAGGTGAAGAAATTAGCGAAATTGAAGAAGTACTTCGCGATTTACGTGCACACAACGTTGACATGCTAACTGTAGGCCAATATCTACAACCTTCTAAGCATCACTTACCGGTTAAACGCTACGTGCCACCAGTAGAGTTTGACGGCTTAAAAGCGTATGCAGACGAAATTGGCTTTACTCACGCGGCTTCAGGTCCGTTTGTACGCTCAAGCTACCATGCTGATCAACAAGCAGCGGGCAAAGAAGTAAAATAACCACTTTTATCAAAGAATAAAAAAGCCGTTAATAATGCATAATTATTAACGGCTTTTTCATGCTAATTGGTAAAATAGCTTACTGCGCTAACTTACCTCTTGTGATAGAAAAATCAGCAAACCTAACACGTTCTTCATCAACTCGAAGGCTGTCGGTTTCAACAATTGAGCGGTATATTCCCCACTTAGGACGAGAAAAATCATCATCATTAAAGCCGCGCCACATATCTATGTTTTGCTCGCTTATATTAAATATCTCTGCGTTGTCGCTTAAGCGCGTTAATGTCATATCAAGCTTACCACTTTCACTAAATGTAGCTTGTACGAATACCTCGACCCATTCATCTGTAATTAAAGACCAGTCGGTTTCAATTAAGTTTTTATCAAGACCCGTGCTGTTACCGTTTTCGTCAAAGCCTGCGCTATATCGAACCTGTAGTTGATTGCCTGTACTGTTTTTTTGCGCACCCGAGAGCGTAATAATAGGCTGATCGTCATTACCATTGGTGTTGTCGTTACTTTCGTTACGGGCTTTTATTTGAAAAAAATGGCTAAACTTACTCGTAAGCTCAAGCTCGCTACTTACTTTAAATTTCCAGCTGTATTGAAATGTCTCACCCTCAAACGCCAGTGTTTCTTGTGGTGATTTATCGTAGGTTTTTATTTCGTTGCGTTGTCTGTCACTTGCACCTTTGTCTTTATCTTGGTCATCATCTCGGTGGGCTAAAAATACAAAATGGTTACCAATTATCGTATCGGTATCTTCGATAATATGGACAACACTTTCATGATTGCCAGCGTATAAGTCTGGAGATTCAATTGACCCTTCGCCGAATGCATTTTCAATAAGTGTGTACGCGTCAAGTCCCGAATCTACGCCATCTGATTGCAATAAAACGTGCGAGATGCTCTCAAAGCCATCAGCTTGAGTTATTGGTGCACCAACAATTGTTATGATAATTTGTGCGCCAGTACCATCTAAAGAGTTTACTGTTATTGTGTCTTGCAGTGTTTCATCTTCCCTTAAAGATGTTATTGAAGCATTTAAATCATCAAGTGTGTATGACCAATCTCCACCAGCATTTAAGCTAATAAAACCATAGCTTGTAGCGCTATTTTCTTGTGCTATAAAAGCAGCCTCACCGGATTGTTGATCCGTAATGGTTAATGAGCCTGTTATTGCATCATTACTATCACTAATAACTTCGCCTCGGCTATTACCACCAATTATTGCAGGTGTTTGTAAAGTAATCGCTTCATTATTTTGCACCGTAGAATCAGAGCCAGAGCTGCCACAACCAACAACTAAACAAGATAGAAGTGCGGGTGTAATTACATTACACAGTTTAAGATTATATTTAGGCATTGTTAGCTTTTTAGTTAATAGTAAGTTAATAAAACATAAACTTACCAATTAACTATGCAAATAACCACAACTCAATTACCAATTAACATGACCAATTTGATGGCAATCCATTTAAAATTATAAAAGCTATGTTTTTTCAGTGTGATACAAACAATTATTCCTATAGAACGTTTATTTATATATGTTTTAAAATAAAATTAGGTTAAAGCTGAGTTACTTGAGATAATTAGTACTGACATAATTATTTAGGTTCATTATGAAACTATTAGTTCGTAACTTGTCTCGTGCTACCACTGAGCATGAGCTTCGTACTTTATTTGCAGAGCACGGTAAAGTGACTACCTGCAACTTGGTACTTGATAAAGAAACTGGCCAATCTAAAGGCTTTGCCTTTTTAGAAATGCCAAACGACATAGAAAGTAAGAGCGCCATTAAAGCACTTAACCAATCTACTGTTGATAAAAGTAAGATCCGCGTAAAGCTTGCAGACGCATAAAGCTAACTGCAACTTATACTAAAAAACCAGCTAATGCTGGTTTTTTGCTTTTAGTGCCAAGTATTGTATTTAAGCTTTATATTTAGCTAAAAAACTAAGCGGTTATTAAGCCGCTTTTTTTATACTTATAGTGCCCAATATTATAAAAGAAGCAGACAGCACAAAAAATGTCTCCTGCTCAGCTAATATTGCAGCAGCAAAAAATGCAATGCCACTAGCTATAAATAAATACCCACTTTTTTTACATTGGCTCATTATGTGCTCCTTTAGGTTGTTCGTTATTTATACACATTATAAAATCAATCTGCAATTGAATGAAAAGTTCTCTATAAAAATTCGACATCGCTGCGGTGCTTCCTTTATATTGAAAGCCTAATTAAATAACAATATGAAGACTATGGCATCTACTCTTTTAAAAAGCGCTAGCCTAAGCCTGCTAGTTGCACTCTTTGGCTGCTCAGAGCCTGCAAGCCAACAAACCCCATTAGAAAATACAGCCGGTGTAAGCCTTAGCAATATTAAACAGCATATTAAAACGCTAGCCTCTGATGACTTTCAAGGCCGAGGCCCACTTACTCATGGCGAAGTGAAAACAGTAGGCTACTTAAGCGAGCAATATAAAGCGCTGGGTTTAACCGGTGCTTATAAAGGTAAATACTTACAGCCTGTAAAAATGGCAATGGTGACAGCTAATCAGGACATGCAGTTAAAGGTAGGTGATTTGAGCTTTGAATCAGGCAAAGACTTTACCGCACGTACCGAGCAACTTCAGCCATTAATTGATGTAAGAAGCTCTGACGTTGTATTTGCGGGCTACGGTATTAATGCGCCAGAATATAGCTGGAATGACTATAAAAATATTGATGTAACTGGTAAAACAGTGGTTGTGCTAGTTAACGATCCAGGCTTTGCTACTCAAAACGATGCCCTTTTTACTGGCAATGCAATGACCTACTACGGTCGCTGGACTTATAAATATGAAGAAGCCGCTCGCCAAGGTGCAAAGGCTGTATTTATTGTTCATGAAACAGCACCTGCGGCATACCCTTGGGGCGTAGTTGAAAGTTCAAACACCGGCACTAAATACACGTTAATGGATAACAATTTAAACGCGTCTAAATTACCGGTTATGGGCTGGCTAACACTTGATGCGACTGAGAAAATGTTTAACGCCGCAAAGCTTAACTATCAAGATTTAAAACAAGCAGCATTAAATAATGACTTTAAAGCGACGCCACTTAACTTAAAAGCAAACCTAGCCTTTAAAAACGAAGTATCTCATGCAAAATCGCATAACGTAGTTGCACAAATTACAGGTAGCGAATCACCTGACGAATACGTTGTTATTAGCGCTCACTGGGACCACTTTGGTACTAAACAAACGGATACTGGCCCTAAGATTTATAACGGCGCAGTAGATAACGCTTCAGGCACTGCAGCCACGCTTGAAATAGCACGCATCATGAGCAAAATGAACAAGCAAAAACCATTTAAACGCTCAATTATTTTTGCTAACTTTACAGCAGAAGAAACGGGGTTAATTGGCTCTGAAGAATTTGCATCGGGTGCGGTTGTACCTACAAAAAAAATGGTCGGTCTATTAAATATTGATGGCATGAACGTGCTTGATGGCACTGACTACATTTTACAATACGGTAAAGATTTATCGACAATGGAAAACTATTTAGCAAAGGCTGCAAAATCACAAGGCCGTGTTGTTAAAATGGATCCTCGTCCGCAAAATGGCTTATTTTTTAGATCTGATCATTTCTCACTTTCTAAGCAAGGCGTGCCTAGTTTATTATTTATGAGCCTGGGCGATACCGATCCTGAGTACATTGCGCATAAGTACCATAAAGAAGCAGACGACTACTCTGCTGATTGGTCGTTAGGTGGTGTTAAGCAAGATATAGATCTTATTGTTGATATAGCCACTCAACTTGCAAACAATGGCGATTGGCCAAAGTGGACGAGCGAGTCTGACTTTAAAGCCAAACGCGCGCAAGATAAACAATAAATAACTATTAATAGTTATGTAATATAAAAATCCTCCTACTTGGAGGATTTTTGTTTTAAACGAGCCCGCATTAATAGCGTTTCGGCCTTTGCTCCTAAATAAACATAAATAGCTAGTGCAATTAAAAGCCCCACTACTGCAAGCATCATCGCTATTGCAGGCATTAAATACTCCGATTGCCCCAACGCCGCTTTAAACATAGTTAACAACGCCTCAATTGATATAGCAATTAACACGGTAGATATAAACCGTGTAATAGTGCGCCGCGTAGATGAGTGCCTAAAAATATCCTTATGCATAAGGATTTCTTCTTCGAGTATTGTTTTACCTAAATCGAATACTGCTAATGCTAGGGTGATGTAAATAATGATACTAAAGGGTTCAAGTGGGTCTGATGAGGTATCTACATGGGTTAATAGCGCGTATATATCATTAAAAACGATATTCAGTAAAAATAATACTAAGCAAAATAAGCACGCAACAATAATACCGTAACCCGCTTTAAAGTAAGGCGACATATTAGCGCGCGCAGTATCACCCATTACAAACTCAATAAGCTGCGTTAAGCTCACATCAACGACCAAGTAATGTTGATTATTAATTGGTTTTTTTAGTTCTTTAATCGCCGATATACATAAATGGTTAGTCGCTATAGAAATGTAGGGATCAGTAAAGCACACCCTATCACTTGTTTTAGCGTTCAAAAAATAGGGGCGCTCGCTTAAATCTTGTTGATTACCACTTTCACCTAGTTTTTTTCTATATGCCCGTTTAAAGCAGACATTATTACCCTGCTGCAAACCTTCTGCATTTAAACAATATTGTAATTCTAAAAATGGGTACTGCTTAATCAGGTAGCGGGTATCACGCTCCTTAGTTAACCCATCCTCAATACTCATCAAAATAGATTTAAGTAAGCTGTGTATTACATGCTCATATTCGTGGTAGCGCTCAACACTACTGATATAACTCATTCGCGCCATTTTAAATACTCATTAACCTAAGTTATAAATAGATTTGCAAGTTTAAAACCAATAATAAAACAACTTAATAATCAGTAACTTAATTAAATTAAAACTCGAGTTTTGCACTATTTTGGTGACTAAACAGTAATATATTAAGTTAAATGCACAAAAAAGCAGCTAAGTATTAATTACTTAGCTGCTTTGTGAGTATGACTGGTAAGGCTTTACGACTAACTTAAATATAGAGCCTGTTACTGAACCTTCGAAAACTCTTCTTTAGATAATTCGCCATTTCCATCTGCATCTAATTGATCAAAAAGCTGTACTAGTTGCGAGTTTACTTGGGCTTCTGTTTTACTAATTACGCCGTCGCCATCAGTATCAAAAGAATCAAAATCTACCGCAGCAAACGCCGCTGAAGAAGAAGCAAGAGCTACAAGTGCTAGAGTTTTGTGTAATGTTTTCATAATCGTTTCCTTAGGCTTTGAGCCTGATTAGGGGGTGACCTGATTAGAGGTAAGAAGTCCTTTTCAAAGATCCTTTAGGAGTAAAGTGTTTATAAATTAATATTCAAAAAAATCATTTTCTGTCGGACCACCGCTACTTTGAACATTTAGCTCGTCAAATTGCTCTATCACTTGCACCGATTCTTCAACTTGACTAATTGAAGCGTTGTCGTATGCATCGAGTGTTTCAAAGTCTGTGTTTGCAAATACTACTGACGAAGAAACAATAGCCATAAGTACAAATGTTGATTGTAGCTTTTTCATAATTTAATCCTTCAAAAGTATGCGGTGTCCTAAATAAATTTGCTCTATAGTGCTCTCTAGTCACTTCCTGGTTATTCTTTTTAGTAGGCTCCCTTGCCTACTTAGGTTGTCTTTGGCAACTCAGAATTTAGATAACATTACAGAGCATTAACTGCTTAAGGCTTTAATTTTAGGCCTTAGAAAACTCATCTTTAGATAGCTCACCATCTTGGTTTGTATCGAGTTCTTCAAATTTGCTTAAAAGCTCAGCATCTACTGATGCTTCGGCTTGGCTGATTGCGCCATTACTATCTACGTCTAGCGTATCAAAATCTGTTGCTGCAAAAGCCGCTGATGAAGAAGCTAGCGCCATTAGTACTAGTGTTGATTGAAATGTTTTCATAATAGTATTCCTTCATTGGGTTGTTGCGATTAAGGCCTTTGGCTTTCATCACGTTTTGCTTAATACACTCTAGGTATTACAACTTCGGTGCCACTTTTTATTTGTTATTTAAAAACAATGAGTTAAACGATATAAAACGAGAGAAGCTTAATTTGGGGAGGTGTTATTGTTGCTATTTAGCAACAGTCATTTAACTAAAAACAATAAATCGATATAAATCAATTAGTTAAGCTTAATTAAAAAGACACACTTTTGTTAAAAAGCCAATAAGGGGGGCGTTTGGGTTAGTCTTCAAAATAAACTGAATATGAACATGGAAGTAACATAGGATTTATTCGCGACTATTAAATAATTAATTTATTCATAATCAGTAAGTTACATTTTTTTTGAGATTTATTATAAAAATTTTGGAAGGATATTTTGAAATTAACTGTTTTGTTGCCAAATGGCGAATTACTCAGAAAGAATGTGATATATGAGCTAAGTTATAGCATTGAGTTCATAACTTAATGCGCCGTAAAATATAGGTTCGCTTGAGTTAAGCAAACCTACATCGTGTGCCAGCTATCTGCAAATGTGCCGCTATTGGAGTGAGGTAAATTATGTAGATTTAAACTACTTCCACCCTTGTAGCCACTTTTGGTTATCTTTTAAATCTCGCCAACTAATTGGATATTGATTTTTTGACATAACAGCCTCGGTAATACATTCAATTACGTTGCCATCTTCATCAAATTCCACCTCAACAATAATGAAGTGTTTTTCTTTATTTATAGAAGGTGTTGCGGTCCATTTACTATTCAATAATTTTTTAGGGTTTAATTTATTCATTTAATGTAACCACTCCTACTCATAACTTATATAAGGCAACTATACGACCCCAACACCTACTTAGTTCAGACTACTGCGCAACTAGCTTGCCTTTGTACATTTGCATTTGGCAATGAAAGTCATACTCACCGGCTTCAAGCGCAGGTAGTTTAACTGTATTGCCATCACCCATTGCCAGCGTTTTACTTATATCAAGCTGTGGAAATACCACTGTTTCGGCGCACGGCGCGCCATCTTTTCTATCAAAGGTAAGTACAACCTCTTTGTTGGCTGCCACTTTAATGTGTCCTGGCTTATAAACACCGTTATCAACGACTATCGTTACTTTGTTGTCATCACTTTGTGTTTGCTCTGGTTTGTATAGCCAAAACCAATAAATAATTGCGGCTATTAACAGTGCACCACCTATATTAATCATCAACATAATGTACTCCTTAGCTTAAATTACGATTTATTTGGTTTGAAAAAACGTAAGCGATTAGCGTTACTTACCACTGTAAGCGATGAAAGTGCCATAGCTGCACCTGCAACAACAGGATTAAGTAGTATTCCAAAAAATGGATACAACACGCCGGCTGCAATCGGAATACCCGCCACGTTATAAATAAAGGCACCAAATAGGTTCTGTTTAATATTTAAAATAGTTGCACTACTCACTGCAATTGCATCAGCAAGGCCATGTAACGAACCACGCATTAAGGTAATGTCTGCACTTTCTATTGCAACATCGGTACCTGTGCCAATTGCAAACCCTACATCGGCTTGCGCAAGTGCGGGGGCATCGTTAATACCGTCACCTGTCATACCCACTATTTCACCGTTTGCTTGGCGCTTTGTTACTTCGTTTACTTTGTCATCAGGCATGACTTCTGCAATAAAGTCATCAATACCAACTTGCTTAGCAACGGCTTGTGCAGTGGCTTTGTTGTCACCTGTTAGCATAACTAGGTGGATACCTTTATCTTGCAGGCGTTTAATAGCTTCAACTGAATCCTCTTTAATAGGATCTGCTACTGCAATAATAGCTTGGAGCTTATTATTACTTGCAAAATACATGGGCGTTTTAGCATCACTGGCAAGTGTTTGAGCTTGCTCGGTTGCATCATCAACGGCTACATCGTATTTATCCATTAGCGCTTTATTACCAAACAACAATGTTTGCCCGTCAACACTGCCAGAGACACCTTTACCTGTAATTGCGTTAAAGTCAGCTACTTTACTTAAAGTTAACCCCTGCTTTTTAGCGTGTGCCGTAATTGCTTCTGCCAATGGATGCTCTGAGCTACTTTCAAGGCTTGCAACACGTTGCATTACTGTATTTTCATCACTGTTGTTAAACGTAACTACATCGGTAACTTGCGGTGTGCCTTGAGTAATAGTGCCTGTTTTATCTAAAATCATGGTGGTGATTTTAGATGTTGTTTGCAGCGACTCACCATTTCGAATTAATATTCCTGACTCTGCAGCTTTACCAATACCCACCATAACCGACATAGGGGTTGCGAGTCCTAGCGCACAAGGACAAGCAATAATAAGTACAGTGGTTATTGCAACAACGGCATAAGCAATTGATGGCTCAGGTCCAAAGTTTAACCATGCAAGGCCCGCAAGTACTGCAATAATCATGACTGTTGGTACAAATATTCCTGATATAACATCAGCTAAGCGCCCTATTGATGGCTTAGAGTTTTGTGCACGCTTTACCATATTGATAATATTGGCAAGTGTGGTTTCGCTACCAATGTGCGTGGCTTTAAATAATAAAGTGCCACTTTTATTAATACTTCCGGCAACGACTTTGTCGCCCGTTTTTTTGCGGACGGCCATTGGCTCACCAGTAAGCATTGACTCATCAACCGTACTGCTGCCTTCAATAACATCGCCATCCACAGGGATTTTTTCACCCGGGCGTACGCGTACTTCATTATTTTTTACAACATCACTAATGTCGATGTCTTGCTCTTGCCCATCGCGAATTACGCGTGCAGTTTTTGGTTGCAGGCCAATTAAGCGTTTAATTGCTTGTGAGGTGCGCCCACGTGCTTTTACTTCAAAAGCGAGCCCTAAACTAATTAAACCGATGATCATCGATGATGCTTCAAAATATACGTGTCTTGCAACTTCCGGTAATAAGTTTGGTGCTATTACCACAAACATTGAATACAACCACGCAGTACCTGTACCAAGCGCTATTAATGTATCCATATTGGCAGCATGGTTTTTGAATGCCTGCCATGCACCGTTGTAAAATTGTTTACCTGATATAGCCATAACCACAAGCGTGACTATACCCACTAAAAACCATGCTATTCGTTGTGTGTCGGTGGTCACACTCATGTCAAAAATAAGCCCGTATATCATTAACGGCGCACCGACCCCTAACGCTAATATCATATTACGCATTAGCTTTTTATAATGTGCCTCATCCGACTTTGCTTTTTCATCAAGTGCATCTTGATCAGACTCGTTACTCATTGGCTTAGCTGAATAACCAATGTTTTCGACTGCTTTAATAAGCGTGCTTTCGCAAGCTTTACCTTCTACACGTACTGTACGCTGTGCAAAGTTCATTTCCACGTTTTGCGCGCCTTGCACGCTATTAAGGGCTTTTTCAATTTTAGCCACACAACTGCCGCAATTAGCACCCTCAATAATAAAGTTTTGCGCGGTGTCTTTTGTATTAGTCGTCATTACGCTGCTCCTTATTTGCAGAATCGTTTATTGGATCAACAAATGATTCTATTAAACTACACACGTCACTGGCATTTGCACCATCGGCTGATGTATCCCATTGCGCCAGAGCTGCATGCATTCTGTTTCGTAATTTTAATGTTTCTTGAAATAGTGCTTCGGTTTCTTCTAGGCGTTTAGTAATGAGTTTACGCGTTAACGGACAAGGACAATTCCCCTGCTCTGACTCGCCTATAATGTGTTGAATATCTTTGAGTGAAAAACCAAGTTGACGAGAGCTAATAATAAACTTTAAACGCTGCTGGTCTTGCTTTGTATACTCTTGATAGCCATTTTCTTCACTGCGTATTGGGTTAAGTAACCCAACACGTGTGTAATGACGAACAGTATCGGCAGTCACGCCCATTAACTTGGCGAGTTGTTTAACATACATAATTTAGCTCCGTCGTGTTTCAGTAGCTTCATAATAAACCTAGGTGCAACACATAGGTCAATGACTATTTTAAAACTAATAAAATAATACCAATTCGCTTAATTAAGTAACCTATTTAAGACAAGAAAATCGTGTTGATAACAAGGCAAAGGTTTCGTTATTTAGTTCTTATCACTAATTGCCTCTGCATCCATTCAGTCGTATATCAAAAATGTTTAACGCAGTTAACGCCGAATTTAATCCCTCAAATTGATTAAGTATTGTTGCTCATTGGTATAGTGACACAAACATAATTAACTTAAGCTGATATCGGGCGTGTATTATCTGGAGGGGATGTAATTCAGGAGAGAAGCGCCTAAGTAAGGCGCGTATTAATCTAAGGGCGTGTTGATCATTGGTGGTTTAATTTACAGCAGACTGTTTGGTCTTTAGGCAAGACAGAGCCTATGTAGTGTGGTTATTCCCCATAAATAGGCGATAACGCAGCATAAATACCAAACATGCGCTGCCCTAGTTTGATTCGCTACGGCTTTGCTCTAATTCGTCGCTTAGTTGCTGCGCTAAAGTTTGTATTTTAGGCATAGCATCTTTCATTAAGCTTTGTGACATTTGCATAGACTCTTGCATTACAACAGGCATTTTTTCAAGTATTTTTTGCCCTGTATCTGTTTTATAAAACGCTAACATATCGGCAATTTCTTGCTCACTAAAATGTTTGTCGTACACGCTAATCATCATCGGCTGCATTTTGGCCCAGCTCATTTCGGTTTTTAATACCGTCGTCATGTCGCTGTAGTATTTATCAAAAATTGCCTGTTCAGAAGGCTTAACGCCCATTTGGTCTGACATGCCTTTCATCATACCTTCAACCTGGCCGTACATAGAGTCAACCATTGAATCTAAATTCATTACACTAATAAGTTCATCTATTTTTTGCTGCTTAGTATTTTGTTCAGCATACAAACTACTAGAAAAAATCAGTAATGATAAAAGTAGTACCTTACCCATAATAATATCCTTTCATATAAATAATCGTTTTATAGTTACATTATTAATTAGTCTTGTAAAGGGTACAAGCAGTCACTAAAAAGGCCGAATAAAATGAATTTATTCGGCCTTTTATAAATATATTTTTATGTTAATCGTCTTCTACATTATCTAGGCCTTTAGTGCCTTCTTTGGCTTTTAGCTTATGATGAATAGCTGACTTTATTAGCATGTAACCACTAATCGGTGCCGTAATTAGTAAAAATATAGTAATGAGTATTTCTTTAACACTTAGGCCATGTCCTGAATTTGCAAAATAAACCATAGCTGCAATTAGCATACTTGCCATGCCCAACGTTGTTGCTTTAGTTGGCCCATGCAAACGCATAAAAAAGTCAGGTAGTTTAACTAAGCCTATTGAGCCAATTAAAATAAACGTACCACCAAATAACAATAATATTGATACAACCCATTCGCTGATCATGTTTTCACCTTATTCAATTATATCGCCACGTAGTAAATACTTACACACTGCAACTGTACTTATGAAACCTAGCATGGCAATAAGCAGTGCAGCTTCAAAATAAAGCCCTGTATCCATACTAATGCTATATAAAATAATCAGTGCAATGACGTTAATGTACATTGTATCGAGCGCTAAAACACGATCAGGCACTGATGGACCAATGATCAATCGCCATAAATTAAGCAATAATGATAAGCCAATCATCGAAAAAACAATGAGTAATACGGTGTCTAACATTGAAATATCTCCTTTAGTGGAGCTTCGTAGCGTTGTTTTATTTGTTTGATAAGTGCTTCTTCATCTTTAAGGTCAAGCACATGTATTAATAAGTAGCGTTGTGTTGGCTCTTCACCCTCAGGTAACGATTCAGCAATTGGGTAAACCTCTGCACTCACTGTACCGGGTGTAAGCGATACACTACTGGCCAATATGGTAATTGGCATATCATGAGTTAAATCTATCGGTACTTTTATAAATGCCGGACGCAAATTTTTAGATGGCCCAAGTATAAGTAAAGCCACTTGTAAATTTGCTACGACAATATCGTACAGCACAATAAGCAACTGCTTAAGAGCCAAGCCCGGCTTTAAAATTAGTGGCTGAGGCTCGCGAAGCGAAAAACTTAATATCGGGATAAGTATTGCAAAAATAGTCGCTAATACTAAGTGCCCTACCGACACGCTATTATTTAACAATAGCCAAACCATAAACAAAAATAAGCTACGAAATGGCGTTGGTAACCAACGAAAACGGGCTTGTAATCTCATCACATGCCTCCTTTAAGTACAGCATTAATACCGCCGCTTATATCATGTAACTGAGTAGCAGCACCTAGCATGTATTCACTTATTGGTCCGCCAAAAATAACGAGCAATGGCGAACACGCAAGTAAACCTATAATTACAATTACCTGCAACGGGTGTGCATTTGCACAATCTGCATTTTCGCTATTTTTACTTTTATGCTCCCAAAACAAGGTCGTGCCAGCACGCGAAAGCGCTACCAACAACGCGAAGCTTGTTACTAAATATACAGGCCAAAATAGTAAAGCTTGCTCACTATTTAATGTGGCTTTAAGTATCCAAATTTTACCTACAAAGCCTGATAGTGGCGGCATACCAACTACAGTTAAAGCCGCAACAATAAAGCACACACCTAATAAAAATGGTTGTTTAACAGAGCGACCCGCTACTAGCCTATCACCAACTTTACCGCGCTGCGTAGAAACAAGGTCTGCTAGTAAAAACAGTGCGGCACTAACAACTGTTGAATGCACTAAATAATATAAAAGTGCAGCAGTGGCATTTACATTTTGCAATGCAATTAGCGCAACCAACGTACCTACCGATACTAATACTAAGTTAGAGGTGAGTTTACGTAAGTCTTGCGCTGCCATAACGCCAATGGCACCCACTATAATGGTGGCAATTGCTAAGCCCCAAAGCCAAGGCTGCGCCATATGTTCAAGCGCTCCTGCTTGTTCGCCAAATATCACCGTGTAAACACGAAGCATGGCGTAAACGCCTACTTTGGTCATAATCGCAAACAATGCTGCAACTACAGGTTTAGCGCTTGAATACGTATTTGGAAGCCATAAATGCAGAGGTAATAGTGCGGCCTTTAAAGCAAATACAATGAGTAGTAATAAACCACCTGCTTTTGCTAGGTATACATCATCGCCCGAAAGCTGTGATACTTTTTGCGCCATATCTGCAATATTAAGCGTACCAAGTACACCGTACAAAATACCCAAACCGATTAAAAACACGCTTGAGCCAACTAAATTTAATATTACATATTGCAGTGCCGCACGAGTGTTTTGTTTATCACCTGCGTGCATTAACAGTGCATATGATGCAATCAGTAACACTTCAAAAAAAACAAATAGGTTAAATAAATCGCCAGTTAAAAACGCGCCATTTACACCCAATATTAAAAAGTGGACAAGTGGATGATAAAAGCTGCCCTTTTCATCATCGCCAGCACTACCATATAAAATAGCGCCCAAACCTAAAAGTGAAGTTAACGTAACCAATAAGGTAGATAGCATGTCAGCGACTAAGACTATCCCAAATGGTGCAGACCAACTACCAATAGCGTAAACATTAATACCTGTATTATTAATATGTACAAGTAAAAGCACACTAATGGCAAAAGTAGCTATTGCCATTACAATTGAAACTAAGCGGCGAATTTTGACGCTTTTACCACATGGCGGCAGCAATAAAATAACTGCCGTCAACATAGGTAATAAAATAGGTAGCGAAGCTAAATGTTGGATCATTTTTGCTCCTTATTATCTGCAGAGGTGTTAGGCACATAACCATCAACATGGTCACTACCTAAATCGGCGCGCCCACGTATTGCCAAAATAACCACAAATGCGGTCATCGCAAAACCAATCACTATTGCAGTTAGTACTAATGCTTGAGGTAGAGGATCGGCGTATTCTGTGCCAGTACCAAGTACTACCGCTTTATTAATAGTAAGGCGACCTGCTGAAAACAAAAATAAGTTAACAGCGTATGAAATCATAGTAAGCCCAAGTACTACAGGGAACGTACGAGCTCTTAGCAGTAAAAACACACCGCAACTGACCAATACTCCAACGCAAGATGCGTACAATAATTCCATTAAATATTTACCTCTTTTTTCTGGGTATCTGCTGTCATATTACCTAAGCTTGCTAAAATCATTAACGTAGCGCCTACAACAGTTAAGTAAACACCTAGGTCAAATGCAATCGCGCTGGCAAGCTCTGTTTTACCGACAAACGGAATATCAAAGTAGTCAAACCAAGTTGTTAAAAATGGCTTATCGAAGAACCAACTACCCACACCTGTAAACAAAGAAATACCAATGCCTGAAGCTATAATTTTGCGATAATTAACATCAAAGCGTTCGTTTATCCATGCTGTACCATGCGCCATGTATTGCAAAATAAACGCGATTGATGTTACTAACCCAGCAATAAAGCCACCACCAGGTAAGTTATGCCCGCGTAAGAAAATATATGCAGAAACCAATAACGCAAGCGGTAATAAACTTTGTGAAATACTCGCCAGTAATATTGGATGGCGCTCTCGTGCCCATGGGCGCCCTTCGCTGTCGCTCGCTGGCATAAATAATGGGATTCGAGAAAGTACTTTAAATATACCTAATGCGGCAATGCCTAATACGGTAATTTCACCAAGCGTATCAAAGCCCCTAAAGTCGACTAGAATAACGTTAACTACGTTAGTACCACCGCCACCAATTTTAGCGTTAGCAATAAAGAAGTCTGAGATTGAATCTAATGGACGTGTAAGTAATGCATAACAAATACTCGCTATCACTACACCTAACGTAGAGGCTATTGCTAAGTCTCGAAGTACGCGTAATGAACTTGATTCTTTTGGCGTATGCTGAGGCAAGAAAAACAATGCCAGCATAAGTAAAATAATAGTAACAACCTCAACAGTTAGCTGCGTAAGCGCTAAATCTGGAGCAGAAAAGCGTGTAAATACAACCGACACCATTAATCCTACAATTGAGAGCATTAATAGCGATACCATTCGAGAGCGATGCCAAATAACGGTAGCAAGAGCACCAATAATCAATAAGCCTGCACCAATTGCATTGTGCACATCAACAGGCGTAAGTGGCATGCTACCGGCAAGTTGTTGCATTTCAAATAATGGCCAACCCGCACACAGTAATACTACTGCTAGCATAATTACAAGGTAGCGCTGTAGTGATCCATTTTCTGTACTGCTTACCTTTGACTGACACCAAGCAATAACGCTTAATATCACACGTTCAAACGTTTTTTTAGCGTTTAGAGGTGGTAACGATGCTTGAAATTGAAATAGATATTTACGATTAATATAAATAAATAAGCCGCCAGCAATCGCCATCGCACTCATTAGTAGAGGCAAGTTAAACCCATGCCAGATAGCCAATTCGTACACCGGCATTTCTTTTCCAAGTACAGCTAAAGACGCCGCAGATAAAATGCCATCAATTGTAAAGTGCGGGAACATACCCACTAACAAACAAATCACAACGAGTATTTCTATTGGTACACGCATATAGCGCGGTGGCTCATGCGGCGTACGAGGTAAATCAATTGGTTCACCATTAAAAAACACGTCATGAATAAAGCGTGCTGAGTACGCAACAGCTAATGCACCTGCAACAGTTGCCAGTACTGGAATTAACCACGACATAGAACCAAGCACTTGCTGGTGTAGCGTTTCTGCAAAAAACATTTCTTTAGACAAGAAGCCATTTAGTAAAGGAACTCCTGCCATTGCAGCCGCCGCGACCATCGCAAGCGTTGCAGTGTATGGTAAGTATCGCCACATACCATTTAATTTACGCATATCGCGCGTGCCCGTTTCGTGATCAATAATACCAACGGCCATAAATAACGACGCTTTAAACGTTGCATGGTTAATTATGTGAAAAATAGCAGCAACAGTCGCAAGCTCAGTATCAAGTCCGAGTAATAGCGTTATTAAACCCAAATGGCTTATTGTTGAATAGGCTAACAAGCCTTTTAAGTCGTGTTTGAATAGTGCTATATAAGCGCCAAACAACAGCGTAGCTAAACCCGTTAACCCAACGAGCAAGAACCAAGTATCGGTGCCTGCCAAAGCAGGATGAAAACGTGCTAACAAAAATATACCGGCTTTTACCATCGTCGCAGAATGTAAATACGCGCTTACTGGCGTAGGCGCTGCCATTGCATGAGGAAGCCAAAAGTGAAATGGAAATTGTGCCGATTTAGTAAACGCACCCAGTAGCACCAATACCAATGCTACTTCGTATAAATCATGAGATTGAATTATTGCTTTACTCGCTAGAATAACATCTAGGTCGTAACTACCAACAATATCACCTAATAGCATCAATCCAGCAAGTAACGCTAAGCCGCCCGCGCCTGTTACAGCAAGCGCCATACGTGCGCCTTTTCGCGCTTCTGATTTATGCCACCAAAAACTAATTAATAAAAATGAGCTGATGCTCGTTAATTCCCAAAACAACCACAGTTGAATGACGTTGTTAGACATAACAATACCAAGCATTGCAGTCATAAATAGCATTAAGTAACTATATAGCTTAGCCATTGAGTCATTAGCGCTTAGGTAGTAACGGGTGTAGAGGATAACGAGCAAGCCTATGCCTAAAATCATAAACATAAACAATAAACTGAGGCCGTCTAACCGCAGAGACAAATCGAGTCCTATTGACGGGATCCAAGCTAAAGAATAACGAATGGTTTCGCCCGCTAAAACGGCAGGTGCATGGTATAGAGTAATCCCCAAAGCCGTCAAAGGCGCAAGAGCCGTTAAACTAGTGCTTAAATTGCGGGATAACTTACCTGTGCATGCAGAAATAACACTGCCAATTAAGGATAACAAGGGTATCCAGAGCAAAGTCATAATGTAGAGCCTTTTATTATCATAAGTTTATCAGGGCATCTCTTTTTAATACTAAGTGATGCTTTTACTGCCTGTTTTTAAACGACATTAATGACTATAGTTATACTGAAAAACACTGATTTTGTCTATAAAAAGCGGTTCTGTATGGGTGTTTTTTAAACAAGAACTAACAATTTATTAAGCCTAAAAAAACAATTAATTAATACTGATAATTGTTAATTTAATATGGCCTTATTTGCAAATGTAAGCACGCCAGGGTGACGATGAAAGTTACCATTGGTCATATCTAAATGTTTCAACCAAAGTTGTCTATACTGCGCTGAGAGCCCTAACTGCTGATATTGCATAATAGACCAATTTTCACTAGGTTTATAAGCAATACCCCCTACCTGGCAACTCTTTGCTTTATGCCAACCTGTTGGCGGCGACTCACCATGAGAAATAAATAAATTAGGTGCAACAAAACCCGTTTTTGCACACAACCATGCTTGCTTAGTTTTAGGCAAAGCGTATTCATCTTCAAAACCGTTAAAATGCATCAGCTCATGCAAAAATATACTGTATTTTGCTTTTGAGTTTATTAGCATTGTTCCCTTCGTGACATTAGCCGTTCCATCTTTAGGCATCATCACTATAAAATCAAAATTGTTAGGAAGCTGGCTATTAAGTTTAGATGATTGCCAGTCACACTTTGCTATTTGACTAGTACTACTTTTACACTCAAGCATACCCGCAACGTAAACGGGTTTTGAAAAGCAAAAAATATTTTCACGGGGCTCTGGTTGTTTATTATAAGCATTAATAAACTCTGTAAGTTTATATAAGCCACTGCGATGATTGCTCATAGTCAGCACGTTAAACATACATTGCTTATTAGGTTTGCTTATATTTCTTAAAGATGAAAAACCGAGATCGTGGATAAACGCGGTAGATATTTTACTCTGTGGTATTTTTAACTGAAGTTTTAGATGATTTAGTACATCTCCTGCTGGTAATTTGTTTTTACTAGCGAGTAACTCTAAATCGCTCCAACGTGATTGCTCAAGTAACTTTGTTGCTAATATTTTACGCTCTGGGATTGTTAAGTCATTTATAGCAAAGAGCCAAAATTGTTTTGCAGTATCACTCTGACTGCTTTTAATAAGCTTAAGAGAATACATATATTGTGCTGAGGAAATTTTACTGCGAGCAAGTATAGCTAAAGAGGTCTTTGGTAACTGCTCTAGGTGATCAGAAAAATAAGCTGGTGAATTCCAATAACTTTGTAGAACATTGGCTTTTGTATTTAAAACATGCCAAAAGCCAATAGCGCCAAGGTGATTACTCGAGCCTGTAATTAACAAACAACATAGTAATACACCTATTAATTTAAAACGCTTAACTTGCGTCAACACCTTCCATCAACTCAAGTTCTAAACGCGCATATTTGTACTCAATAAACTCATGTACATTGGTTGCTAGCGCAAGCCTAAAATAGTCTGATGCTAAATAAAGCTCACCCGCTGCTTGATGCATTTTAGCTAGGTAAAAATAAGCTTCACATAAACGCTGCGCATATTCTTGCTCAGTTCTTACACCATCACTAATGCCTGATAAAAATGCATGTTCACTCATATCGCCCGTATAAAGAGAAATTAACTGATACGCCCATTGCGATTCATCAAGCGCAGTCGCATTTTGTTTAAGTGCGTCAAGTGCGATTACTTTATCCTCTTGTGCCTGGGCTAAATAAACCCATAAAACACGGTACGGATCGTTAGGAGAACGAGCTAAAAACTCGTTAAAGTCATTTTTAGCAAGGCCAGCTCTATCGCCGTAATACAGTGCAATTCCTCGATTTAAATAGGCGTATTCATGCTCTTCATCAAGTTCTAGAGCTGAATCAAAAAACTCATAGGCTTTTTCGTACTGCTGCATAAGCGTATGTTGAATACCTAAAAAATTATATACTTCAGCTAAATCAGGCTTAAGTTTTACTGCGCGGTTAAAATCAATACGCGAAAGAGTGGTCATACCTAGACTATCGAAAAGTACACCACGGTCGTAATAAAGCTTAGCTTGTTGCTCTTCGCTTAAGTCAGCCCTATTCAATAACTCTGAGTAGCGTGCAATAGCAATTTCACTTCTAAAGTCAGAGGCTAAAGGTGCAGTAAATGGCACATTAACAATCGGGGTTGGTTCTGAATCTGTTGTAGTTTGGCAAGCGCTTAAAGACAAAATAGCAAAAGATGCCAAAGCTAAATGTTTGAGTATCATTAAAATCCTTAATACCAAGATATATCGCGATTAATATAAGACAGACCTTGTCCAATAAGGTTTCATTAAAGCATAAAAAAAGGGGCTAAACAGCCCCTTTTTTATCATCTAGCTAATATAACTAGATTAATAAGTTAACAATTACGCGTCAGTTGGCGCGTCAGCTGCAGGTGCTGCTGATTCCATTGCTTCTTTAATACTTAGACGTACACGGCCTTGGCGATCTACTTCTAGTACTTTAACTTTAACTTCTTGACCTTCAGAAAGGTGATCAGCCACGTTATTAACGCGCTCAGTACTAATTTGAGAAATATGTACTAGACCATCTTTACCAGGAAGAATGTTTACAAACGCACCGAAATCAACAATACGTACAACTTTACCTTCGTAGATAGTACCTACTTCAAGTTCAGCTGTTAATTGCTCAATACGGCTAATTGCATTAGCTGCACTTTCGCCATCAGTAGCGGCAATTTTAATTGTACCGTCGTCACCGATTTCAATCGTTGTACCAGTTTCTTCAGTAAGCTGACGAATAGTTGCGCCACCTTTACCGATAACTTCAGCGATTTTCTTCTGTGGGATTTTCATTGTGTATATGCGAGGAGCAAACATTGATAGCTCTTCAGAAGGAGCTGAAATTGCTTCGTCCATCACTTCTAAGATATGTAAACGTGCAGCTTTTGCTTGTTTAAGCGCAATTTGCATGATTTCTTGAGTGATACCTTCGATTTTGATATCCATTTGAAGTGCAGTGATACCTGCAGCTGTACCAGCAACTTTAAAGTCCATGTCACCTAAGTGATCTTCATCACCTAAGATGTCAGAAAGAACAACGAATTTATCGTCTTCTTTAACTAGACCCATCGCAATACCGGCAACAGAAGCTTTAATTGGTACACCGGCATTCATAAGTGCAAGTGAAGTACCACATACAGAAGCCATTGAAGATGAACCGTTTGATTCAGTGATTTCAGATACTACACGGATTGAATATGGGAATTCAGTCAATGTTGGCATTACAGCTGCAATACCACGTTTAGCAAGGTTACCATGGCCGATTTCACGACGCTTAGGAGAACCAACAAAACCAGTTTCACCTACACAGAATGGAGGGAAGTTGTAGTTAAGCATAAAGTGGTTTTTATGAGTACCAGTTAAATCGTCGATTAACTGTGAATCACGTTCTGTACCAAGTGTAGCTGTTACTAACGCTTGAGTTTCGCCACGAGTAAAGATAGCAGAACCGTGAGTACGCGGTAATACGCCAGTCATTACATCTAGTGCACGAATCATATCTGGTTCACGACCATCGATACGTTTTTCGCCAGAAGCGATACGGCCACGAACGATTTTCTTCTCAAGTGAACCGAAGATTTTACCAATTTCTTGCTTATCTAAAGACTCGCCTTCAGCAAGTTCAGCTGTTAACACTGCAACAACTTCATCTTTAGCTACGCCAAGTGCTTCTTTACGCGCTACTTTATCAGTGATTAAGTAAGCTGCGCCTACTTTATCAGCAGCAATTGCTGCAACTTTATCTTCTAGTGCAACGTTCTTAGCTGGTGCAGTCCAATCCCAAGTAGGCTTGCCTGCTTCTGCTTTAAATTCTTCGATTGCAGTGATGATCGCTTGAGATTGCTCATGACCATATACAACAGCGCCAAGCATTACGTCTTCTGCAAGTACGTTAGCTTCTGATTCAACCATAAGTACCGCTTTATCAGTACCGGCTACCACTAAATCAAGTTGGCTTTCTTCAAGCTCTTTTAATGTAGGGTTAAGTACATATTCGCCGTTGATGTAACCAACGCGAGATGCACCAATTGGACCACTGAACGGGATACCAGAGATAGCAAGTGCTGCTGAAGTACCAATCATCGCAACCATATCAGGTTGGATTTCAGGGTTAACAGAAACAACAGTAGCAATAACTTGTACTTCGTTTACAAAACCGCTTGGGAAAAGTGGACGAATTGGACGGTCAATAAGACGTGCAATAAGTGTTTCGCCATCGTTAGGACGACCTTCACGCTTTAAGAAACCACCTGGGATACGACCAGCAGCGTACATACGCTCTTGGTAGTTAACTGTTAGTGGGAAAAAGTCTTGGCCAGGTTGTGCTTCACGCTTACCAACAACAGTTACTAAAACTGAAGTGTCGCCAATGCTTGCAAGTACAGCGCCGTCTGCTTGACGAGCGATTGCACCAGTTTCTAGAGTCACTGTATGTTGACCTAGTTTGAATTCTTTAATAATTGCTTGCACTTAAAATATTCCTTAAATGTATTCTAATAAGTTGTCATCAAAGTACCAATTACAGTACATAATTGTATTCAGTTGGAAATCAATTAAGTACTACAATTGGCAATGATGTGAATAAGCGTAGATAAACCTTTTTACCTACGCGCATAGTATATACCAAAGCTGCTTCAAAATGCGAGTCTAGGGTGTGTTGATCTTTGTGGATTGAAATTTGTTCAATCTAGGGTCGATTTAATCACGGCGCGAGATTTGTAACCTAGTGGGCTAAGTAAAAATCGAGCAACAAAGAGTTAATCGCCCCTAGGATGAACCCGCAGGGCAGCGCATGTTTGGCATTTATGCTGCGTTATCGCCTATTTATGGGGAATAACCACACTACATAGGCGCTGCCTTGCCTAAAGACCAAACATACAGCTGCAAAATTAATCACGAAAGGTCAACACACACTAGCTACTAGATTTAAACTGGGCTAATTAGCGGGTAAATACAACAGCTATTGGTAGGCTATGAAATGGGGGTTTTATATTATAATTCAATAGGTTTAAGAATTTTCTTAATTTGGAAACACAAATTTCAGGCACAAAAAAAGGAGCTAAAAAGCTCCTTTTTCTATAATCTAGTTCTTAGCGACGTAGGCCAAGTTCTTTGATTAACGCAGTATAACTAGTGATGTCTTTACCTTTAAGGTAATCAAGTAGTTTACGGCGAGTGCTTACTTTACGAAGCAGACCACGACGTGAGTGGAAGTCATGCTTGTGATCAGCAAAGTGACCTTGAAGCTTGTTGATGTCAAAAGTAAGTAATGCTACTTGTACTTCTGATGAACCTGTATCGCCTTCTGCACGTGCAAATTTAGCAATGATATCGATTTTTTCTTGATTGCTTAGTGACATAGTAACTCCAAAAATTAAATTTAAAAGGTGTCTTAGCCGATCACTAATTCAGCCAAAACGATTAAGCGGGCGTATTCTACCAACTGTAGGAATAACTACAAGCTAATTATCCCCAACTACAACTAATAAGCCACCGTTAGGCACATTAGTTGCTTATTCAGGCTTTACGTAATCGTCTTGCTGACTAGCAAGACCACGTTTAACCTTTAAATGACCGTTTGAGTTACGCTCACCAGTACCAATAAATATATTATCCGCAACAACTTTAATTGCACCATCAGGTAAAGCGATTGATAATTCTACAGCTTGCCCGTGACTAAAAATTCCCCCTTGTTCTTTTGTAATTTCAACAACGGGTAAATCAGTTAAAGCAGTATCAATTGGTAGCAATAGCGAGTCTAAATAAGTTGAAGGCGCAAGCTCTTCTTCTTTCGCTTTAGCAAGCAACGCTTCAATCTCATCAAGCGAGACCATTTTATCTGCCGGATACTGACCAACAGCGGTTCTGTGGAGCATAATAACGTGTGCGCCACAGCCTAGGTTTTCGCCTAAATCATCAACGATTGTACGAATGTAGGTCCCTTTAGATACATGGGCCGTCATTTGTAATACGTTGCTTTGTTCATCAAATTCGTCAAACGATAAGCTAAACACGTTTATTTTTCTGCATTTACGAGGAACTTCAATACCTTCGCGCGCGTACTTATATAACGGTCTACCTTGGTACTTAAGAGCTGAGTACATTGACGGATATTGTTCAGACTCACCAACAAAAGCAGCTATTTCTTTTGTTAGCTGTTCACGCGTAACGTTCACATCTTTAGTGCTAACAATTTCGCCATCAGAATCTGATGTTGTTGTACGCTCACCCAGTTGTGCACGAACGATATAGGTTTTATCTGTATCGAGTAAAAACTGCGTAAACTTAGTCGCTTCACCAAAACAAATTGGCAGCATACCTGTGGCAAGTGGATCTAAAGCACCTGTGTGCCCAGCTTTTTGCGCAAAATAAACACTTTTTGCTTGCTGTAATGCTTTATTTGATGAAATGCCTTCAGGTTTGTTTAACAACAAAATACCGTCAACTGCACGGCCTTTACTGCGCTTTGCCATCTGTATCAGTGCCTTCTTCGCTATCTGTATCGTCTACGTGATCAGTACCTTCTTCGCTATCTGAAACATCAGCAGCATCAACACTTTCTACGTCTTCATCTACATGCTTTGCGTTATCTTCGCGAATAATAGAATCCACTAAATTAGAAATACGCATACCTTCCATTAATGAGTTATCAACTACAAACTTTAACTCAGGCATTATACGTGCACGGATACGCTTACCAAGTAACGAGCGAATATAGCCCGTTGCTTCATTAAGTACTTTTGCGCTTTGCTTTGCTGCGTCTTCATCTTGTGTGTTAAACACAGTAATGAAAATTTTGGCATAAGATAAATCGCGCGATACTTCTACCGCTGACACTGTCACCATACCTAAGCGTGGATCTTTAATTTCGCGTTGTAAAATTACAGCAATCTCTTTTTGGATTTGCTGTGCAACACGATCAGTGCGAGAAAATTCTCTCATTATACTTGTCCTAAAATAATAACTTATTGAAATTAAATAATAAGTTAACTAAATAATGGATATGCAAATGGGGGCTAAGCCCCCATTTAAAATCTTAGCGTAGGGTGTGTAGAACGTCCGGCGTTAACCTGAGCGTTCAATACTCCCTAGTAACAATTATAGAGTACGTTGTACTTCAACTGTTTCGAATACTTCGATTTGGTCACCAACACGTACGTCATTGTAGTTCTTAACGCCGATACCACATTCCATGCCGTTACGAACATCAGCAACATCGTCTTTAAAGCGACGAAGTGACTCAAGTTCACCTTCATAGATAACAACGTTTTCACGTAGTACACGGATTGGAGCGCTACGTTTAATAACACCTTCAGTAACCATACAACCAGCGATTGCGCCAATTTTTGGAGACTTGAATACGTCACGAACTTGAGCAAGACCAATGATTTCTTGTTTAAACTCTGGCGCTAGCATACCTGACATTGCTTGTTTAACTTCGTCAATCAAGCTGTAGATTACGCTGTAGTAACGTAGGTCTAAGTTTTCAGTCTCGATAACTTTACGAGCTGAAGCATCAGCACGAACGTTAAAGCCAACTACAATTGCGTTAGACGCTGCAGCTAGTGTTGCATCAGTTTCGGTAATACCACCAACACCTGAACCAACAATCTTCACTTTCACTTCATCAGTAGAAAGTTTAGTTAGTGAATCAGAGATTGCTTCGATAGAACCTTGAACGTCTGCTTTAAGTACCACGTTAACTTCAGAAACATCGCCTTCAGTCATGTTAGTAAACATGTTTTCAAGCTTAGCTTTTTGCTGACGTGCTAGTTTAACATCGCGGAACTTACCTTGACGGTATAAAGCAACTTCACGCGCTTTACGCTCATCTTTAACTACAGTCGCTTCGTCGCCTGCAGCAGGAATACCAGAAAGACCTAAAATCTCAACTGGGATAGATGGACCAGCTGACTTAATGTCTTTACCGTTTTCATCGCGCATTGCACGAACACGGCCATACTCAAGACCACATAATACAATGTCACCTTGGTTAAGCGTACCAGATTGAACAAGTACTGATGCTACTGGACCACGGCCTTTATCAAGACGAGATTCAATAACAACACCAGCCGCCATACCTTCAGTAGGTGCAGAAAGCTCTAAAAGTTCAGATTGGTTCAATACTGCTTCAAGAAGGTCGTCAATACCTAAGCCAGTTTTAGCTGAGATATGAACGTACTGCGTATCGCCGCCCCATTCTTCTGGAATAACGTCTAGTACAGCAAGTTCGTTTTTAACACGATCTGGATCTGCGCCTTCTTTATCCATTTTGTTTACTGCGATGATTAAAGGAACGCCAGCTGCACGAGCATGCTGTACCGCTTCTTTAGTTTGTGGCATAACGCCATCATCTGCTGCAACTACTAGGATTACGATATCAGTCGCTTTAGCACCACGAGCACGCATTGAAGTAAATGCAGCATGTCCTGGTGTATCTAAGAAGGTGATCATGTGACCGTTTACATCAACATGGTATGCACCAATATGCTGTGTAATACCACCGGCTTCGCCAGAAGCAACCTTCGCAGAACGAATGTAATCAAGAGTTGATGTTTTACCATGGTCAACGTGACCCATTACAGTTACTACTGGAGCACGTGGCTCTGACTTACCATCTTCGTGGCGGTCATTAAGTACTGTTTGCTCTAATTCGTTTTCTTTAACAATGATAACCTTGTGACCCATTTCTTCTGCAACTAATTGTGCAGCTTCTTGGTCAATCACTTGGTTAATAGTAACCATGTCACCCATTTTCATCATTGTTTTAACAACTTCAGCGCCTTTAACGGCCATGCGTGATGCAAGCTCAGCTACTGTAATTGTTTCGCTAATACGCACTTCGTTTTTAACATCAACAGTTGGTTTTTGGAAACCATGTTGTAATGATGCAGGTGCTTTTAACTTAGACTTGTTACGGCCTCTTGACGCTGCAAATTTATCTTTTGCTGGCGCTTTTTTCTTTTTCTTAGCACGGCGTGTACCTTGCTCATCACGAGCATCGGCAACATCTTCTGCTTCACGTGCATAAGTAGAAGTCGTAAGATGGTGATCCGCTGTTTCTTCGCGTTTCTTACGTTCTTCTTCTTCTTTCTTCCAGCGTGCCGAGTTTTCTTCAGCTAGCTTTCTTGCTTCTTCTGCTTGACGTTTCGCTTCTTCTTCAGCTTTCTTCAATGCGGCCTCTTCTGCTTCTTTTTGCAGACGCTCAGCTTCTATGCGATCTTTCTCAGACTTAGCACTTTGCTCTGGGGTCATCTGCTTTTGTTTCGCTTTACGCTCTGCATCAGCTTTGCGTTTAGCTTCTTCTTTGGCTTTACGGTCGGCTTCTTCTTTCGCTTTGCGTTCTGCCTCTTGTTTCGCTTTTAATTCTGCGGCTTCTTGGTCAGCTTTTTGCTGCTCTTCAAGACGCACTTTTTCTTCAGCAGCTAAGCGAGCTTGCTCTTGTTCTTGTTCCATTGCGCTTTTCTTCACGTAAGTACGTGTTTTGCGAACTTCAACTTGAACATCTTTTGCTTTACCAGTAGAGCCCGTAACACTTAAAGTGCTTTTGCTCTTACGTTGTAAAGTCATACGCGCTGGGCCATCTGAACCTGTACCGCCATGATGCTTGCTTAAATGATCAAGTAACGTTGCTTTTTCAGCTTCTGTTACGTTATCAGTTGCTTGCTTAGTGATACCTGCTTGTGAAAACTGCTGTAGCAATTTATCAACAGTCGTACCTATATCGCCGGCTAGTTTTTCAACATTTACTTCTGCCATAGTGTGTAATACCTCCGTTAATAAATTACTCGTCTGCAAACCAACAAATGTTTCGTGCAGCCATAATCAGTTCACCCGCTTTTTCAGATGAAAGTTCTGTGATATCAACTAATTCGTCAATACCTTGCTCTGCCAAGTCTTCAAGTGTAACAACACCCTTGCTTGCCATAACAAATGCTAAGTGACGCTCTAAGCCTTCAAGCGCAAGTAAGTCTTCAGCTGGCTCTGCGCCATCTAAGCTTTCTTCCGTTTTAAGTGCTTTAGTTGTCAATGCATCTTTTGCGCGTGAGCGCAGTAAATCTACAGTCTCTTCATCAAGACCATCAATTTCTAAAAATTCAGACGCTGGTACATACGCCACTTCTTCAAGTGTCGAGAAACCTTCGTTGATAAGTAATGATGCAAACTCATCATCAATTTCTAAATTTTCAGTGAATAAGTTAAGTAACTTATCAGATTCAGCTTCATTTTTAGTACGCATGTCTTCAACAGTCATTACGTTTAGTTCCCAGCCAGTTAACTGACTTGCTAAACGAACGTTTTGACCATTACGACCAATTGCTTGCGCTAGGTTATCTGCTTCTACAGCGATATCCATTGAGTGAGTGTCTTCATCCATTACGATTGAAGCAACCTCTGCTGGCGCCATTGCATTGATAACAAATTGTGCCGGGTTGTCATCGTAAAGTACGATATCAACACGCTCACCGCCAAGTTCTGACGATACAGCCTGAACTCGTGCGCCACGCATACCAACACATGCACCAATTGGGTCAATGCGTTTGTCGTTAGATTTAACGGCAATTTTAGCGCGTGAACCTGGATCACGTGCTGCTGCACGTAATTCAATCATCTCTTCGCCAATTTCTGGCACCTCAATGCGGAATAATTCCATTAGCATTTCAGGTTTAGAGCGCGTTACAAATAATTGTGCACCGCGTGCTTCAGGCTTAACTTCATATAAAAGACCACGGATACGGTCACCCGGGCGGAAGTTTTCACGTGGTAACATGTCATCACGGTAAATTACCGCTTCTGCGTTGTTACCTAAATCAAGTACGATTGCATCGCGAGTTGCTTTTTTAACAACACCCGTTACCAGCTCGCCTTCTTGATCTTTGTATGCTTCAACAACTAAAGCGCGCTCAGCTTCACGTACTTTTTGTACGATAACTTGCTTAGCCATTTGTGTTGTAATACGGTCAAATTTGATTGAGTCGATTTGCTCTTCAACATAATCACCCATTTGCAAATCAGGTTCTTCAACCTGTGCTGCTTCTAGAGTGATTTCGCTGTATGGGTTCTCTAAAGAACCATCTTCTAATACAGCGGCAATCTGCCAACGACGGAACGTATCGTAATCACCGGTTTTACGGTCAATTGCTACGCGTACTTCAATTTCGCCATCGTGTTTTTTCTTTGTAGCTGTCGCTAAAGCGAACTCTAGAGCTTCAAAAATCTTTTCTTTTGGAACCGCTTTCTCATTGGAAACGGCTTCAGCAACCAATAATATCTCTTTTGCCATGGGTAATGCCTCGCTTGCCCTATTCCTTCGCACTCGAATTTAAAACTTCGCGATTAAATTCGCACGTTCGATGTTACTAAGCATGATCAGATGCTCTGCACCATCGCTAGATAGTGTGATCATATCGCTGCTAACTGCTACTAAGTCGCCTTTAAAATTACGACGACCATCCTGTGGAAGTTTAGTACGCACGCGTACTTCCTCTCCTTGCGCCTGCTCGTAGTGATCTTGTTTGAATAATAGACGATCAACACCAGGAGACGATACTTCCAAATCATATTCATTTGTAATTGGGTCTTCGACGTCTAAAATCGCACTAATTTGGCGACTTGCATCCGCACAGTTATCAACTGAGATCCCATCCTCATGAGCAATATATACTCTTAAGGTAGAATGGCGACCCGCTTGCACAAATTCAAGACCATGCAATTCAAAGCCTAACATTTCTACCGCAGGCGTTAACATGGTTACTAAATCTTGTTCAAGTTTTGTCACGAAAATCCTCCATACAAACAAAAAAAGGGCTTATAGCCCTAAAATACTGAGTTTAAGTTTTAATTTGATGACAATTGCCACAAATCGCAAGGTGCAGATACAACAACGCCCCGAACCAAGCGGGGCGTCACACCAATAAAGCATAAAACTGTGTGGCCTAGGGCCAAGCTTGGTTGCGAGTCAGTAAACTGACCTAATTAAACTACATAGTCTAAAACGCAAAACGCGCATTACTTAGAATGCGCGATATAAATTAGTAAGGTAATACCTACTAGTAGAATTGGTTGCGGGAGCCGGATTTGAACCGACGACCTTCGGGTTATGAGCCCGACGAGCTACCAGACTGCTCCATCCCGCGCCAATAGATATCAAACTTTAAATTTAATATCGCTGTTAGCTGTTTTACAACATGCTAAACAATGGCCGCTATTATAAGGATGTACGGGATGATTAGCAACTATAATACGCAATTAGTTTATAAAATTTCCAATTCGTCAAGATGCTAATTTAATGTATATATAAGTAACATAAGTAATCAATCAATTTTATAAAATGCTGTCTCTAAATTATTAAATATTACAGCTTATTATTTTTGAGTGAAAATCAAACAAACTAAATTTGAGCTACCTTAGTACCTTTTAGATGCTTACAATTTACCAGAAAATAAATTGATATAACTAAAACCCATACTTTAACACTAAAAAAACGTGCAGAATTTTATCTGCCCGCTATAATCAATTTTATGCCACTTAATAATAATAGTTATTACTCACTGCAGCGAGATAAAAATGAACCAACAACAATCAGCATTGTTAAATAACTTAACAATTATTAAGCCAAATTTTCATGCATTCACGGCTCGATTTCACAGTAAATTGGCTGAATCTAGCATTGAAATGAATTACCCAACAGCCTTACAATTTAACGAAAAGAGTTTTACCCTTTTTTGTGTGTTAGAACGAATTGTTAAACATTTAGATAAGCCAGCATCGGTAGCTCCTTTTTTAGCACATCATTTAATGTACCTAAAAAAAAGCAGTGTTTCGCAAAGTGACATTGCACTATTATCTGATGCGTTTTACGAAACCCTTAAAGAGCACCTTGGTAAACACTTTACTCCTGAGAGCCAGCTCGCTTGGAAAAAAGCCCTTAAATATTTTGAAAACTTTGCCAGCAATATTCTATTTAATGTATCTAATGTGGTTTCGTTACAACAAAAAATGCAGCAAAAGCAAAGTAATAAAATTTAAATATAAAATTTTAGGGGTGGCAATTTAACTTACTCAACCTCCCCATTAATTAAACTCATTTGCACACCATGATCCAACACGCCTTTATTGCCTTGATAATCGGTTAAGCCTTTTTGCTCTATTCACTCGTAGTTAAATAGTAAAACGATCCTTTAATTAAATACGTCCGTATAAAAAAATTTGGCTTTACTATGACCCATCACAAAACACTCAGACTAATACTAGGCGATCAGCTAAACCCATCTCATTCATGGTACAAGCAAAAAGACGACGACACGCTTTACCTCATCGCAGAACTAAAACAAGAAACTGACTACGTTAAACATCACATTCAAAAACTGTGTGCTTTTTTTAATGCTATGGAAAACTTTGCAACTGCATTAAACACGGCAGGTTTTAATGTTTTGCATTTAACACTTGATGATACCGATGACGACAAGGACTTGATTGAATTACTCAAGCGAGTTGCCGATAAATACCAATGCGACTCTATTGAATATCAATACCCTGACGAGTTTAGGCTAAAATCTCAATTAGCTAAGTTTAAAAGTGATAGCTCATTAAATGTAATTGCTACAGATACTGAACACTTTTTATTACCGTTCACCGATATAAAAACACGCTTTACAAAAAACAAGCATGTAACAATGGAGCACTTTTATCGTGCTATGCGTAAGCAATTTAATATATTAATTGATGATGCAAAGCCAACTGGTGGCAAATGGAATTTTGATAGTAATAATCGTAATAAATTTTCCAAAAAAGACTTAGCCGACATCCCAGAGCCTAAGTTATTCAATACTGATGTTAGCAGTATTATTTCTCGTTTAAATAAACACAACGTCGCTTATTTGGGTGAAATAAATGAACATTCACTGGAGTGGCCAACAACGCGTAAACAAGCGATTGAATCTCTTGAATACTTTTGTGAGCACTTACTTAGTCGCTTTGGTCACTTTCAAGATGCGATGACAGATCAAAGTAAAAATAATACCAGCCTGTACCATAGCCGTTTATCGTTTGCCCTAAACGCAAAAATACTCCACCCGTTATATGTAATCAAACGTGTAATAAGCGAATACGAACAAAGACCCAATGAAATATCCC
This sequence comes from Pseudoalteromonas sp. APC 3358, assembly GCF_030408075.1. Lineage (NCBI taxonomy): Bacteria > Pseudomonadati > Pseudomonadota > Gammaproteobacteria > Alteromonadales > Pseudoalteromonadaceae > Pseudoalteromonas > Pseudoalteromonas sp. APC 3358. Next base: position 114,041 of record NZ_JASDCE010000003.1, read on the forward strand.
TCTCGCAAGTAGAGGGCTTTACCAGGCAAATATTAGGCTGGAGAGAGTATGTACGTGCCATTTATTGGGTTAACATGCCCGACTACGCAGTTAAAAATCAATTACAAGCCAAAAATAAACTGCCATCTTATTTTTGGAACAGCTCTACAAAAATGAATTGTCTAAGCCACTCACTCAAGCAAAGCCTTGAAACCGCTTATGCTCATCATATTCAGCGCCTAATGGTTATTGGGAACTTTTGCATGCTCACAGGAATAAACCCTGATGACGTAGACAACTGGTACTTAGGCGTTTATATAGATGCCATAGAATGGGTAGAAATGCCCAACACCCGAGGCATGAGTCAGTTTGCCGATGATGGAATAATTGCAACAAAGCCTTATGCTGCAAGCGGTAACTACATTAATAAAATGAGCGATTATTGCAAAAGCTGTCAGTACGATGTTAAACAAAAAGTAGGAGATAAAGCCTGCCCGCTAAATAGCTTGTATTGGCATTTCATGAATAGACACAGAGACAGGCTAGAGAAAAACCCACGTATTGGTATGGTATATAAAAACTGGGATAAACAAGATGAAACACTTCAAGAACAAACGCTGCAACAAGCAACCTACTACCTTAATAATTTAGAAGCGCTTTAAGTAAAAAACCGCCTCAAATGAGGCGGCTAAATAATCAGGGGAATATGTACTTTAGAAGACTATTTACCTTCTATTAGATTGCTATTACCAATTTCTATTTTACGTGGTTTAAGTGCTTCAGGAATTTCACGCTGTAACTCTATGCTTAATAAGCCGTTAGCTAAATCGGCACCAAGTACTTTTACATGGTCTCCAAGCTGAAATTTACGTTCAAAGTTACGCTCTGCTATACCTTGATGAATAAACTTACGTTCATTATTTTCATCTTTATTAGCTTTAATACCTGCAACTTTTAATGTGTTGTTTTCTGACTCAATGGTTAATTCACTATCACTAAAACCAGCAACGGCCATAGTGATTCTGTATTTGTCTTTATCGAGTGCTTCTATATTGTAAGGAGGAAAACTCGGCTGCTTGTCTGTATTAGCTGCCGCATCCATAAGTGATGCTAAATGTTCGAAGCCGATAAATGAACGATAAAGTGGTGATAAGTCTACTGTACGCATAATAATATCCTCATATTTAAGCGATATTTTGCATGTGCTTTTCTATTGAACAAGCTCAAGCAAAGTTTAATTAATAATATAAATTTCAATTGTTTAAGTTTAATTTAGGACCCATCAGGCGTCCTACTTAACTATATATGGACGGTAAAATTGTTTTCAAGTAAATTTATTAAAAATAAATAAAAAAGGCACTGAAGAGTGCCTTTTTTGAAACCATGTAAAATGAATACTATTTAATAAATGTGCCCCGGATTGGATAGTCGTTTTCTCTTGAAAACTTAATCCCACCTAGCAGTTGCTCTAAATCAGGACGAACAAACGGGCTGTTTGATATATCGACCATTTGAAGCTGATTTTTTTCATTAAGCACATAAATTCCTGGTTCAGCAAATGGATGATCAGTTTCTGCACCACTGCGAGGCTCGCTAATATGTAGCCCTAAATCAGTCATTTGTTCGATTGTTAAACCATAGTAAATTGGGAAGTTAATATCTATTTTTTCAAGATGTTTATTAAGCTGCTCATGGCTATCACCACTTACTGCAACCACTTCAACTCCAGCCTCTTTAAAGTCTTTATGAACTTTAGCAAGCTCGTTGAGTTGCGCAGTACATTTAGGGCAGTGCTGGCCTCGATAAACAACAATCATTTTCCACGGAGAGTCACTTATTCTGTCAACTAAATCTACCTTTTTCTCATCAACATCACTCACTACTAGTGATGGCATAATATCCGCAGGTTTTAAACTAGTGTTACTCATTGCGATCTCCTTTTACTATTTCAGATTAAAAATTAATTTTGCTCTTACACATAGAGTTTAGGGTAACTTTTATTAATTCAACCTAAAATTGCAATTAAAAATCTATTAAAGCTTTAAGACCATCCCTTTATTTTTCTATAAATGGTAGATGCACTTACCCCTAAATAAGCAGCAGCAAGAGGAATGTTGTCTTCGCAGCTTTTGATTGCGTTTTCAATAGCCCTTTTTTCAACTTGCCATAATGGTTCTATATCGTGAACCGACATAGGAGATAATTGAACACTCTGATCGTTTGTATTGTGAATTGACTTAGTTGAGCCTGAGTGTTTTACAGCGCCTAGACCAAATGAATTTGGTAGCATATCTCTTTCTATTACATCGCCATCATTAATAACGACTGTATTTTCAATTACATTTTGCAGTTCGCGTATATTTCCTGGCCAATCGTAATTACAAAAAAGCGCCTTAACTTCATCAGAAAAGCCAATAAAATGTTTAGGGTTGCTATCGCTTTTTTGTTTTAAAATATACTCAGCGAGCAGCAAAATATCGTTTCCGCGCTCCCTTAAAGGCGGGAGCTTTACGGGGATAACATTTAAACGATAATATAAATCTTCTCTAAAGCGCCCCTCTGCTACCTCTATTATTGGATTTCTGTTGGTTGCACATACCAAGCGGACATCGCTGTGTAATACTTCGCTGCTACCAACCTTGCTAAATATGCCAGTTTGTAAAAAGCGCAATAACTTAGCTTGTAAGTTAAGCTCCATTTCACATAGTTCATCTAGAAATAACGTACCGCCGTTGGCCACTTCAACTGCGCCTTTACGATCGCTTAAAGCGCCACTAAATGCCCCTTTAACATGCCCAAAAAATTCTGATTCAAATAACTCAGCAGGGATCGCAGCACAGTTTATAGCAATAAAAGGGCCTTGGCTGCGAGGGCTCGAATCATGAAGGGTTTGTGCGCATACTTCTTTACCGGTTCCACTTTCACCTGTAATAAATACGCATGCTTTGCTTCTAGCTGCGCTATCTAGCAATCTAAAAACGGTTTTCATTGCGAGAGATTCACCAACAAAATCTTGGCTTTTATCACTGCTTTGAACCAAAGGTTGTACTTTAGCTTGCTCTTTGGGTGTTAACGCACTTTCTACTGAGCTAATAAGTCGCTGACTTGTGAAGGGTTTTTCTAAAAAATCGAAGCCACCTAAACGCATAGCTTCCACTGCAATATCAATAGAACTATTTGAGGTGATCATGACTACATTAGCAGGATTTTTTTGTTTATTTACAAATTGTAAAACTTCAAGCCCACTTATATCAGGCAAGCATACATCTTGTACTATCACCGCAGGCATTTTTTCTTTAATACCGACCAAAGCAGAATATCCATCTGCGAAATGCTTACATTCAAAACCTACTTGCTCTAGCTGACTGGCGTACAAAGCACCACTTGCGATGCTATCTTCAACAATATAAACAAGGCCTTTACCCATTATATCTGACACGGCTTTCTCCTAGATAGCTATACTCTTACTCATTATTTGATATGCATCTCTGGTTTTATCCAAGTTATGCTTAATAACAAGCGCTGCGTGCAAATTTTCTTCTGTGGTTGGTGGTGGTGAATCGTGTAACTGTGTTGCCAATGCAGCTAAAGGAGCGGCTCCATATAAGGCAGCCGAGTTTTTCAAAACATGCATTATTTCTCTAATTTTTATAATATCTGCATTATTAATTGCCGTATCTAATTGGTTAGCCATAGTAACTAATTCATCGATAAATAAGTTTACTAATCGAGCTAAAACGCTTATTCCAACATCCTTTTCAAGTTGAATTAAAACATTTAGCTCCGTAATACTTTTATCGATAAACTGCTCTGATATAGGCATAGATAACCTTTGTGTAAGTTAAAGCTTCGTACACTAATAAAATGTAAGAATTGTAGTTTAAGAGTAATTTGTTTTTTGCATTTTGCAAATCAAAATGAATATAAACAATTACAGAGCCCAGGTATCAATACTTTTTGTTAATGTTTGCGGCTTATCGAGCAAGTACCCCTGAGCAATATCACAACCAAGTTGTTCTAATATTTGTAATTGCTCATTCTCTTCAATGCCTTCTGCTACAGTTTGTAAGCCCAATCGTTGAGCCATCGCAATAATTGCGCTACATAACGTAAAGTCTTCGTTATTAGTTGCAATACCACTTACAAAACTGCGATCAATTTTTAAACCATCGATATCAAATTGACGAAGTAGACCTAAAGACGCGTACCCAGTGCCAAAATCATCAATCCACACCTTTACGCCTTCTTTATGGAAGTTTTCAAACGCCTTAGCTATTTTATCAGGACTATGAATTAGCGCTGTTTCCGTTAATTCAACTTTAATGGCTTGTGGTGGTATTTGGTGCTTTTCTAGCAAAGCCATTACTTTTGAAAACACATCACCATCTAAAATTTGTACCGGTGAAATATTTAAAGAAACAGCAATATCTGTCATACCAAAATGTCGCATCTGTTTTAAATCAGACAAACATTGCTCAAAAATCCAGTCACCTAATTCTAAAATCATTCCCGATTGCTCTACATGAGGGATAAACTCATCAGGGCCTACAATACCAAAGCGGGGTGATTGGCACCTTACTAGCGATTCAAAGCCGACCAACTTTCCCGTTCCTAATGATACAAGCGGTTGATAAACCATTTTAAAATAATTATTTTGCATTGCATCCGACATGATTCTCTCTAACTCATGCCATCTTGCGAGATTGACTGGGCTTTCTGCTTCTAGGTACTTAAATGCATTCATGTTTTGCTCCGATTTTCACTCTTAGTGACTTATGTAATCAAGAGCAAGTTACAGACCATTTAGAAAGTGAATAAAACAAAAATAAAAACAGCAAATTCAAAAGGTTAAGTTTAGTTATTTGAGTATTTAAATTTTTCTATTTTATTTGCATTTTGCAATTCAATTTGCAATGCACCTAAATTAATAAATAAGAGCTTACTCAAGCCCAAACAGCACAGAGAAACCAGTTAGTAATTGTTGGCTAAAAGTAAGGGTTAGTAATTGAAGATGAGTATAAAGAAAGGCTGGATAAAACTAATTTAGTTACGCACAGCTTGAATTAAAAAGCGTACACGTAATTTTAAAGCTAGGGAGAAAAAGTTAAAACGGTGATAGGAAACATAAAAAAAACGCAGGCAACAATAAATAGTTACCTGCGCAAAAGTCTCTAGTTTGAAAGAGTGTCGTTATTTTCGTTTTTAGGGGCTGTTACATGTTGTGCATAGTTAGTATTTTGCGAGTCAAACGTATTACTCATCGACTGTGCATTTTCAACATCAGCTTGTGTAAAAGTAATCGGCTGTATGTCCGTTAACGGCTCTACAGAATCGCTACCGCGCAGAACTGTAATACCTATTACTAAGGTAGCTACAAGCAAAATAGACAAAACCATGATTTCAGGTGTAAGTACCCAATTATTACTTTTAGGTTGTTGTTTGGCTTTTGTATTTGTTTGCATATTGCACCTCTTAAAAATTTAACTAAATTGTCTTGATTTGATATTTAATATGTTGCGAAAGCCGTGCCAACTAAACAAAAACAAACGAAAGATAAAATAAACAACAAAATCAAAGCATTAAAAAAATTAAAAATGTAATTTAGAATCCAAAAATAATTCGTAACGTTGTATTTTTATTTTGAATTGCAATTTGCGAATCAAATTGAAAAACTATAATAAAAACACTCATTAAATACTAAAAAATAAATTTAACTTACTCCTAAAATACTAGGTTAATTTCTTCGTTTATCAAGTTTTATGCAACACAAACCCACTTTTTATATTAGGGTCTGTTGATCTTTGCGGATTAAAATTTGTTCAAACTAGAGGCGGTTTAATCGCGGCGCGAGGTTTGTAACCTAGCGGGCTAAGTAAAAACCGAGCAACAAAGAGTAAATAGCCCCTAGGAAGAACCCTTTGGGCAGCGCCTGTTTGGCATTAATGCTACGTTATCGCCCATTTATGGGGAATAACCACACTGCATAGGCTCTGCCTGGCCTAAATACCAAACAGACTGCTGCAAATTTAACCCTGAAAGTTCAACAGACCCTGACCTTCATTGCTCAGCTTAGCTTTTCCCACACTTGCACTAAACGAGTAAGCTTTAAATGCTTAGATTCAATAGCCTGCTTTGGTGCATATTTATCAAGCAATAAATAAAGTGTTTCACTTACAATTGGTTTAGCTAAATAATCATTCATCCCCGCTTCAATAAATCGCTCTTTATCACCATGAATTGCATTTGCTGTGAGCGCTATTATAGGAGTGGCTATACCTAACTTTCTGATTGCTTTGGTTGCAGAGATCCCATCTAGTATTGGCATTTGGATATCCATAAAAATAATATCAATTTTATTGTTTTTAGCCTTGGTTATTGCCTCTTGCCCATCGCTAGCAATATATACCCGACAACCTTTTTGCTCTAAAAACTGTCTTATTACTATTTGATTATTAGTATTATCTTCAGCAACCAATACATTGGTCCCATTCAACTGAGTTAACCCTGAAGAGCTTTCTAAGGCTTCTTTTTGTTCACGATTAGTAAATATAATATCTAAATGAAATAACTGCTCTTCCAATAAACTAATTGCTCGCGGTACATGCGATACTTTAAAAGGGCCATTTAACCTAAGCTCTCTATCGTTAAGATTTTGCGGTAATAAGCTTTCACCTAGTAAGTCTAAGATAAGTAAACATGGTGAATTAAGGGAGTTGTATGTATTTATACACTCGCGTGTTTGGGCTAGCATTAGAGGATCAGTTAATACAATTGCATCAGGAAAACTATCATACTCAGGGATATCTGGGCATATTTCATAGTGCTCAAAAGCGATAGAAAACCGAGTGAGTGTGTGCTCCAACGCGGTTTTTAAAATTTGGTTATGTCCTACAATCCATACTCTTGGCTTTTTACTTCGTGCTGCAAACCCTTCTCTCAATATTGAGTCGGTTGTGTCTATTTTTAACGGGTAATTAACGATAAACTCACTCCCTTTATTGAGCTCAGAGTTAACCGAAATATCTCCCCCTACTACATCACAAATTTGCTTACATATCGCAAGGCCTAAGCCACTACCACCATGTTTTCGGGTAATTGAATTATCTGATTGAATAAAAGGCATAAACATACTTTCTATTTTATTTTTTGCGATTCCCATTCCAGTGTCTTTTACTGATAAATGAAGATTTAAATTATTGGCTCCAATGTAAGTACATCTAACGGTCACCGTTATTACGCCTTGCTGAGTAAACTTAATCGCATTGGCTAATAAATTAATGGCTATTTGCCTTATACGTGCATGATCACCAATTACTTGAGCGGGGACATCAGGATAAAAATCAAAAACAACCTCAAGCCCTTTTTGCAAAGCACTTTGGGTAATAATATCTATTGCTTCTTCAATACACGTATCAATACTAAATGGCTGATTATCGAGTGTTATAGCTTGTGCTTCAAAACGCGAATACGTTAATACATCGTCCAATACACTCAGTAATGCATCAGAGCTTGTTTTAATCATTTGTGTGTAACGCATTTGCTCAGAAGTTAAACCGGTATGATGCAAAATATCTGCAGAGCCAATAACGGCATTTAATGGCGTGCGAATTTCATGGCTAATATTTGCCATAAATCGGCTTTTAGACTCAGCTAATGTTTCTGCCTGATGTTTAGCTTCAAGCAATATTTGCTCGCTTTCAATACGTTCTTGTATATCAACAAGTGTTGCGGCAATAGATAACAAATCGCTTTCGTAGCCACCCACAATGGGAGTAAGTGTCATTTCAACCCAATTATTTATGCCTTGTGCATTAATCAAACGTATGTCAAAGCGACGTATATCACGCTTACCTTGTTTATAATCAAGCAAAGTGCTACAAATTTTTTCTACATCTTCTTTTGCTATAAACTTAATTATAGGTAAGCCAAGGCTCTCATCTACATTGCTGTGTAAGACGCGTTGCCATGCTTGATTTATAAATAATAAATTGCCAAATGTATCAAGGCGTAGAACAATATCAGGAATATTATCTACGACAGAGTGGTAGTTATATTCTATCTCTGCCATTGCTTGTTCAGCTTTAACTCGCTGCGTAATATTAGTTTCTATAGCGATAAAATGCTTTACTTTACCTTCATCATCTCGCACTGGATTTGCATCAATAGCAACCCAATAAACGTTACCATTTTTATCGTAATTTATGGTTTCAACTTGAAAAGGAAGCCCATTTTTTACAGCGTGAGACATAACCTTACGACTTTTTTCACATGTTTTTGGCCCTTGTAGCAATTGACCTGGGCTAGTGCCTATAACCTCATCACAGGTGTAGCCTGTAAGCACTTCAAAACTATTGTTAACCCACTCAATCACACCAAACTTATCTGTAATAATCACTAAGTTATTTGTATGGCTCGCAACAAGCGATAAGCGTTTAACATATTTTTGCTGTTGCGTTAGCAAAAATTGAGAATCTTTATGACGTTGAATGTCATAGAACGAGCCTATAAAGCCGCTTTTTTCATCATAAACTAACCTTAACTCAAACCAGTTCATGAGCCCGATATTGCTTTTAATTTGTATTTCTACACTGGGTGCCTGCTTTCCTTCTAGCAAACAACAGCTGTATGCGACAAAATGCATAATATCATCGCAATTCATTAACTTAGTAATATTGGAGCCAATTAATGAATCGATTGAGTAACCTAACTTCTTTTCCCAAGCTTCATTAATATAAGTAAAATTCAAATGTTTATCACACTCAAAAATACACTCATCTAAAATAGCTAATAGCTTTGCTTGACGTCGATTACTATTGGAAAGTTTTTCAACTAGTGCATATTGGATTTGAACTTGTAGCTCATCATTATTATTCATGATCTCTCCAATACTTTATAAAAGTATTACTCTGACAAACTCGTACATAAAGAAGGGAAACCTTTTCACGGTAGAATGCTTGTTCAAAAGGAGTGCGTCTCGGTGTGCAGTCACTTAAAATAGTGGCATTAGAACCAAGTGCAACAGCAGTGCGCACAGTTGAATCAATACAGATAGAAGACACAGTACCCGCTAAAATTATATTAGTGGTCCCATGTTTTTTGATGTTTTCGGCTAAACCTATATGTGTAAAAGCATTTAAACTTCTTTTCCCAAATACCACCTCTATAATATTACTAAAAAGGTCTATCTGCTTAATGGTTTGAACACCGTACGAACCCGCTTTAAATGCCCCCACCGCAATGACTTTTAATATACCAATCGGATTTTTAAGCTCGCTATAGTTTTGCGTAAAGTGAATGGGTGTATTAATAACTAAAGCAAATTGCTCTGCGCAGAAGGTCAATAAATAGAGTGTATTTTTCCCCACGCCAGTAATTCTTGATGACTCTTCAACCCCGTCATACAAAATGCCTTTTGGCAAAAAGTAATTGTTTTGAAAACCAATTAAAATAGGTGCTGTCTTAGAGAAATCATCCATAACTCTCTCCTTATTAATCAATTTAAGAGGCTAACTGCCAAGGTTTAATAAATTTCTCAAGTACCGCTTTTGTCACTGGCTTCTGTAAATAGTGAGTAATTCCTTTATCAAACAACTCAGCTATTTGCTCATCGCCTGTTAACCCCGTTAAAATAACTTTAGGAGTATTGTTATTAGGTGTATTTTGCCTAACTAATTGCTGCGCCACATCGCTACCAAACATTCCTGGCATACGCTCATCTAAAAGTAGCAAGTCAAATGGTTCATTTTGAGCAAGTGTTAATGCACTGGCACCATTTTCTGCACACGTTACTAAGCAGCCCAGCATTTCAAGCATTACTTTTGTAGCAATTTGGCTCGGTAAGCTGTCGTCTGCTACTAATACCGATAAACGTGTTTGTGTGTGAAATGTTGTTAAAATAGTAATTAAGTCGGTATCAAAAAATGGCCAGCCTAATATTTTTTTAGATAGTTTATGAGCTTGGCTCAGCTCGTAAATGTCGTTAATAGAGCACAACTTTATGTGTGTATTTAAGCTGTCACTATTTAATTTATCAATTAATGCGTTACCACTAAGATGGCGTAAATCCTCTAGCTGTGCAGACTCTCTAAGCGTGCTATTAAATAATTTAAAATTTAAACCAAAACGATCGTGAGTATTAGCTGACATTTTTAAGCAGCTTTTGAGTAACGCTTCGCAATCAGTTAAAACGTCTACATTTTGTCTAACATCAAGCGCTAAACTAACAGACTCTTTAGTTGCTAAGAGCCCGTGAAAATCCAACGTGTTTACTTGTTCAGAATCATCAATCTGATAGTGAATACTAACTCCCTGAATATTTGCTTCGAGCGTCAATAAAAAGCACTGTTTTACTGCTGCTAGCGCCGGAGTAAGAAACGCCTCGCATTGTGCAATCATTTGCTCTGGCGGAATTTGCAAACAGACGTAGTTACATTGCAACTTGTTGATTAAGGTAATAGAGAATTTTTGACTTTGGGTTTCACAATATTTACCTATTACCCCTTGGATAATTTCTAAAACGTGACTATTAATATTCATAAAGTATTCTCGTTAACCCAATGTATAGCTCTACATCATCAAGTTATGTGCCATAAATTAATTCTTGTAAACACACTTGCATTCATAGACTTAAGTATTAGACAAACTGGGCTCTGGTTTTTCATTCGCATTTTGCAAATCATATTGCTATGCATAATATGATTTATGCATTTATTAGAATGGTGCAATCGATTTTTTTCTCTTTAAATAATTTTCCATTCATTTAAACTGATATTAACCAAATTGAGGAGAAAGCTATGTTAACCGTAATTTTTGGCCGTGAAGGCTGTCCATTTTGTGTTCGTGCGAAAGATGTTGCTGAGCAATTATCAAATGAACGTGATGACTTTAAATTTCGTTACATCGACATAATTAAAGAAGGCATTAGTAAAGCCGACCTTGAAAAGTCAGCGGGTAAGCCTTGCCCTACTGTTCCACAAATTTTTGTAGACCAAAATCACATTGGTGGATTTACAGAATTTGAAGCTTACGCAAAAGAAAACCTAGGCTTGTATAAATAAGCTTTGTATTAAATATGTTAACCAGTTTAATAAACCCTACATTGAGCTGGTTAAATTTCGACCAACATCAAACACATACAAATTAGTTTCAATTTATACAAGCATTTGCCTCGCGAATCCTATATAATGCGCGCCTCTTTAAATTCGTTGAGGCGTATTAATGTCAGAACCAGTCACGTTTGAATCTCTAAATCTTTCTCCTGCAATTTTGAAGGCAGTTGAAGAGTTGGGTTACAAGACACCATCTGAAATCCAAGCTCAATGTATACCGTTATTGCTAGAAAGAAAGGACGTACTGGGACTAGCTCAAACGGGTACAGGTAAAACCGCAGCATTTGCACTGCCATTACTAAATAATATTGACCCGTCTGTGAAACAGCCACAGATCCTTGTACTCACACCAACACGTGAGCTTGCGATCCAAGTTGCTGAGGCATTCGAACAATATGCTAAACATGTTCGTGGTATTGAAGTATTGGCACTATATGGTGGCCAAAGCTACAGTATCCAATTAAGCGCACTTCGTCGTGGCGCTCAGGTTATTGTTGCAACTCCAGGTCGTTTAATCGATCACATTAACCGTGGCACTATCAAGTTTGATGCTCTACAAGCACTTGTACTTGATGAAGCCGATGAAATGTTACGTATGGGCTTTATCGATGATGTAGAAAGCATCATGGAAAAAACACCGCGCGAAAAGCAAACATGTCTTTTCTCTGCGACTATGCCTAAGCAAATTCAAAACATCAGCAGCAAGTATATGAACAACCCTGAACAGGTTCATATTTCTGCGCGTAACTCTACAGTATCATCTGTTGAGCAAGTGTTTTGGAATGCAAGCGTACATAAAAATAAAGCTATTGTTCGCTTCTTAGAAGCTGAACAGTATGAAGGTGCTATTGTTTTCGTACGTACACGTAACGATACAGTACAACTTGCTGAGTTATTAGAGCGCGAAGGTTTCTCTGCTGCTCCACTTAATGGTGATATGAACCAGCAAGCACGTGAACGCACTGTAGAACGCTTAAAAAGCGGCATGCTAAATGTTGTTATTGCAACAGACGTTGCTGCTCGTGGTCTAGATGTTGACCGCTTAAGCTTAGTTATCAACTACGATATCCCACAAGATTCTGAAGCCTACGTTCACCGTATCGGCCGTACAGGTCGTGCTGGTCGTACTGGTAAAGCAATTTTATTCGTAAAACATAACGAACGTTATTTACTTAAAAATATCATTCGTCATACGAAGTCTGAAATTGCACAAGTTGAATTACCAACTGCAAAAATCGTTGAAGAAAAACGTATTGAAGCGTTACAAGCAAAATTAACTATTGCGCTTGAAAACAAAGATATTACATTCTTTAACGAGATAGCTACTAACATGGCTGAAAAACTTGAACTTCCTCTTGAAAGCTTAGCGGGTGCGTTACTGTGTTTAGCACAGCAACAGTCTCCAATTAAAGTTGAAGAAGTTAAGATTCAACCTCGTGAACGTAACGAGCGTAACGATCGCAATCCACGTAGTAACGACCGCAATGATCGCGGTGGTGACCGTGGACGTCGTAACGAACGTGGCGGCGAACGTGGTGGTGAACGCGCTGAGCGTAAACCTCGCGAACGTAACAGCCGTGACGCAGGTCCTATGGATACTTACCGTATCGAAGTAGGTCGTGAACACGGTGTTCAGGTTAAGAACATTGTTGGCGCTATCGCTAACGAAGCTGACATCTCAAGCAAGTTTATTGGTGATATTCGTTTACACGACAATCACAGTACGGTTCAATTACCGCAAAACATGCCTAAAGATGTACTTGATCATTTCCAAAAAGTGTTTATTTGTAAACGTCCTATGGGCTTAACAATTACACAAGATCAAGGCCCTGCTGAGCCACGTGCAGAACGCTCTGAGCGTCCAGCTGGTGACAAAAAGCGCACCTTTAGTAAAGATAAAGACGATAGCCAACGCGGTGATAAGCGTACTGGCCCTCGTAAAGAACGTCGCCCAGTAAGCTTCACAGCTAAATAAGCAACGACTCTTTAATAAAAAAACCTTGCCACGAAAGTGACAAGGTTTTTTTGTTTTTAAGCTGCTGCCACAGTGAATACAAAGTAAACTTTCGAGTCAGTTCAATAGCGACTTGAAATAGTTTTATTAGCCAGAGTTCAGGTTGCTTGTACCCATAAATATGTTTTCTTTGATTTTTAAAACAACAAAACTCTGTAAACTAAACAAAGGCTATAATTCACAGACGAATTAAAAATTGAAAAAGATTTACGACAACTTGCTCTTTGTAGCAATAATACTCTCCATTTTATTATGCATCACTATTCATACTTTAATGGACTTTACAGATCCACCATTCATCTCAAATGAGCTATACGACGTTGTTTTCTTTATAGCCCTCCCTATTATCTGTTGCGCACTATTTATCTATTTAAATATACTTATATTCAATAAATACAAACGCTGCAGTAAATATAGAGAATCACTTAAATACAATTTTTCAGATACAAAAATGAAATTGGCATCCATTTTCATGTACCCATTATCCCCTTTATTAATCTATGGAATACTCTATATTTTTATCTCTGATCCCATTAAATTATGGGCTTACTACACGCAAGGCGGCTATTGGTATAAGGAATATATACTGACCGATGTACAAAAGTGTGGCACCGAGTATGAAGATAGTTGTACTCATTTATACTTCAAAGACCCTAAAACGAATAAAATTCATGATTTTAGGTGGTACGACGCTAAGTCTACAATAATGAACAACAAAAACGATTATGTGTATATTGTTGGTGAGGCCAACTTATTTGGCTATATAGTGAGAGATTTAGAAAAGTAACTTAGACTTACTTTTACATTACAGGACTTTTATTTAAAAACCTCACTCAAGTGAGTGAGGTTCATAAATCAAGGTTTAGGTTAAGGCAAAGCTGGGTAAACGTAGCTAGCATCAAGCCCTAGTGGAATACCAAGTGCCCAGTAACCTAATAAAAAGATACTCCAGCCAATCATAAAGGCGATTGAGTACGGTAGCATAATAGCAATTAAAGTACCTATACCTGTGCCTTTCACATACTTTTGACAGTACACCACCACTAATGGGAAATAAGGCATTAACGGTGTAATAATATTAGAACTTGAGTCACCTACACGATAAGCGGCTTGAGTTAAGTCTGGCGAAATGCCAAGTTGCATTAACATCGGTACAAAAATAGGGCCAAGTAACGCCCATTTTGCTGAACTTGAACCTACAAACAAGTTAACAAAGCCAGTTAAAAAGATAATGCCCACAACCGTTACTGCACTTGGCAATTCCATTGCCTTTAATAACTGCGCACCTTCGATTGCGAGTAATGCACCTAAATTTGATTTACTAAATGCAGCAATAAATAGCGAACAAAAAAACGCCATAACGATATAATATGCCATGCCGCTCATCGCTTTACTCATAGCATCAATCATATCTTTTGAAGTTTTAAAGGTACCTACCGTAAAACCATATACTGTGCCAGGTAGCCAAAAAAGTAAAAATATTAGTGGTACAATTGATTGCATTAAAGGAGAGCTAAAATTAGTAAGGGATCCGTCACTACTGCGCATTGCAGAATCGTCTGGAGCAGAGACAAATGCTAATAACGCAAGTCCTGCAATCATCACGGTACTAGCTATATAAAAGGCACGTTTTTCATCACTACGTGCATCTTCAAATACAGGTAAATCCTCTTTAGCACCATCAACTGCTGTTTTTTGTAAACGTGGTTCAATAATTTTATCGGTAATGTACCAGCCTAATGCCACAATAAATAAGCTAGATGCTGAAGCAAATGCCCAGTTATTTAACGGGTTAATTGTTATTGCAGGATTAATTATTTGCGCCGCACTTTGGGTAAAGCTTTGTAGCAATGGATCAATCCCTGATGGAATAAAGTTAGCCCCAAAACCACCACTGACTCCTGCAAATGCAGCTGCAATACCCGCAAGCGGATGGCGTCCTGCAGCATAAAATATAACACCGGCAAGTGGAATAACTAATACATAACCTGCGTCAGTAGCGGTATGGCTCACAATGGCTACTAAAATGATTGAAGGCGTTAATAGCTTTTTAGGAGTCACTTTAAGCATTAACTTAAGACCGGTATTAATGAAGCCCGAATGCTCTGCAACACCGACACCTAACATAGCTACTAAAACGACACCTAAGGGAGCGAAGCCGGTAAAGGTTTTTACCATAGAGGATAAAAAGGTAGCGAGCGAATCACTTGCCAGCATATTATTAATAATAATCGCTTCGCCAGTTCGTGGGTCTATTGCATCAAAACTCACGCCTGAAAACCACCACGACAAAAACCAAATTAATAACATTGCGAACAGAAATATTACGGCTGGATCTGGAAGCTTATTGCCAACCCGTTCAACAAAATTTAAAAAACGCGCAACAACCCCTGAAGGTAAAGCGTCTTGATTATTATTCATTCTTATTGTTCCTAAATTTATTTTTAGTAACAATATCGCATAAAAACAAAACAGTAAATTAACATAAAAATTAGCTTTAAAAGTTTTGGACACAAAAAAACACGATAGTGATAAACAAATCGTGTTTTTTGTATCACTTACTTTTAAGCGAGGGCTTTAACTTCTTCCCACAAGCGTGCAACTAATGTCTTATCTTCTTCGTTAAGCTCACCATTACGATACGCTTTAACTAAGCTCTGCTCTACAGTTTCGTTTAGCTCATCTATACTGATTGTCAGCTTTTCTACTTCGGCATAACCAACTGCAAGATCAAAATGACCTCGTAAATAGCCGCCTGCAAATAACTCATCGTCAGTTGCTTTTATTACTAAATCATCGAAGTACTGCTGGGCTGCATCGATATAGTTCACTAAACTCATTTATTAATCTCCTGGTTTTGTAAAGCACCTGTATTTTCAAGGTTTTGGTGCCCTACTGCATACATAATATGGTCGTTAAATCCGGTGGTTACTTTAATATAACCCGTTAATTCATCATCTAATTCGCCATCGCCTGTATCACAAATAAGGGGGCGACCATTAAGCGCTTGTAGTTTTGTTTTAGTTGCTACTACAATAATATTTTCTTTGCCAATTGCGCGTATAAGCGCAGGGCTCAATTGCTGGTTACCACGGCCAAATATATGCCCTTGCCCGCCAATGAGCGTAATGACTAACTTAGTACTTTGATCATGTGTAAGCTCAAGTAATTGCTTCGCCGTTAAATCTTGAGCAACTAAGGTTTGATCTTTTATTAAATCAACGCCAAGCAACGTATTCTCAAGTCCCATTTCTTCCATTATGGCCTCAACGGTTGAGCCGCTACCCATAATATAAAATGTGTCTTCATCCATTTGCGATACAACATGCGCAGCAATGTCGGCAAGTACGAGTTCGTCGGTTTCTTTGCCGCCATTTTTAACCGCTTGCATATAGCGTACTTCGCTAGGTGTTTGCATTTCGCCGTAGCGCTTTGCTTTTACTGTGCCTTGTCTAAAGGCATCTTCATCTATATCCATTACATCTGCATCAGCTAAGGTAACTAACTCACCTTTAACCAGCATTTCGACTACGCGCCCTGCTGCTTTGGGTGTAATGGCGTATACACCAGAATGAATTTTACAGCCTGCAGGAATACCAAGTACGGGAATGGTATCTTCGATTGCATGGCAAATATTACGCGCTGTACCATCGCCTCCAGCAAATAAAACTAAATCAACACCAAAGTCTTTAAGTACTTTTGCTGCTTGTTCTGTGTCATCTGGAGTTGTTATTACTTCAGAGTTGTATACAACCTCTACATTAAAGCCCAAGGCTTTTGCTGTTTGCTCACCCATGTCACCGTTAACGGTGTAAATGGTTAAGCGCTCTTTATAAGGCAATAGCACTTCAAGCGCTGCTTTTGTACGGCTATTTGCTTTTGGTTCTGCACCTAATTCGATTGCTTTAGCGGCTGTGTGTGCGCCATCACTACCTTTTAAGCCAACTGTGCCGCCTAAACCTGCTACTGGGTTTACAATTAAACCTAATTTAAACGCCATTACAAAGCTCCTTTGGGTGTTGCCAATTAAATTGCTGCGCTGTTAATGGCCACTGTGTATTATAAAAATCACACAGTACTTTTAAAAGTGACTCTGTACGAGAGTTAAAGCCATTTTCGATTAACGATAATACGCGTGCATGTACTCGCTGCTGAAAATCAAACCGACATGTTTGCTCGCCGTTTAAGTTATCCACCGACACATTAAAATTAAACCCTGCTGCGGTGCTTAATAACCACTCTATAGCTTGAGGCTTTACTTCTACGTTTTCAAACTCAGCTTGTTTTTGTTTGTCGCGCCCATCAGGACAATACCAATAGCCGTAATCTTCTAATAAACGACGTTCATCGCCTGCAACCAACCAGTGTGCAACCTCATGTAATGCACTAGCATAAAAACCATGCGCAAATACAACTTGGTGATATGGCACGTGCTCTGTTGCTGGTAAATACACAGGTTCAAAATCGCCTTTTATCAGACATGTATTATGACTTTGATAAAAAGTGCGTTCAAAAATTGAAATTAGATCAGCTATTTGATGCATAAAATTAGGCTAATTTTTCTCGGTTGCAGCGCTATTTTGCGCAGTAAAAACGAGACGAATTGTACGGGCTTTTACAACTAAAGTAAAAATAAGGCGTGATAGTAAAATATAAGCGGACTAATCTTTCACTTTATTGATATTTTTAATAATACCTAAACAGTAAAGAGTATTGGCAAGTTCTTTACGCTGCGTTTTTTCACCTGAGGTTTTATTGGCTAAGCTAGTTAACATATCGTACCGTTTACGTAGAGTTCGTATATATCGCGCATGCCTACGGCATTCAAAGCAATGAGTACAGTGTGAATCGACCCAAAATCTTAATGTTTCAAACCAATATTGCTGCTCTTGAGCAAAAAAAATAAATGCCTTAGAGCAAGTCCCGCACTTCTCTTCAATATCAACATAAAGTGCCCGAGGATAAATGGCATAGTTTTGCTTTTTTATATCAGCCAATATTACCGTATTAGGGAAGTATTTAAGGCTCGAGTAACGCCAGTGCGCATTCTCTATCGCCTCTATTGTCACTGGGGTATTGGTAGTTATTGGTGTATTGCCATACCTTGGGTGATTTAGATACATGAGCTGCCTAGTTTAAACTTATGATTTTAAGGCATAGAACATGCCATATGAAAAACAATAATTATACAGGCGTTCCTGCTTCATCACACTCTACAATATCAGTCTCGGTTAATGCCTGAGTGATCCATGCTTGCAATACTGGGCAGCGCATAACAAAGTCACAATATTGTTGCGCCTCTGGCGATAACATAATTTGATACGTTTTTAAACGCAATACAATAGGTACGTACATAGCATCAGCAATACTAAAATCACCAAAAAACCACTCATTTGGAAACACATCTTGTTGCTGTGCAAATATCTCGTCTATACGGGCTATGTCTTTTAATGCTTCGCTCGATAGGTCTACTTTACGGGTAGCTCTTATATTCATTGGCATTTCGCTGCGCAGCGCCATAAAGCCTGAATGCATTTCAGCGCTTAGCGCACGCGCTTTAGCTCTTTGGGTAATATATTTTGGCCATGCAGCGCCCGATAAGTAAGCATCGTTAATATATTCACAAATTGCTAGTGAATCCCATACCTGTAAATCGCCATCAATTAACGCTGGAACTTTTTGCACAGCAAAGGTCTTTTTTAGTTCATTGTAAAAATCAGGGGTGTCGAGTACCAGCTGGGTTTCACTAAACTCAACATCAAATTTACTCATTAAATACCATGCGCGTAATGACCAGCTGGAGTAGTTTTTATTACCGATAAATAATTGCATATTGTAGATACCAAAGTGAATAGACGCTCCTACCTTACTAGGTGATTTAACAACCAACAACATTTTGTTTAAAGTCTCTTTGCTAACTGTTACTTAAAGCTATTAATTACTCACTTAACTGCTTGTTTAAATGCTTGTTTAAATGCTTTTTTAATAGTTGTGTATTACGCGTGTTAGCTTTAAAAAAGGCATCAAAAATATCACCAAAAAATGGTACTAAACCGCCCACAAAATCTATGAGCATATTGATAATCATCTTAGTTTTTATACGTTTACTCACACCTAAACGCTGGGCTTCTATCAGCACATAACTTGATAAAATTAGCCCTGCGGCATCACCTATAACGGGAATTAAACCAATCACAGCCTCCAAACCTATATTAAATTTAGTAAAAGGAATGCCAATGCTGCTATCCGTTAACTTACTGAATCGCTCTAAGCGGGCTATTGCAGCTTGGGCTTTTATTTGTGAGTGTTCATTAATATTATCGTTCATGATTACTACCCTCCTTCTTGCAGTATATAGGGCCTACTTGAACAACTCCTGAAAGGCTTTAAACTAAATTACAGACATAAAAAAACGCGGTAATCCGCGTTTTTTTATAATTATAAATACTTACACAGAGCCATTAATTGGCCCGTGTTCGTGATTTACATGCGGATTTTGTCCGCGTTGACGCAGTAAGTGGTCCATTAAGGTAATAGCCATCATTGCCTCCGCAATCGGGATTGCACGAATACCCACACACGGATCGTGACGACCTTTGGTGATCATCTCTACCGCTTCGTTGCTTGTATTAATGCTGTTACCTGGGATGGTAATGCTCGACGTTGGTTTTAGCGCAATAGAAGCAATAATATCTTGCCCTGTCGAAATACCCGCAAGTACGCCACCTGCATGGTTTGATGTAAAACCTTCAGGGGTTAGCTCGTCGCGATGCTCAGAGCCTTTTTGCTCAACTACATCAAAGCCATCACCAATTTCCACGCCTTTAACTGCATTAATACTCATTAATGAGTGTGCAAGTTCAGCGTCAAGGCGGTCAAATACTGGCTCACCAAGACCTACTGGTACGTTGCTTGCCACTACTTTTACTTTAGCGCCAACTGAGTCACCTTGCTTTTTAAGGTCACGCATATATTCGTCAAGCGCTTCAAGCTTACTTGCATCAGGGAAGAAGAATAAGTTATTTTCAACTTCGTCCCAATCAAACGTTTCCGCCTTAATAGGACCTAGCTGGCTTAAGCATGCTTTAACTTCAATACCATGAAATTGCTTTAAGTATTTTTTAGCGATAGCGCCTGCCGCTACGCGTATTGCGGTTTCACGTGCAGATGAACGACCGCCACCGCGATAGTCGCGCAAGCCGTACTTATGCCAATACGTGTAATCGCCATGACCTGGGCGAAATACATCTTTAATTTTGCCGTAATCTTGCGAGCGTTGATCGGTGTTTTCAATTAATAAACCAATGCTGGTACCTGTGGTTTTACCTTCAAAAACGCCTGCTAATATTTTTATTTGATCGCTTTCGCGGCGCTGCGTTGTATAACGGCTTTGGCCTGGTTTTCGGCGATCTAAATCAATTTGTAAGTCGGCCTCTGTGATTTCAAGACCTGCGGGAGTACCATCAACAACGCCGCCTAATGCAACGCCGTGGCTCTCACCAAAGGTGGACACTTTAAATAACTGTCCAATGCTATTACCTGCCATTAACTTTCCTCATTCCTAATGACTACCAATAGCCAAGCACACGGCTTGGCTATTCATTTTTTACTTATTTTGCAAAATACTCATCTAGCTGCTTTTTGCTAATTACAAATACACCTAAGCCGCCTTGTTCAAATTCAATCCATTCAAACGGCGCGCCCGGATACAGTGCATCCATATGTACCATAGAGTTACCAACTTCTACAAATAACAAACCGTTATCAGTTAGGTGTTCACTCGCTTCACTTAAAATAGTACGGGTTACATCTAAACCATCGTGGCCTGATGCAAGCCCAAGCTCTGGTTCATGATGAAATTCACGTGGTAGGTCAGCCATATCTTCTGCATCAACATACGGTGGGTTTGCAACTATTAGGTCGTATTTTTGACCTGGTACACCACTAAATACATCAGACTGAATGGGTAACACACGATCACTTAACATGTAATCGTTAATGTTAATATCTGTCACTTCAAGCGCTTCATACGATATATCTACCGCATCAACTTGTGCTTCCTCAAAAGCTTGAGCAAGTGCAATTGCGATACAACCCGACCCCGTACATAAATCTAATATGCGGTTAACCGATTGTGGCTCTTCAAGCCAGGGTGTAAAGCGGTTGCTGATAAGCTCAGCAAACGGTGAGCGAGGTATAAGTACACGTTCATCCACATAAAATGGCATACCCGCAAACCATGCAATGTTTGTTAAGTAAGGTACTGGTGTGCAGTCGTTAATACGTTCTGCAATAAGACCCGCAAGTCGGTTTTTTTCTGTGCTTGTTAAACGCGCGTGCATTAATTCTTTTGGCGCATCAACAGGCAAGCTAAGCGCAGGCAGTAATAAGCTTACAGCTTCATCCCATGCGTTATCTGTACCGTGTCCAAAAAATATACTACTACTTGCAAATTGGCTTGTAGTCCAACGTAACCAGTCATGTAAAGTTGACAGTTCTGCAACGGCTTCTTCGAGTGTTGCTTCTTCTATTTGTAAATCGCTCATATATTTTTACCTGTATTAGCTTACTGACTGTTTTGAGTCTTTAAGACGATTGCATTGCCTATCTGCGCTGGGCAAATTACAATTGCCCCTCATTTAAGTATTGTACCGCCTTTTGCGCTGCGTTTTTACGTTTTTTTGTTTAGGTAATAGTTATGAAAAAAGACACTCCATCACATTCGTCCCTAAGCAATGACGACATAAGCTTATTTCGTCAAACGATCACAGGCGCCAAAGTATTTAAACAAGATACTCATCGTTTTGATACAAAGCCTAAGGTGTCACAAGCTAAGCAATTTGCCCAGCAAAAAAAGCAGGCTCAATCTGAATTTTTCTTCTCAGACGTTTATATTCCCGATATAGACACCCACGGCACGGTTAAATATGTAAAACCAGGCCAAGATACCTTCCTAGCTAAACAGCTTCGCCGTGGTGACTTTGCACCCGATTTGACGCTAGATTTACATGGCTTAAATAAAGAACTTGCTAAAGATGAACTCGCTGGACTCATTCACGAATGTAAAAAGCAGCATTACTATTGTGCATGTGTAGTGCACGGTATTGGCGGCGGCGTACTAAAGCACAAAGTGCCTCAGTACTTAGTACAGCACCCAGACGTAATAGCGATGCACCAAGCCCCTCTCGAATATGGTGGTAGAGGCGCTGTACTCATACTAATTAATTTACCGCAAAGTGATGAATTTAGACGCTAACTTTAGCTATTACTAGGATGTAACTTCGTGCATATTTTTTCGATTATTTTTCCACTCATTTTTATTGTTGCGTTTGGTTATAGCTGTTGCCGATTAAAATTTTTCGAAAAGCAGCATATTGCAGGCTTAAGTAAATTTACTTTTTATATTAGTTTGCCTGCTTTTTTATTGTTAAATATGTCGCAAATTAACTTACAGCAAAGCATTAGCCTTTTTGCATTTTTGAGTTTTTACATACCCGTTCTGAGCGTGTTTGGGGTGGGTATTTTAATTGATCGCTTTTATTTAAATAAAAAGTATTTAAAAAATTACCAACAACACGGCGTCTTTGGACTCGCTTCTAGCTATTCAAATATGGTGTTAGTGGGTATTCCTATTGTTATTGCATCGCTTGGCAAAGAGATGATAGCCATTGCGTTTATGATCATTACTTTTCATAGCACATTGTTATTTGCACTTACTTTTTTAATAGGGGCTAAGGGCAGTAGCGATAAATTTTCGTGGTCGCACTTTGGAAAAAGTATGGTGTTAAACCCAATAGTACTAAGTATTGGGTGCGGGCTTATATTAAACATATTAGGAGTTACACTGTTTACCGACTTAGCAAATAGTTTGGAGCTATTAGCTAAACCAGCAATTGCCTGTGCGCTATTTGTACTTGGTGCTAATTTAGCTTTTTATAAAATAGCTGCAAATTGGCAACCGGCGTTAATAGCATCAATTTTAAAAATATTTTTATTGCCTGCGCTAGTTTTATTGGTAGGCACCTATGTATTTAAGCTAGACACGCAAATACTTAATGTATTGGTACTTTTAAGTGCGTCCCCTGTTGGCGTAAATGCTTATCTTATTGCGACTCAAATAAAGCAGCATGAAGCTACTCTTGCTGGGGCTGTCGTACTTTCTACTATCTTAAGTGTTATTAGCTTTACGTTTTGGCTAGCTTTACTACTTTAGCTTACAAACCGCCGGCTACATCAACAAAGCTACCCGTTGTAAAAGAAGCGTGCTCTGAAGCTAAAAAGTAAATTGCTGCAGCAACCTCTTCGGGTGTACCGCCTCTGCCAAGGGGTAGTTTACTTTTAAGACGATCGACTCGATTTTTTTCGCCACCATCGCTATGCATATCAGTGTAAATAAGCCCAGGTCTAACCGAGTTAACTCGAATGCCTTTACCTGCCACCTCTTTTGCCAAGCCAATAGTAAATGTGTCCATTGCACCTTTAGATGCTGCATAATCAATGTACTCATTAGGAGAGCCCGTTTTAGCGGCCCCCGATGATACATTAACAATACTACCGCCATTTCCCATTCGCTTTATTGCCTCACGGCTACATAAAAAAGCACTGGTAATATTTGTAGTCAAAACTTCGTTTATGCGCTCAGCACTCATTTCTAACAAAGGCATTTGTGGTTTTAAAATGCCGGCGTTATTTATTAGTACATCAAGTTGACCTAACTCTTTATCAATAAAGTCAAATAACGCCAAAACATCTGCCTCTTTCGACACATCTGCTTTTATAATTTGAGCCCTAACGCCAGAGCTTCTTACTTGATCGGCTACTAGCTTCGCACTAGCTAAATCAGCTTTATAATTAATGCAAACATCATAACCATGCTTTGCAAAATATAGTGCAGTAGCTGCGCCAATACCTCGACTAGAGCCTGTGATAAGTACAACGGGGGAGCGAGTCATTAAAGCTATTATTCTTTTAAAGCTGCGACTACTGAAATCTCAACAAGCAGTGCATCACGTGCCATTTTAGCTTCTACGCAGGCACGTGCAGGTGCATAACCCTCGGGTACCCATGCATCCCATACTGCATTCATATCAGCAAAGTATTCCATGCTCTTTACATAAATAGTCGCGCTAAGCATATGCTCTTTTGAACTCCCTGCTTCATCAAGTAACGCCTCTACTTTATCAAGCATAGTTTGAGTTTGCTCTTTAATACCTTTTTGCGCGTCGGCGCATACCTGCCCACATAAATACACAGTGCCGTTGTGTTTTACAATGCGGCTCATGCGCGCACCTGTTTGTAAGCGTTCTATTGTCATTTTACTTTACTCAATTATTTATATTTAAACGTTTTCTGGGGCATTTATACTTAAATAACTACTACGCTGGGTTTGCTCATCGTAACTAATAACAGCAACAGCACCCGTATTAAAAATGGGCATATTGCCAGGGCTTAATTGGTCCACTAAATAACTTACAATAGGCATATGTGATACAACAAGCCATGTATTGCATTGGGGGTGAGTAGCAATAAGTGTTTCGATGTAGTCAGCAGCAATTTGAGGTTTGCCTTCGGGAATTATATCAGACGTGGTTTCGCTAAATTTAAATACGTTATTTTTAGCCACACCCGCAGCTGTTTGCTGTGCTCGAATGTAAGGACTAACTAACAGTGCATCAGGGTAATGTGCTTTACTGAGCCAAAGGCCCATTTTTTCAGCTTCATCATGCCCTGCTTGGGTTAAATTTCTACCTGCATCATCAGCCTGCATGGGTGTTGCTTCGCCGTGGCGCATTATTAGGATTGTTTTCATAAAAAATCAACCGATTAAAGAATATAAAACAGTAGCCAGTTTGCCCGTTTGTCAGCTATATTAACAATATAAATCTATTTATTTCTAAAATAGTTCTTTCATGAGATTCAGGTAAATCTTTAAGCTGTACTTCGCTTTCCTGAAGCCATCATCTGTTGTTAACAAGTAAACGTTTAGTTTCAGGAGCATCATTTGAATATCAGCCGCAATGATAACAGAGCATACCGCGCCTTTACACTGGACAATGGTCTAAAAGTACTATTAGTGCAAGATAAAGATTCTACAAAAGCGGCAGCATCAATGGCAGTTAACGCCGGACATTTTGACGACCCTCTTGATAGGCAAGGCCTAGCACACTTTTTAGAGCACATGCTTTTTTTAGGCACTGACCAATACCCAGATTCAGGCAGTTTTAATAATTTTGTTTCGCAAGCTGGCGGCAACACCAATGCGTGGACCGGCACTGAGCATACCTGTTACTTTTTTGATATTAACAATCAAGAATTTGAACAAGCACTTACCCAATTTAGCCGCTTTTTTATTGCGCCTCTTTTAAATTCAGCCGAAACAGAAAAAGAACGTAACGCAATTGAAGCCGAGTTTAAACTAAAAATAAAAGACGACGGTCGCCGTATTTATCAAGCCCATAAAGAAACGGTAAATCCAGCTCATCCATTTGCTAAGTTTTCTGTAGGAAACCTACAAACCTTAGCTGACAGAGAGCGCTGTATTAGTGATGAGCTTCGTGACTTTTTTAATAGCCAGTACCAAGCTCAGTGGATGACTTTAGTTATTTGCGCAAACGAAACACTAGACACACTACAAAGCTGGACTCAAACTTACTTTGGCGCAATTAACGGCAACAAAAACCTTAAAAAGCCAGAGATCAGTGAGCCACTCTATCGCAAACAAGACATAGGAAAAATACTCCATATTGAGCCACATAAGCATATGCAAAAACTTATTATAAGTTTTGCTATGCCTAATATTGACGACTTTTATCGCCATAAAACAGTAAGTTTTATTGCCCACTTACTTGGCTATGAAGGCGCGGGTTCTCTTTATTCTATTTTAAAAGAACAAGGCTGGATCAATGCACTTTCTGCTGGCGGTGGTATTAATGGCAGCAACTTTAAAGATTTTAATATTAGCTTAGCGCTTACCGATGAAGGTATTGAATACTTCGAAGACATTATTGAAATGGTGTTTGAATACATTTGCTTAATTAACGATAACACCGAAAAATTGCCACGCTTATACCAAGATAAAAAAAATCTATTACAAATAGCATTCGATAACCAAGAAAAGTCACGCCTGATTGATTGGGTCAGTAATTTAAGCATTAATATGCAGCATTACGATGAAGCAAACTACGTGCAAGGCGACTATTTAATGGAAGGCTTTAAAAAAGCGACCCACGAAATGGCCATGCAGTGGTTAACGCCACATAATATGCGCATCGTACTTATACATCCAGATGTAGAGCCTGAACATAAAACGGCATGGTACAACACACCATATAAAGTAGAACATATTTCACCTAGTTGGCTTGATGCCCTTAGCGAGATAAATAAGCCGTTGAGCGAAATGCTGCTACCTACAGCTAATCCTTATTTAACAAAAGAAGTGGTGTTATTTGATGTCGTAAAACCACAAACAAAACCCGAGTTATTAGTAAAAGAACCCGGTTTTGACTTTTGGTTTAAACAAGACAACACATTTCGTGTTGCTAAAGGCCATTTTTATTTGGCCATGGATTCTGATTTTGCCGTAAAAGATGTAAAACATATGGCACTCACCCGCTTATTTACAGATTTATTTATGGATAGTGTGGGCGAGCAATTTTATCCAGCAGAACTTGCGGGACTTAGCTACCACTTAACCTCGCATCAAGGTGGATTAACTCTACATACCGCGGGGCTTTCATCTAGCCAGTTAGAGCTTGTTGATCAATTAATAGATGCTTTATTTAATGTAGAGATCTGTGCAAAACGCTTTGCTGAATATAAAAAACAGCTTGTAAGGCATTGGCGCAATAGCAACCAAAACAAACCAGTCAGTGAGTTATTTAGCATTTTAGGCGCAAAAATAATGCCTTGGAACCCACAACCTGGGGAGCTTGCATCGGCATTAAAAAACACCTGTTTTCAGCAATTTAATGAGTTCAGAACAGACTTTTTTAAAGCACTACATGTTGAATCATTTTTACATGGTAACTGGCAGCAAAGTGATGCAATAGCCTTTCAAAAAAAGGTCGCAAATCACTTAAAAAACGCAACCATAATTGAAGATTTAAGACGCCCTCTTTTTGAAATTAAAAAAGTAACTCGCTACGAGTTAGAGCTTCCTTGTAACGACCATGCAATGGTTATTTACTATCAAGCGCAAACGGATTGCGTGGCCGAAAAAGTAAAAATGATGGCGTTAAATCATTTAATTAATCAAGATTACTTTAATGAATTACGAACTACACAGCAACTTGGTTATTTAGTAGGCGCAGGTTATGCACCATTTAACACGCGTGCTGGTATAGCATTTTATGTGCAGTCACCTAAGTTTGATGCAAAAACTTTATTGCATCGACATAACCGTTTTATTAAAAACTACCTTGATAACATTGATGCACTTGATGAAAACGATTGGCAACAGCAAAAACACGGCCTTAGTACTCATATTGCAGAAAAAGATAAAAACCTGCGCCTACGCTCACAACGGTTATGGCTTGCTATAGGTAATAGAGATCATGAATTTCATATGCAACAACGACTTTTAGATGCCTTAAATGCGCTAACCCTAAAAGAACTAAAAGTTTATGCACTAAGCCTATTTGATGATAATAGACCAAGATATGAGCTTTTAAGCTCGGCAAAAGTCAATAAATCTCAAAATATGCCCGTTTACTCTCAATCTCTTTGACACTAGGTTTAGCTTGTTTTAAATTATCATTTGTAAATTAGAAGTAATAAAAAAATGATAAAAATAATAATAAAACTAAGCATGCTTGTAGTACTTGCTTACTCATTTGAGCTTTTTGCCTTTGAGTCATCATTTAATTACAACTCCGACAATATACTTATACTAGCAAGCGCCATTATAGCGCTTGCTTTGCCCTACCTGTTATTTGTAATCCATAAACTTAGACGCTCACGCCGTCAACTCCGTCTTTCGGAAAAACGCCTTAAAAGTACTGTAGAAGGTAGCGGCGATACACTTTGGGACTGGAACATAAAAACAGGCGAAGTTATTCGTATTAACGATAAGTACTTAATGGATTCGACTACCTTAATGGGGTTTCCGCCAAACAAAGGCCTTATTCACCCTCACGATATTAATAACGTTGAGCACTTGTTAAAAGTACACTTTGCAGAGCAGTCTGCTTTTTTTGAAGCCACCTACCGAATCAAAGATACATTTGGTCGTTGGCATTGGGTACTCGATCGCGGAAAAATAATTGAAAAAGACGCCAACTTATCACCCCTTAGAATGACAGGTACCGTTCGCGATATATCACAGTTAAAATCAACGGAAGAGCGCTTAAACCTTTTTGCTAAATGTGTTGAATCACTCACTGACGCCTTAGCAATTTACGATAAAAACTTTAAACTGGTTGATATAAACCCGAGTTTTTTAACCTTGTTTGGTGGCGTACGCGAGCAATACTTAGGAAAAGATTTCAACCTATCTGGGTATGAGCCAAGCTACACAAACAGAATTATTGAAATAGTAAAAGAGCGCGAACATATCCAACAAGAAGTGAAGCTTCGTAATAGTGAGCGTGTTTTATTGCCTATAGAAATATCGATAGATGAAATTAAAAACGATCAAAATCAAATAACTAATTATGTCGTTGTTTATTCAGATTTAACAGAGCGTAAAAAAGCTGAATCGCAGTTACATAACTTATCGAATCGAGATCGCACAACTAGTCTGCCTAACCGAAATTTATTTTTTACTGATTTGCAAAAGCTAGTAAAGCTCAACTCGCATCACGCCTTGCTTGTATTCGATTTAGATAACTTTAAAAAAATAAATGACTCGTTAGGGCATCAACTAGGTGACAGCTTATTAGCTAAACTAGCAATGCGCTTAAATAAACTAACCCGCGAAAATGATGTATTTTATCGTTTAGGCGGCGATGAGTTTGCTCTTGTAATGTCTGACACTAACGACATACATGTAATTACACGTATGGCAAAACAGTTTTTAGCAGCCATTGCTACACCATTTAAAATGGCTGGCCACGAACTGGCAATCACCTCAAGTGTAGGCATTGTATTATTTCCAGAAGACGGTAATACCCCTGAACTGCTCCTAAAAAATGCAGATACCGCGATGTATCATGCTAAAAAGAAAGGTAATAGCTACCTATTTTTTAACGACACGATGAACCGTCAAGCCGTTAAACGACTGCAAATAGAAAACCTTATGCGCTTTGGTTTAAAAGAAGATCATTTTGAAGTGTACTACCAACCAAAAATGAATATTCGCACAGGCAAGCTAACCGGAATGGAAGCATTAGTGCGCTTTATTACACCCAAAAAGGGCATTATTAGCCCAGGCGTTTTTATACCCATAGCCGAGGAAACGGGCCAAATAATTGAAATTGGCGAAGTTGTATTAAACAAAGCCTGCAGAGACGTAAAAGAATGGCTAGATAGCGGTTTATTTAGCGGCCGAGTAGCTGTCAACTTATCAGCAAAGCAATTTAGCCTCCCCGATTTAACTTCTCGTATTGACGTTATTTTGCAAAAAAACGAATTACCTTCTTACTTTTTAGAGCTTGAAATAACAGAAGGTACTGTAATGGACGACCCTAAAGAAGCCATTGCAATTATGCGTTCGTTAAGTGCCCGAGGTATTCATTTAGCAATGGATGATTTTGGTACTGGTTATTCATCATTAGCGTATTTAAAGCAATTTCCGCTTAATACACTTAAAGTAGATAAAGCATTTATAGATGACATGACCAACGAACGTGGGCGTAATATGGTCGACTCAATAGTCACTATTGCGCATAACCTTGATTTGCATGTAGTTGCTGAAGGTGTAGAACAAGCTCATCAAATTGATATACTTAAAAAGCTTAATTGCGAAACAGTACAAGGTTATTACTATTCTAAGCCACTATCAAAAAGTGAATTTACTGAATTTTTAAAGCAGCAACAAACTAAAGCAGCTCCAAGCTTAATTAGAAAAAATAAAAATGTGGCGTCAATAAATTAAGGGCGCCATATACATGCATTTATACCTACATTTCTTACTAAAGCACGACGATAATGTAGATTAAACAAGCACCAGGCCACAGGCCCAAGTAAACCGCCTAAAATAAGCCATCGCTTAATTGGCATACCTTTTTTAATGGCTTCTAAATACATTAAAGCTATAAATGCACTGCTTAGTAAAACTATAAACAAAATTACCCTTTAAAGTTGCTCAAAAATACGGCGCTTATTCTAACGCTAACGTGATTAAATTTAAAGCAACAAATCCCCCGCACGCACAAAAAAGCCGAAGCTGTTAAACACAGATTCGGCTTTTAAAATTATAATTTATACCAATCTGCTTATATATGGGGTCTATTTAACGTTAAGAAAATTACGCTAGAACTAGGCAAAAGTTTTTATATCTAGTTGTTCTAAATAAAAAACTTTTAACGACGTTATAGTGCAATTTAATTCGTTAAATTGATCAAAGATTTATGCAGGTTGGTATTGCAAGTTACTTTTCAGCACGACCCATAAATTTGTGTTCAACAGTATTAATACGGATACGGTCACCTGTTGAAATATGCTCTGGCACAGAAATATTTAAGCCAGTAGACATACGTGCAGGTTTTGAACGAGCACTCGCAGATGCACCTTTGATAGATGGGTCTGTTTCTTCAACAACAAGTTCAACACTTGACGGTAAATCAAGCCCTACTGGCGCGCCATCAATAACAATTACGTGTACGCCTTGTGTTTCTTCATTAACAAATAAAATTTCTTCGCTAATAGCATCTTTGCTTAAGTTATAAGGCGTGTAATCTTCATTATCCATGAACACATACTCGTCACCATCAATGTACGATAGCATTACTTCACGGCGTGTTAAATCAGCCAGCGTTAGCATGTCACTGTCTTTGAATGTTTCGTCAACTTTACCACCGGTTACCACATCGTATAAACGCATACGGTATAAACTACCACCAGCACGACCTTGCGGCACAGAGCGCACAATATCTTTTACAACTAAAACGCGGCCATTGAAGTCAATAGCAGTACCTTTTTTAACATCACTCGCCTTTGGCATGTGTGAATTCCTATTATTTTTTTGATTGCCAGAAACATACCACGAACTGGATTTTGTTCAACTAAAATTACGTTGGTTTTACGCTACATGTTGTATTAGCTTGTAAAATTTTAATTTATACTAAAATACATATAATCAAATGTGAAAAAAACTGCTATGGTAGCTTTACCGAGTATGACTTCAAGGAATGGATCATGGACCAGAAAAAAGTACATGAGTATTTAGTTAAAAAACCACTTGTTCAGGTTACAAAACCATTTGCGCAAGAGGTTGATGTATATAAAGTGAATCATAAAATGTTTGCGACTCTTGCTATTGGCAATGACGGTCAAACTAATGATGATGGTGAGGTTATTTGGTGGCTTAACTTAAAGTGCGATCCTGATGAAGCAATATCATTGCGTGATATTTTCCCGGCAGTGATCCCTGGTTACCATATGAATAAACGCTTATGGAACACAGTAATTTTAGACGGCACAATTCCACAAGGTGAAATTGAGAGAATGATTGATAACTCATTTAATTTAGTCGTAGAAAACATGCCAGAAAAAGACCGAAAAGCTATTTCACTTCACTTGTAAACACTTTTTGGGCTAGGCTACTAGCCCATTAAAATCCTACACCTTAAGCGTATAAATTAAATCGTCATATAACTTTTCGCCTATTGTATGCACTTTAAAAAGTGTATCGGTATGGGTTAAACCGCACTTACCAAGCACCTTTTCAGAACCAATATTGCCACGCGTTACGACTGCTTTAAACTGCCTAATACCACATTCTTTCCAAGCCCAGTCAATCACAGCTCTTAGGGATTCTGTCGCGTAGCCTTTATTAAAATACTCTGGCAGTAATAAATAACCAAGCTCTGCGGTTTCTCCGTCATAGGCAAAACCTGTAACACCCACAGGTTGTTTTGTTTGATTATTAATAATGAGTAAACACAGGGGATGACGTGATTTAGCATTCCACTTAGGCAAGCGTATCTCAAAGCGGTTTCTTACCAGTGACTCCATTGGCATATCAAAACAATACTTAAGGACTTGAGGATCGCGATGAAGCGCTAGAAAAAGAGGCCAATCAGATTCTTCCATTTGGTACATGCTCAATCTTTGTGTAAATAATGTCATTAAGCTCCTCATTTATTTATAAAAACTATAAAAAAACCGCATTTAAATGCGGTTTTTTTAGATAGCAGAAACTTTATTCTTTCGTTTCAATCTCTTTAATAACTTCAGGCTCAGTTACACTTTGCTCTTGTGACTCAGTGCTTTGTACTTCAGGAGCTACAACCTCAACATGTGTTGCGTTATAAAAAGTAGCACCAGAGCTTGCCATTGTTACCAGTGATTCACATGGTGCAAAGTTAGCATCGCTGTTAGCTAATGTAGACATATCAGAGCTTATTTTACTCGCGCCTAATTTATCCATATAGCTAAACGGGCCACCTAAAAATGGTGGAAAACCAATACCAAATATTGCACCGATGTCGCCATCACGTGGGCTGGCAATAATGCCATCATCTAAACAGCGTACTGCTTCGTTAAGCATTTGCGATACACAACGCTTAGCAATTTCGCTCTTGTTTAAACGTGGAGCCGGGGTAACACCCAATAGTTCGTAAACTGACTCATCAACCTTTTTGCCTTTTTTATCGTATTCATAAAAACCACGACCAGACTTACGGCCAAGGCGTTTTGAATCAATCATACGCATAAATGCATCAGGGCCTTTAAAACGCTCGCCTAATTCTTTTTCAAGAATTGGGGCAATTTTAGAGCCAATATCAATACCTACTTCATCAAGTAGAGCCAGCGGGCCTACCGGAAAACCAAACTCAACAAGCGCTGCATCAATCTTTTCAATTGGCTCGCCTGCAAGCATCAAATTAGCAGCTTCGTTTAAGTAAGGCGCTAAAATACGGTTGACGTAAAAACCGGCCATGTCTTTTACAACAATTGGCGTTTTGCCTTGCTTACGTGCAAAGTTAACAACGCGGGCAATGGTCTCTTGAGATGTACCTTCGTGTGGAATAATTTCCACTAATGGCATTTTTTCCACTGGTGAAAAGTAATGCAAGCCAATTACATTTTCAGGACGTGCTGCCTGCGCTGCAATTTGCGATATTGGTAATGATGACGTGTTACTTGCAAAAATTGTATTTGCTTGGCATTGCTGCTCTACGTCTGCAACCATACCTTGCTTAAGTGCAAGGTCTTCAAACACCGCTTCTATTACTAAATCAATGTGTTTAAAGCCACTGTAGTCAGTTGTACCTGTAATACGGTTCATCGTTAACTGCACATCAGCTTTAGACATAATACGACGCTTAAGACGCTTATCTAAAATTTTATAGGTGTAGCTCATTGCATTACTAATGCCCTGCTCTGCTACATCTTTAATACGTACCGGTACTTTAGCTTTAACAGCACTTACGTGCGCAATGCCTGCGCCCATTAGTCCACCACCTAAAACAGCAGTTTTGCTTATTGCGGGTGCGTCATCATTGCGCCACTCTTTTTTCATTTCAGTGGTTGCAAAGAAAATACCGCGAAGCGCTTTCGATTCGTCACTCATTACAAGTGTTGCAAAGCTTTCAGCTTCTGTTTTATACGCTTTTAGCTCATCAAGCTCTACACTAGCTCGCACTGCTTTAATAATAGCTAGTGGTGCTGGGTAGTGCCCGCCCGTTTTTTTAAGTACGTTTTCTTTTGCTTTTTTAAAGATAAAGTTACGACCAAACGGGTTTGACTCTAGTAATTTACTAATATTGTCGAGCTTTGGCTCTTTTGCTTGTGGCTTTTTCTTAGTCGCAAATTCTTTTGCAACTTTTAGCAGCACACTGTGCGGTACACAGTCATCAAGCACACCTGCTTTTTTAGCTTGCGTAGGGCGAATCTGTTTACCTGTTAGCATCCACTCTAGTGCTTTTTGAATACCAACAATTTTAGTTAAGCGTTGGGTGCCGCCGCCACCAGGAAGTAAACCAAGTTGCACTTCTGGTAAGCCAATTTTTGTTAAATCACTGTCGGTACCAACACGGTAATCACATGCTAAAGCAAACTCTAAACCACCACCTAATGCAGCGCCATGAATCGCACTTACTGTTGTGTATGGCAATTTTGTCATATCAAAAAACGCTTGATGACATAGCTCGCTAATAGCTAAAGCATCTTCACGCTTTTGAACGCTATCGAGCATTTTTACATCGGCGCCAGCAATAAAGTTATCGCTTTTTCCGCTTATAAATACCATGCCTTTTACATTTTGCGACTTAGCGTCTTCTAGTAACGCTTTTAAATCATCGGCAAAACTGCTGCGCAGGGTATTCATTTTCTCACCCGGCACATCAATCGTTACCACGGCGATTTTATTTTCATCTACCGCTAAATTAAATACTGAATCTGTCATTACGCGCTCTCCAATACAAAGGCTGCACCTAAACCACCAGCAGCACACGCTGTTGTTAATGCTAAACCGCCACCACGACGTTTAAGCTCGTGTAAGCTTTGCGTAATTAAGCGTGCACCTGTCGCTGCAAATGGGTGACCATATGCTAAAGAGCCGCCGTTAACGTTAAACTTATCCATGTTAATTTCGCCAATTGCTTTGCTGCGACCTAAATGCTCTTGTGCAAATTTGTCTGAAGCAAACATTTTCATATTGGCAAGTGTTTGCGATGCAAACGCTTCGTGCATTTCAATTAAATCTAAATCAGCAAGCGTAATACCCGCTCTATCTAGTGCAATAGGCGTTGAATGAGCTGGGCCCATTAACATGTCTTTTTCTACGCCAATTGCCGAAAATGCAAAGCTACGTACGTAACCTAGTATTTCGTAGCCCAGTGCTTTTGCTTTGCTTTCGCTCATCATAAGTACGGCCGCTGCACCATCAGTTAATGGTGTTGCATTTGCCGCGGTAACAGTACCGTGCTGACGGTCAAAAACAGGTTTAAGCTTGGCGTAGCCTTCAACCGTTGAGTTTTTACGAATGTTGTTATCTTCTGAAATAAAGCTTTTATATGGCGGTAAATGCGCCGTCATTACTTCATCTTTTAACTTTCCATCAGCCCATGCTTGCGTTGCAAGTGAGTGAGAACGATGCGCTAACGCATCTTGATCTTCACGGCTAATATTATGTGTTTTAGCCATTTGCTCAGCAGTTTGCCCCATTGAAAGGCCTGTTGAGTACTCTGCAACTGCAGGAGGCACTGGTAATAAATCTTTTAAGCGCAGTTTTGAAAATATTTTTAAGCGTTGACCAAGCGAACGCGCTTTATTTAAATCAACTAAGCTGCCTGCTAGCTTTTTACTAACACCAATTGGCAGTACTGATGACGAATCTGCGCCGCCTGCAATACCTACACTTACAGATCCCGCCATAATAGACTCAGCTACATTAGCAATAGCCTGAAAGCTGGTAGCACATGCGCGCGATACAGAATATGCATCAACCGATACCGGCATACCTGTGCCCAATACAATTTCACGTGCAATATTTGGCGCTTCTGGCATTTGTACTACTTGACCAAATACAAGTTGATCAATTTCTGACTTGTTGAAATTTAATCGTTCAAGCATTTCGTTAACCACCAATTTACCCATATCAAGTGCAGGTACATGGTGAAACGCTGTTGCTTGCTTTGCAAAAGGTGTACGTAAGCCGCTAACTATGGCAATACGGTCGCCCTTTGGTGTTTTTAGTATGTTTTGCTCAGACATTTATGCTCTCCCGCTGACAGGTCTGACCTGTTTGTTTTCCTCGATTCTAAACAACCCGTGTACTAAAGCCAATAGATAAACACAAATTTATATAAATAGTGTTTAATTACGACTATCACAATAGGCTTTTTTAGACGCATTTACAAAGTTTTGTGGTACGCTAAAAATCGTTAAAAAATAACGAACTATTTTAAAAAATACAGTCTAACTCTTGAGTTACCCAATTATAAACCTTATAAATAGGTCAGTATTTATCACCTAACACTATTAGGTACAAACCCAGCTGACGAGGACAGTCCACTTATTATGGCAGCTAACGCATTTTCACAATTAAAAACGTACTTAGATACACAAATCATTGGCCAGCCAGAGCTTACACAAGCGCTACTTATTGCTATTTTAGCTGATGGTCACTTATTAGTAGAAGGCCCTCCTGGGCTTGCAAAAACACGTGCAGTTAATGCACTTGCTAAAGGTATTGAAGGATCGTTTCAGCGCGTACAATTTACGCCAGACTTATTACCGGCTGATGTAACAGGTACCGATATTTACCGCCAACAAACTAGCGAGTTTGTATTTGAAAAAGGCCCTCTTTTTCACAACCTAATTTTAGCTGACGAAATTAACCGTGCACCAGCCAAAGTACAATCAGCACTATTAGAAGCCATGGCAGAGCGCCAAGTGACCGTGGGTAAAAACACTTATCCGCTTAGCGAACTATTTTTAGTTATGGCAACACAAAACCCGCTAGAGCAAGAAGGGACTTATCCGTTACCAGAAGCCCAGCTGGATCGTTTTTTACTGCACCTAAGTATTGGTTACCCTGGCGCAGAGCATGAGCTTGATATACTACGTTTAACACGCGGCGAAGCGCTTAACGAGCAACAACCAGTAATGCAAAAAATTAGTCAAAGCGATTTATTTGCAGCTCGTAAAGAAATATTAGGCCTTTATTTAGCAGAGCCGCTTGAGCAATATTTAGTACAACTTATTATTGCCACCCGTGAAGGCGCTAAATTAGATGCGCAACTAGGTAGCTGGGTTGAATTTGGTGCAAGTCCGCGTGCAACAATAGCACTTGATAAATGTGCTCGTGCTCATGCATGGCTTCAAGGCCGTGACTTTGTAGCACCTGATGACATTCAAGCTGTTGTGCATAACGTACTGCGTCATCGCATTATTTTAAGTTACGAAGCCCAAGCCGATGGCATTACTAAAGATCAAGTAATAAGCCGTATAGTTGAACTTGTAGCCGTACCATAAGTTATGCAAAAACAATTAGAATCCCAAGCATGGCTCAAACAGAGCCATAGCCACGGTGTTAATTTAGCACTCAAAGAGCTGATGTATTACAAAGCCAAAGCGCAATTGCTTGAACTTGCCCCTAAGGTAAAAATAAAAAATACCTTAACAGGGCAATACCTTGCACCGCACAAAGGCCGAGGAATGGAATTTGCCGAAGTGCGACATTATCAGCAAGGTGACGATATTCGCTCTATTGATTGGCGAGTTACTGCGCGTACCGGCGAGACTCACACAAAGCTCTTTCAAGAAGAAAAAGAGCGCCCTGTGTTTGTATTTACTGATTTTTCTAACTCAATGCTGTTTGGTTCAAAGTTACTATTAAAGTCGGTGCAAGCTGCGCATATAAGCGCTCTTGTTGCATGGTCGGCGTGTCAGCGCGGCGATAGAATTGGCGGTATTGTGTTTAATCAGCACTCGCATTTGGAGCTAAAGCCCAGCGCCCGTGAAAAAGCAGTC
Source organism: Pseudoalteromonas sp. APC 3358 (assembly GCF_030408075.1). Classification (NCBI taxonomy): domain Bacteria; kingdom Pseudomonadati; phylum Pseudomonadota; class Gammaproteobacteria; order Alteromonadales; family Pseudoalteromonadaceae; genus Pseudoalteromonas; species Pseudoalteromonas sp. APC 3358. The sequence goes on from NZ_JASDCE010000003.1 coordinate 151,721, forward strand.
CTTAAGCTTTGTCATAATTTATGCGACAACCACCAGCAAGCGCTCAACAATATTGATAAAACAGCCCCTAACAACTTTAGCGATAACCTAAAGCGCCTTAATCATTTAGCAAAACCAGGCAGCTTAGTGTATTTGGTGTCTGATTTTAATGCTCTGGATGATGCCAGCTTTAAGCAACTCGAAATATTAAGCCGCCACTGCGAGCTGATTGGTTGCCATATAAGCGATCCATTTGAGCATCAGTTACCTGCGTTTAAGCAAGCCGTTACTGTTAATGCAAATGGTCAAGACTTTGCCCTACCATTAATGGATAACAGCTTTAGAGAACGCTTTGCTAAAAATGCTGAGCAAGCATTTAGTACGCGCTTTAATCGCTTAACTAAATCGGGTCTTAATTTAATATCATTCAATGCAGCAACACCGCTTGAGCTGCAATTAGTGAGAAAATAACCATGCAAACCAATCCACTCGATGGCCTGCACGATATAATAGCGCCAAGCCAAGTTAATTGGTGGCCACTCGCCCCTGCTTGGTGGGTTATTATTGCACTGCTGTTTTTAGCACTGTGCGCAGCTATTTATATATTTTACAAAAAACATAAATTTAAAAAGCCTAAACGCTACGCAATACAATTGAGCCAAAGTGAGCAAAATCCTCAGCAACTGCATATTATTTTAAAACGTTTAGTGATTGAATATTACGACAAGCGCCTTGCTGCGCAATCTACCTCTAAATGGTGCACAACACTTAATACACTCACCGGTTTGAGCTTTACAGAACAAGAAATACTAAGCTTGTATAACCCCAGCCAAAAAGATACAACACTGTGCGAAAAATTTCGCCAAGGTATTAAGCAATTTAAAATAAAGGAGTCAGTAAATGTTTGAATTTAGCTGGCCATGGTTATTTTTATTAATACCCTTACCTTTATTACTTTTACTATTAAAACCCGCAGCAAGTAATGCCAGTACGCGTTTACGTATACCCAGTTTTGCAAAGCACAATTTAACCAGTCAAAGCATTGAGCCACACGCACGACGTTTAAATCCTTTCGAGTGGGTAATTTGGTTATTACTTGTTACTGCCGCTGCCAATCCAACATGGTTAGATGAGCCAATCTCATTACCAAATGAAGGGGGCGATATAATGTTAGCAGTTGACTTATCAGGCTCAATGACCGAACAAGACATGGCTTACAATGGCCAATATGTTGACCGCCTTACCATGGTAAAAGCCGTACTCAGTGATTTTATAGAGCAGCGTCAAGGCGACAGGCTTGGGCTGATATTATTTGGCGACACCGCGTTTTTACAAACCCCGCTCACGCGCGACGTTAAAACAGTAAGTAAAATGCTCAGTGAAGCGCAAATTGGTTTAGTAGGACGCGCAACAGCCATTGGTGATGCATTGGGTCTTTCGGTAAAACGCTTTGCCAATAAAGATGAGAGTAACCGTATTGTGGTGCTATTAACCGACGGACAAAATACCGCGGGCAATTTAAACCCAGAAGATGCACTACTGCTAGCCCGCGAGGAAGGTATTAAAGTGTACACCATTGGCGTTGGCTCAGATAATCCGCGCGGCTTTAGCCTCTTTAATATGGGTGGCTCTAGTGGCAGTAGTTTAGATGAAAGCTTACTTAAAAAGATTGCCGAGCAAACTGGCGGATTATACTTTAGGGCCAAAGATGTAGCAGGCCTTCAACAAATTTATGCAGAGCTTGATAAACTTGAACCTATTAGCGCTGATGAACAAACATTTCGCCCACAAAGCTCATTATTTTACTACCCGTTACTTATCGCTATTTTACTTATTAGCTTAAAAGTAATGCTGAGTACACTGCGTGCATTAAAGGAGCCAAACTAATGGATTTTGAATTTATTCGCCCCGCTCTTTTATGGTTACTCATACCTGCTGTGGCATTATTTTTTGTCGCCTTAATTAAGCATAAAAAAACCACCAGTGAGCAGCTAATTGCACCGCATTTAGCACAATTTATAATGAGCGAAGCAAACACTAAAGCCAGCCAGCCACTTTGGTTAGTTGCTTTGTTTTGCAGCCTTGGCATTTTATTTAGTGCTGGGCCTAGCTTTGAGAAAAAACAAGTTCCTGTATTTCAAAGTAAAAGTGCCCGTGTAATTGTTATGGATATGTCGTACTCAATGTACAGCACCGATATTTTACCAAATCGTTTAATGCAATCACGCTTTAAAGCGCTTGATATGATTGAGCTATTTAAAGAAGGTGATACCGCGCTTGTAGCTTACGCAGGCACGGCCTATATAATATCGCCACTAACAAACGACGCCACAACACTTAGTAATTTAATTCCAAGCTTAAGCCCTGAAATAATGCCAGACAAAGGCTCAAACGTTTTAGCCGGTCTTGATATGGCCAAAGAGCTATTAACGCAAGCGGGTTATATTGATGGCGACATTATTTTAGTGACCGACGGTATTGACCAGCAAGAACAAAGCGACGTGAGTAGCTTTACCAGTAACACCCAATATAGATTAAATATATATGGCGTGGGTACCGCTCAAGGCGCTCCAATTAAGTTACCTGAAGGTGGTTTTTTGAAAGACAGATACGGCCAAATTGTAGTACCTACTCTCAATGCCAGTCAGCTTAAAAATTTAGCATCGAGCAGTGGTGGTAAATTTGCTAGTTACCAGCCTAGTAATAACGACATAAATACGTTTGCCCCAAATGCACAGAGTGAATTATTGAAAGACGAAAAACAAAGCCACGCACTTTGGCGAATAGATGCAGGTATATACGGACTCTTGTTATTACTGCCATTTGGCTTGTATTTATTTAGACGCGCTGCCTTGCTGGGGGCTTTTTTAGCCTTTAGCTTTTTACCGCAGCAAAATGCGTATGCCGTAGAGCTTCCTACTCTTTTGCAAAATGCAGATCAACGTGCATTAGAGGCTTACAAAAATAAAGAATACGATGCAGCAACACAGGCGCAATCGAGTGAGTTAAAAGGCGCGGCGCTTTACCAGCAAGGTAATTTTGATGCTGCACTTAATGAGTTTAGTAATGATAAGTCGGCTACCGGTTTATACAACTACGGTAATGCCCTCGCCAAAGCTGGCAAGCTTGAGGACGCCATTGAAGCCTACAAACAAGCCCAAACCTTACAAGACGACTTTACACAAGCAGCTGACAACCAAGCTTTAGTTGAACAATTACTCAATCAACAAGAGCAACAAAACCAGCAAGATCAGCCAAGTGACGGCGATGACTCTCAAGACCAAGATGATAGCCAGAAAAAAGATGATCAAAACCAAGGGCAAAATTCTGATGAGTCAAAACAGGATAAGCAACAAAATGGTGATAAAAGCGATTCTGAAAAAGGCGAAAACGAAAGTCAAAGCTCAAGCGATGAAAAATCTGATAAAGAGTCTGAACAATCAAAAGATCAACAAGGTGAGCCTGGCGAGCAATCAGACAAGCAAAATGAACCTGATATGCAAGCTCAGCCACAAAGTGAGCAAGGGCAAAATAAAGACGCTGACCAGCCTCAAGACGAGCAGCAACAAAGTAAGCCACAAACAATGAGTGAGCAACCTGCTACTGATGAGCAAAAACAAAATGCTCAGCAACAAGCTATGCAAGCTCAAGCAAGTGAGCTCACTAATGAAGAAAAAGAAAAAGCACAACAGCTTAATCAACTACTTAGAAAAGTCCCGGACGATCCGGCTATTTTATTACGGAATAAAATGCAATTAGAAGCCCAAAAAAGACAATATAAACGTCGCCCTACAGGAGTCGAAAAATCATGGTAATGCGATTATTTTGCTGTTTATTGCTATTAAGTGCGATGCCTTCGTGGGCTGCCACCAAATTAGAAGCCAGCGTAGATAAAAACCCTGTTTTAGCGGGTGAATTTTTTATGCTTAATATATCCGTAGACGATACAGTTAAGGGCGAGCAACCAGACACCTCATCGCTGTTAAAAGACTTTGTGGTAGGCCCAACAAGCTTAAGTTCTCGTACCAACATTATTAATGGCAGCATTAATAAACAAACCACGTGGTCAGTTAAATTAATGACCCGTGCAGAGGGTGATTACACTATTCCGGCATTTAGCGTTGCAGGGTTAACCTCACAGCCTATTAAATTAAAAGTGGCAAAACGCTCAGTTGATGCAGATAAAAATAACGAAATATTTTTAAAAACGTCGCTCTCGAGTAATTCATTGTTTGTCCAAGAAGCCGGTGTTTACACTATTAAGCTTTACCTTGCCAAAGAACTGCTTGATGGCAGCTTAAGCACACCAAGTATGGAAGATGCTCAGCTAACCCAATTGGGTAAGCAAACTGAAAGCTATGAGCTTGTTGATGGTAAACGCTACCTTGTTATTACTCGCGAGTATTTGATTCAGCCACAAAAGAGTGGTGCGTACACTATTGCAGGCCCCGCTTTTCAAGGGCGAGTACAACAAAATTATCGTCAATTAGAAGTATCAGCTCTTGGCGACGATCAGCAAATAGAAATTAAACCAATTCCGAGTGATTATAAAGGTGCATGGTTACCAAGCGAGCTGGTTAGTCTTGATGAAGAATGGCAACCTAACGACAACACCGTAGAAGTAGGTACGCCTATAACACGTACTATTACACTTACTGCGCTTGGAGTTACAAAAGAGCAATTACCTGAAATCTCTATGCCTACCATTGATGGCATACGCAGCTACCCTGATAAAAAAGAAAATAACAATGCAGTACGTGACGGACGCGTTGTATCGCAGCAAACGGCATCATATGCATTACTGCCGCAAAAACCAGGTACTTACACTTTACCTGAAATACAGCTGCCTTGGTTTAATACTAAAATGAACCGTATTAGCGTAGCTACATTACCAAAGCGCACTATAACGGTAACGCCAAGTAGTACCGCACCTAATACCGCCGTGGCAAACCCACAATCAAACCCAAACAATTTACCTGCTATTGAAAATATTTCGAATGAAGCGACAGGCACACAACGTATTGAAACTAAAAGTGATACTCCTCTTTGGTTAATAGTTGTTGCCGCTTTAGGGTATATTTTATGGATTGGTACTGTAATTTTTTACTTAATGACCCGTTCTACTAAAAATACGACTGAGAAATTACAACCAAACAACCGTGATATTTCTCAGCCGAGCTTAAATGAGCTTAAAACGCTCGCTAAAACACACGATGTGAAAGCTTTTTACACCGCATTAAATAGTTTTTCTGTAAAGGTGACTCACAAAAATGTTGGCGCTATTGATGAGCTTTGCGTCCGCGTAAAGAGCAGCGAGCTTAATGGCCTCATTAGCCAATTGCAGGCACAACTTTATAGTAATAAAGGCGCAAACACGGATCTTAATGCTATTATTAAAATTCTTGAGAACTATCAAACTCAAGCATCAAAGTCGCAACAAGCTGTATTAAAAGACCTTTATGATTAATAACTACGATACTCAGGTCTTTTTTTGCAATAAATAATAATTTTTAATTAAAAAAGTGCTTATGCTTGGAAAGAAAAAATCAAACAATCAGGTCTTAATCGATATGGCAGAGAAACAAAAGCGTTATGAAGCCTTGGTCCACGTTTACAATAAAGAGCTTTATCGCTTTGCTTATTGGTTATGCCGTGATCCGCACATAGCAGATGATTTAGTACAAGAAACGTTTTTACGCGCGTGGCGTTCTCTCGACTCTTTACTTGATCAAAAGGCAGCTAAACCTTGGCTGCTTACTATATTACGAAGAGAAAATGCGCGCCGATTTGAACGTAAACAGTTTGATTACAGCGACGTAGAAAACGATACGCTTGTTGATGAAACCAGCCACTCATTAGATGATGAAATGGAGCAAACGGTTATCCAACGCCAGATTGCCCTGCTATCTGATGAATACCGAGAGCCATTATTACTACAAGTTGTAATGGGCTGCTCTGGCGAAGAGATCGCAGGCATACTTAATTTAAATAAAAACACGGTAATGACTCGTTTATACCGTGCCCGAAATCAACTTAAAGAGGCTTTAAGCCGTGATGATGAACAACTTAAAGGGGCATCAAAATAATGGATGAACTTGAGTTTCGTCGCCGCACTATTGCGCAGCCAAACGACATTGACAAGGAGCTCATGGAGTTTGCTAACAATAACCCAGAGCGACAAAGTTTTATTAACGATATGAAAGATTTTGATAAATTTATTCAAGACTCTTTAGATATACCTGTGCCTGAAAACCTTGCAGACCGCATTCTTTTAAACACATCGTTAAAAGAAAAAGCACTACAAGAAGAGCAAGCAACAGGAAAAAATGTAGTTGATGCCCGCTCGCGTTTTAAGCTTGACCGCGTGCATCTTGCATTAGCTGCATCTTTTGTAGTGGCTATTAGTGCCTTCTTTTTTAGTACAGAGCAAAATATTGCACACGAAGCGGGTGAGCATGCGCTTGCCCATGTGTACTACGAAATTAGTGCGCTTGATAAAAAAGAGCCCATTAGCCTACAAAGCGTTAACGACAAGCTTGCAGTATTAGGTGGTCATCTTGATGAGCTTCCTGGTGATGTAACTTACGCTATGTTTTGTGATTTTAAAGGCGAAAAAGGGCTACATTTGATATTTGAGTCTGACTTTGGTCCTATGACGGTATTTATAGTGCCTTCTGAAAATAAATCATTTGGTTTTGGCGATGATAATTTCAAAGACGAGCGCTTTGAAGGTCATATTAACCGAGGCTCACAAGCAGATACTATTTTAGTGGCAAGTGTTGGAGCACCTCTAAATACTTATAACGAACGCGTTACTGGCGCTATTCGTTGGCTTTAAAATAAACAAATTTACCGCTTAGTCCCTACTAAGCGGTTTTTTGATTATGTACCCACCAACAAACCTTTTCTTTTATACCCAAAACCTCTGATTTTTAAAGTAATTAATTAAACTCCTTAAGAAAGTAAATTATAATCGCGGCTCGATTTTAATTAGGGAATTTCATGAAGAACATCATCGTTATTTTTTCACTATTGGCATTATTATGTACTGCCAGTTTTGATGCACACGCACGTAAAAAGTTTGGCAGTAGCAAACGTGGACAAACTCCTGCAACACAACAAACAGCACAAAAACAAAAAGCAGATACAACAACCCCAACAGCAGCACCTAAAGCCACATCAAATAAAAAAGGCATTATGGCTGGCGTTTTGGGTGGTCTTTTAGCTGGTGGCTTAATTGCAGCAATGTTAGGCGACGATTTTGAAGGTTTTCAGCTATTAGAAATGATTTTATTAGCTGGCGGACTCTTTATTTTATTTAAGCTAGTAACGGGCTTTTTACGTGCTAATCGTGTCCCACAACTTGCCAGTGCAAGTACAAGTGCTCAGCAAAATGCTTTTAAACAAGCACCAATCGAGCAGCCAATGAGTACAGGCTTTGCTAACAGCGCCCCACAAGGTGAAAGTGTCCCTTTTAATTTACCACCTAACTTTGACGTTAATGGCTTTTTGCAAGGTGCCCGTAGTCATTACCATACGCTACAAACTGCATGGAATAATGCCGATTACACCACAATGGCTGAATACTTAAGCCCTGCACTTGTTGCCGAATTTAAAGCTGAGCGTGAAGCTATACAGAGTGTAGACACTGAAGTAATGTTTATTGATGCCGAACTTGTGCGTGCAGATACAAATGCGCAATCGTGGCAGGTTAGTGTTCGCTTTAAAGGTAAGTACCGTGATTTAGGCGATAAAAAAGAACAGCCTATTTTAGAAATTTGGCACTTAGAGCGCCTAATTTCAGACGATGCTCCATGGCTAATAGTGGGTGTTGAAGATTTAATTGATACTCAATAAGTTTTTATTATTTTAAACACCGCGCTTTTTATCGCGGTGTTTTTTTATTTAAAAAACAATTGATTTACCGCGCCCTGATGCTTCAGAAGCGGCATCTAATTGACCCTCTTTATTAATAATAACGTGTAAGTCACCAAAGTGTCTCTCGTCTATGGTGTAACCCATTTTTGTAAGCTCTGCTTTTACGCTATCGGTTAAACCTATGTGCGTTCTAATTATATTTTTAGGCCACAATTGATGATGAAAACGAGGGCTATTTACAACCTGCTCTGCACTCATATCAAACTCTATCGCATTTAAGATAGATTCGTACACAGAGCTAATAATGGTTGTGCCACCAGGCGAACCTGTCACCATTTTAACGGTGTTGTCTTTAAGTAATATTGTAGGTGTCATAGAACTCAACATACGCTTGTGTGGCTGTATTTCGTTCGCTTTACCGCCTATTGCACCAAACACATTCATAACGCCTGGTTTGGCGCTAAAGTCGTCCATTTCATCATTTAAAATAAATCCCGCACCTTCAACAACGACACCGCTACCAAACCCTAAGTTTATTGTGGTGGTATTTGCGACAGCGTTACCCATTTTATCAACGATTGAAAAGTGCGTAGTTTGCTCACTTTCTTTAAGGCCCGGTTTAATATTTTCGGTAGTCGAGATAGCGGTTAACAAAATGCCATTACTGCGCTCTTTGAGGTAGTTAATATTAGTTAACGCGTTGACTGGTACATCAAAAAAGTCAGGGTCGCCTAAATATTCTGCTCTATCTGCAAATACACGTTTACCTATTTCAGAAAGTAAATGCACATACTGAGTAGAGTTATGCGCTAAGCCTGTATCTGGTTTTTGTAACTCATACATTTTGAGCCACTGTAAAATAGCAATACCACCTGAACTCGGCGGTGGCGAAGTAAGTACTTCATAACCATTCCAACTCGCTTTAATGGGTGTACGTGATTTAGCGGTATAATTTTTTAAATCATCTTGATTAATAATACCACCATGCTGGTGCATAAATTTAGCAATAATATTTGCAGTCTCGCCTTTATAAAATCCATCTTGACCGTTATCACGAATACGCTTTAGCGTTGCCGCTAGCTCGGGTTGCTTAAAGACTTTATTGGCTTTTACATCAGCAAAATATTTTTCAAAGTTTACATTTATTTTTTGCTCTTTTAGGTGGGCTATATAATTGCTCACACCTTTTGCTAACTTAGGCGGAACAACAAACCCTTGCTCAGCCAACGTTACAGCAGGCTGTACTAGTGTTTCCCACTTTAAAGTGCCATGCTTTTGATGGGCAAGCCACATACCCGCTACACTGCCAGGTACACCGCTTGCGTGAATGCCATATATTGATTTGTTTGCAATAACATTACCTTGCTTATCTAAATACATATCACGATGAGCCGCTGTTGGCGCTGTTTCGCGATAATCTATAAAATCGCCTTTGCCATCTTTTTGAATAAGCATAAATCCCCCGCCGCCAATATTTCCGGCTTCAGGAAGCGTCACTGCAAGTACAAATTGTGCCGTAATAGCCGCATCAACAGCATTACCGCCTTGCTCTAATATACTTTTAGCAGCATCGGCACTGAACGAGTCAGGCATTGCGACCGCGCTTTGCGCTAAAGGCTGCGCCAAAACACTAAAAGTAGTGAACTGTAAAACCAGTACACTTTTGACGATTAATTTACGTGGTGAAAAAAACAATCCCATACAACATCCTTAATTTATTATTTTTGTTGCCCATATTAATGCACGTCATTTAAGGACAGGTCAATCTTTATACTGTTGATATTTAATCATCTTCAAACGTTTTTTGAATAAAGTACCGCGGGTAAGTCGCCTTGCTCATCTGTATGTGTATAATTTTTTATAAATTGCAGGCCTAACTTTTTCATTATTGTTATAGAGGCCGTATTATCTTTTAGTGCAGTTGCGCTTATCGCCTTAACGTCATCTTGCTTAATGAGTTCATCACATAATGCTAAAGCCGCCTCGGTTGCATAACCATGCCCCCAACTCGCTTGTTTAAAGCGCCAACCTATTTCAATATCGCTGTAATTTGGTGCATCACTAAAGAAATCCATAGGTCTTATTAATACCCAGCCAATAAATGTATTGGTTTGCTTTAGAGTGATACTCCACAGCCCCCAGCCTTTTAGCTCATTTCTATATGCGAGCATACGAGGCACTCCCTCATTTTTTATTTGCTCTAAAGAGGTAGGTACACCTCGCGTTAAATACTGCATTACGGCGGGGTCTTGGTCGAGTTCAAATAATTGAGGCCAATCGTGCTCATTCATTAATTTAAAATTTAATCGTTTTGTTACGGGGGCGTTCATTTTCATTGTTGTATAGTCTGCCTCGAATTAATTATCAGTCTCTAAAGGAGATAGCACATGAATAAATTAGCAGGTTTAGCTTTATTAGGCACTTTAATTACATTAACTGGTTGTGAAGATGCCAACGAAGTAAAAGAAGATGCAAAAGATAAAAGCGCACAAATGCAAGAAAAGCTTGGTGATGCATGGAACGACGTTAAAGAGACAACTAACGATCTTAAAAATGATGAGTCTTTAAACGAGCTATTAGAGCAAAGTAAAACAATGGGCTTAGACATGTACGACGACGGCAAAGAGATTGCGGTTGATGCATGGATTAAAAGCAAAGAAGCTGCTGGCGAGTTAACTGAAAAAACTAAGCAGAAAGCGCAAGAAATTGCTGACGAAATTGAGCAAGCGCGTAAAGAACATAACGAAGGTTAATTTAACTTTCGATAATAAAAAAGGAAAGCCTCGGCTTTCCTTTTTTGTTTTAAGCAGTTTAGCCCAGATATGTGTTTACATATTTAGGGCTTATAAGCTCAAATTAACCTTTGTACTTACTCATAACTAAAGTCGCGTTTGTGCCACCAAAGCCAAAGCTATTAGACATTACAGTATTTAACTCAACGTCACGACGTTCAGTAATAATATCTAAACCTGCCGCTTGCTCATCTAGCTCATCAATATTAATTGAAGGCGCTACAAAGCTGTGCTCTAGCATCAATAATGAGAAGATAGCTTCGTGAACACCTGCAGCACCGAGGGCATGACCCGTCATTGCTTTAGTTGCGCTGATCATTGGTGACTTACCACCAAACACTTCTTGAATCGCACCAAGCTCTTTAACGTCGCCTACAGGTGTAGATGTACCATGCGTGTTTAAGTAATCAATGCTGTCTACATCTTGCATAGCTTGGCGCATACAACGTGCTGCACCTTCGCCAGATGGAGCAACCATGTCGTAGCCATCTGATGTTGCACCGTAACCAACAATTTCAGCGTAAATGTGCGCGCCACGTGCAAGTGCATGTTCAAGTTCTTCAACTACAACAATACCGCCGCCGCCAGATATAACAAAACCATCGCGATTTGCATCGTATGTACGAGACGCTTTTTCTGGTGTTTCGTTGTACTTAGTAGAAAGTGCGCCCATAGCGTCAAATTCCATTGCCAATGTCCAGTGTAGTTCTTCACCGCCACCAGCAAATACAACATCTTGCTTACCTAATTGAATTTGTTCTACTGCATTACCAATACAATGCGCAGATGTTGCACATGCAGAGCTAATTGAGTAGTTAACACCTTTAATTTTAAAGGGTGTTGCTAAACAAGCAGATGTAGTGCTCGCCATAGTACGTGGAACCATATAAGGCCCTACACGTTTTACGCCTTTTTCACGTAAAATATCAGCAGCTTCTACCTGCCATTTAGACGAACCACCGCCAGAGCCAACAATAATACCCGTGCGCTCATTTGATACTTGGTCGTCAGACAAACCTGAGTCTTCAATTGCTTGAGTCATCGAAATATAAGAATATGCAGCAGCATCACCCATAAAGCGCATTGCTTTGCGGTCAACATGTGCTTTAACGTCAATATCAATTTTACCCGATACGTTACTACGTAACTTGTAATCGGCAAATTCTTGGTTAAAAGCGATACCGCTTTTGCCCGTTTTTAACGATTCTAATACTTCTTCTTTGTTGTTACCAATGCTTGATACAACACCGATACCTGTAATTACAGCTCTTCTCATGGGTAATTCCCTTAGCTTAATACTTAATTGCATTCTATTTTACGCGAATTTAATCACCTAAGTGGTCAGCTTTCTAGCGTACACTTGTACTCTGAACTGCTAGCTTATAAATAACGCCAGACTATTACAAAGAAAACCCGTAAAATAATTAAAAATATATCTATAAATTTAAAAAATTATGATTAAGAACGCACATAGTCACATTAATAATTTAGGTACACCTTTGACTAATGACTCCGGTGATATTTATTTTTCTAATGACGATGGCTTAGCTCAATCGCATTATGTGTACTATGAGCAAAATAATATAGATGTACGATTACAAAATCATGACCAATCACATTTTGTTATTGCCGAAACCGGTTTTGGCACCGGTTTAAACTTTTTAAATACGTGGCAACGCTTTAAAGACCACCTTGAGCGGATGCAAGTTCAAAATGAATGTGAAAAAAGCGTAAAACGCCTACACTATATTTCGTTTGAAAAGTATCCCTTAACATTAACAGACTTAAAACAAGCATTAACCGCTTGGCCTACCTTAAGTTATTTTAGTGAGCAATTAACAGTAAACTACCCAATTAATTTAGAAGGATGCCACCGGCTCGAATTTAATAATGGTAGTGTTGTTCTCGATTTATACTTTGGTGATGCGCTTGAATCAATACAAGCAATGAGCTATCCGCAAACAGGAATTGTTGATGCTTGGTATTTAAATGGGCTTGAGCCAAGTAAAAATCCTGATATGTGGCAGCAAAGTTTATTTAACTCCATGGCTGATATAACAAGAGCTAATGCAACCTTATCAACTTTTACTGCCGCTGACTTTGTTCAACGAGGATTAATAGAGGCTGGCTTTAGTACTAAAAAAGCCAAAAATTTTAATCAAAAAGAAGATATACTTACTGGCCAACTTAAACATGTTAATAACGCTCAATCAACCCCCGCTTATTTTAATCAAGATAGCAGTACTTTAAAAAATGTAGCGGTCATTGGCGGTGGTATTGCCAGTAGCTGTATTTTATACAGCTTGGCTAAACGAGGCATAACCAGCCAATTATTCTGCCAAGATGAAAAGCCTGCAATGGGGGCATCGCACAATGTGCAAGGCGCTATTTACCCTCACCTACAAGCTAAAAACTCGCCGCACAGCGAATTGTTTGCACATAGCTTTTTATACGCCAAACGCCTATATAACAACTTACTTAGCAGTGGTTTTAATTTTGATTACGATTGGTGCGGCGTATTACAACACGCAGTGAAAAAACCTCTCGCTGATAAGCACGAAAACTTAGCACAAAAGCAACTGTGGCCAACCCAGCTAATGCGTAACGTAACCGCAGAGCAAGGCGATGAAATAGCCGGCGTAACGACAGGTTATTCAGGTGTGTATTTTGAACAAGGCGGCTGGGTTAACCCGCCGGAATTAGTAAACGCTATGCTAAGCGCTGCAAATAGCATAAGCCCATTTAAAAGCCTATTTAACTGCAATATAAAGCAGCTTAAAAAAACTGATAGCGGTTGGTTTTTATTAACGAATGATGAGCAGCTAGGCCCGTTTAGCGATGTAATTATTTGTGCAGGTGAGCACAGCGATGCATTTGAGCAAACAAAAGCGCTACCTATAGTAGGCGTGCGCGGTCAGGTTTCACATATTGAGGCAAGTGAGCAATCACGCAAACTTAAAACAGTGCTATGCCATAAAGGGTATTTTACCCCGGCTTATTTAGATCATCACTGTATGGGTGCCACGTTTGAAAAAAACACTAAAAGCCGCCAAGTTACAGCGCTCGACAACCAATTAAACCAAGAGCAACTACTTAGCTTTTATAAGCAAAGTGAATTTGCCTCCACCCTTGGCAATATAACCTCGGCAAAAGCGGCTGTTCGCTGCACATTTATAGATCATCTGCCGATGGCTGGGCAATGGTGCGAGCAAAGTGATTATATAATGGCTTTTGCTAATCTACGTTTAGGTAAACGCTACCAATATGAGCAACTTAATAAACCACAACAAGGCCTACATATTTTCACCGGTTTTGGCGCACGCGCTTTATGCAGCGCACCGCTAAGTGCAGACCACCTTGTAAGTTGTTTAAATAACGAACCCCGCCCATTAAGCGAACGTGTAAGCCAAGCTATTCACCCCGCCCGGTTTATAGTGCGAGACTTAATTCGTAATAAAATTTAAATGACATTGGTGCTTATTGAGGTAAAATAAGTACCAATAAAAGGAATTTATTACTCAAAGGACTCTAATGAAAACTTTAGCATTTTTAATAATATTGCTATGCACTCTATCGTTTAATGCACTTAGCCAAAACGTCACTGAAATCCCACTTCCTGAAGAATTTGTTACAACGATGGATGTAGCAAGCGAATACCCAATGGTACGTACTGGTTATTTAACCGATTCAATTTCTGATATCACTCGCTTTTATCAGCAAAAATTAGGTGAACCTTTAAAAACAAATGGCAATAGTACATATCGCACTTTGTTTTATAATTATCAAGAACGTAAAGTCCGTATTAGTCTATACCGCCGTAGTTATGTGACCGAAGTGAGTATAATGGTTGAATAAAAAGGTCTAAAAAAACACACCAAAAGCAGCTAATTTTAATACTCAGTTAAGCATCGCACTTTAATTAAAGTATTTTTTGAAATTAGCTCATTTAAACTCTTTTTTACCCTTTAAAAATAATCCCCTACCCCAAGGTCTGTTTGTAAGCACATTACTTTTACTATTTATTGGAAGGAGTTAATTATGAGTAAGACCCTAATTATTGGCGCAAGCGGACAAATAGGTAAAATGACAACTGAGCTACTTTTAGAAAATGAGCAAAATGTTGTGGCATTAGTGCGTGACAAAAATAAGTTAAGCGATTTAAACAGCTCTTTTTTAACTATTGTTGAGCAAGATCTTGAAGGCGATTTTGGTGATGCAATGAAAGGCTGTGACCAAGTGATTTTTGCTGCTGGTTCTGGTGGAAGTACAGGCGATGATAAAACTGTACTCATTGATTTATGGGCTGCAACAAAAGCAGCTACATTCGCTAAAGAGCACGGCGTTAATCACTTTATTATGGTCAGTTCAATTGGTGCTGACGATCCAGATTCGATTCAAGGTGATTTAAAACCTTACTTAGTTGCTAAGCATATGGCTGACGAGCACCTAATAAACAGTGGTTTAAATTATACCATTGTTCGCCCTGGTACATTGACTGACGATAGTGCTTCAATGCAAGTAACTACGCAGCAACCAAGTGATCGTTCAGAAGCTAAAATTAGCCGCGAAAACGTAGCCAATGCATTATTACATATTGCGACCAACTCATTTATTAGTAACCGCATTTTTAAGTTGTTTGATGGCGACAAGCCAATTAAAGCCGCTGTTAAATAAGCTTTAATACCAATTTAATTAAACGTATGAACAATTATTACAAAGAATATGTAATTCATCGATAAGGCAAAAAATTACAGTGTAGTCGCTCTATATCAGTAACTTTTTGGCGCAATGAATTATTTAATCCTCTTAAATAATTTATGTTTAATAAAATTAAATTTACTCCACTAAGCAAATTAGTGGAGTAATATTTTTATACCTTGCCAACCAAGTTGTAGCGTTAATAACGTTAAAACTATCCTAAAAATATGCTTAAATTTATCCCCAGACATCCTTTTAAGTAATTTAATTCCGAACCAAGTTCCTACAGCGCCACTTATTACCATGGCAATTACAAGCGGTATCCATTGCCAAAAACTAAAGCCAACAGCGCCATAAATTATCGCTTTTAATAAATGCTGCACACTCATAATGCTCGAAAACGTTGCCGTAAATTTTAACTTTTCGTAATTATTAATATATAAACAGCTACCAACTAATGGGCCACTTGCCCCCACAAACATAGAAATAAAAGTAGTTATTCCACCGGCGACCATACGCCACACCTTAGAGGTTAATTTTATAGGTGGCGTTTTACCCCACAGTAAATAAATAACAAAAATAGCGACCACTAACTTCATAGCATCAAACGATATATCATCAATAACAAAACTTGATAACCCCGCCCCTACTAAGCCGCCTAACGCAAAATATACAAACATGCTTTTATCAATATGCTTAAAGCTGAGTAAAAACCTATTTGCATTAGAGCCAAGCTGTACTAAACCATGCACAGGCACAACAACTGCCATTGGCATAAACGACGCCATAACAACAAGCAGCATTAATCCGCCACCAGCACCAAATGCAGCAGATATAAAAGAAGTAAAGCCAGCGGTGATCATTAACAATAAAAACAAAAATAAAGACATGCTGTCGGGAAATAAAAAATCCATAAAACTCCACTGCCTATTTAAGTACTTTTAAGTCGCAGTATTTAAATAGTAAAAAAGGTACTAAACACATTTATAGCAACTTTATCAGCTTCTATCTCGTGCTATGTACTATGTTGCGTTGTTTTTGCACTTTGTTTGCACATTTAACAAATATTATACATTCAACTTCATTACCGGATATTTTTGATGAGAAGATTTAACACACCAATTTTGACACCGCTTGCAGTGTGTATACTCGCACTGGGTTTAGCTGCCTGTAACGGTAGCGATGCTGAAAGTACCGTCGTAACTGAAACAACCACCGATGAGGGAACTACAACAGATACTTCAACCGATTTTGTTGTAGAAGTCGACCCTTTTAACTTTGAAAGCGATGCGCTCATTTCATCAATTACCACTCAAACATGTACGCTAAGTAATGGCGATGAAGCCTCATGCTACAAAATTGATATTGCCGGTGCGCCTTCAAATTACGAGATTGGTGTATTTTGCCCTCAAAATATCACCTCAACAGCTGACGAAGCCGGTATTTGGTTTGATGGTACCGGTGAGGTTTACGATATAACCGGAGACTTTATTTTAAATCTACCAACATTATATAACGATAGTCAATGGCAGCTATACGACGAAGGTACAGGCCTTGTAAATGTAACCGACACACAAGAATCGTGTGATGGCGCTGCACGTCCAAACGTAGAAGAACAATACCAAAACCACTGCGTAGAATGCTCTATTGATTATGTTGATGGCGGTATATCAGAATCATTTTTAATTCCAATAACGCCTGTTGCAACCACTCAAAATAGCAGTATTGGTAACGCTAATGTAGGTGTTGCTCTCAATGGTGTTGTACTTGCTGCACCCGCGCCTGTTGAGGCTATTTTAGGCGCATACACTATTGCAGCCTTTGATGATTGCGCTGGCCATATTAACTTAGTAGCAGGTTATCACTACCACGGTGAAGCAGGTTGTAGCCAAACACAAATTCAATCAGACGGTCATGCCGCCATGATGGGTTATGCACTCGATGGATTTGGTATATTTGGCATGCTTAACGAAGATGGATTAGAACCCACTGATTTAGACGAATGTAGAGGCCACACCGACGATACACGCGGATACCACTACCATGCAGCCGATGTATCTGAAAACATGTTTATTGGTTGTTTTAAAGGTGCTACCGCAAGATAACTCGCATTCTGGCCAAATAATTAACTGAGATACTAATGAAAATATTTAACGTAATAAAAGCACTAACCACTGGCTTTTTACTTGCTGCCTCATGCTCAGCGCTAAGTCATGCAGGCCACGGTTCAAACGCGCCTTGGGAAGCATGTGAAGCAAAAGCCATTAATGAAGATTGCAGCTACACAAGCCATGATAAAAAAGCGACAGGCACATGCCAAGCAATGAACAAAGTACTTATGTGCGTTCGAAATAAACCACTTGAAACATTAATAGACAAAGCAACCCAACCAGCAAGCGATCAAAAGCAATCTATAAAATCACTCGCTAAACGATAAAGTAACAGCTACACGCCAAAGCCTTAACGCTGTTTGTTAAGGCTTTTTTAATCGCAAATCATTAGAAAGCATACCCTTTATCTGTTAAGTTAGCTTGGTGTATCAAATAATAAAAATAAAATTCCAAAAATGGAATTACACAAGCAAGGTACTAACGTGAGCGCTACATTTAAAATTGTTTTTAATGGTCAGTTATATCAAAATACTGACCTTACCTCTGCCCAAGAACAACTCAGCCAACTTCTTAATATTCCTCATAATATTGTTATTCAGTTATTTGATGGAAAAGCTTACGCTTTAAAAAAAGACTTATCGAGTATTGATGCTGTTAAAACAGAATCCTCACTTAAAAAGCTAGGATTAATTACTAAAGTAGAACCGCACCTCTCTGCTGTAACCTCTCAATCTCAAAATAATCAAATAGCACTCACTGAGCACAACAAAAATACAGATAAGCACATTAGTGAAAGTACTGACGGCAAAAGTATTTCAATACAAAACGAACGCCTAGATACAAACGAAGCCCCAAATACAGCTGCAGCTATTAAGCAAAGTTATAATAAATATAAATTACTGCGTAACTCTTTAAAAAGCGGATTGTACTTTTGCTATTGCGCACTTTGTATTATTACCATAATAGGCGTAGTGATCAGTGTTAATGCACTTAAAAACAACTTTGGCACTCTAAATAATGGAACTACAAATAACACAACTACAAACAGCTTGAGTTACCAAAACTATAAACAATATTTGATTGATCAAAATAGCTTAAATCAACCAACACAAAAAGTAACAAACGACCAAGCAGCTAACCCTACCCTACAAAAAAGTAATGAGTACTTTAGTCGCTTTTCATCGCTAATAAATAGCTACGCGCAAAGTACAGGACAAGCTGATATAAAAACAATGGGGGGCGGTAAATTACAACAGCACCTGCAAGAAATAGACGACCTAGGCCCTAAAAATGAATTTTGGCAGCAACTGGTACAACTTTCAAAAGGCTTAGATAACGATAAGCATGTAATAGGGATGCTAAACAATACTGATCCCGCCAAAGTACAATGGATAAACGCGGTAGATTGGATCAGCCAAAGCTATATTAGGCAACATCAAAACTCGCAAACTACAAACAGCTCTCCGGTCAGTACCGATGAGCCAAGTAACCCAATACTTAATCTAACGTTGTTAATAAGTATGCTGTCGTTATTTAGCCTGCTTGTGATTGCAATAAAAATGAAGCTACGCGCAATTAGAAATACTTAAACTCTATTTTATAAATTCCATAAAAAAACCCGCAAATTTGGATTAACAAATTTGCGGGTTTCTTATGGTTTTCGAAAGTCCTTTTAATTAATAACTATTTATTCACCCAATCTAAGTGATTAGCCTTAAAAATCTCTACACCTTTCCTTCGAACGCGTTCTATCCAATCTTCCGCTTTATTAACGCCCACGTTAAAATGCTCAACAGCCGCTTTTTGCAGAACTCTGTGCTCATTTTGTATTGTGGTTGGCATTAGGGCTGCATCATCCGTATTAATACACACAGTAATTGACCCTTTTCTCAAGCCAAAGCGATTGTACTGCTCACCTTGCATAAGCCAGTCTTGTTCTGGTGGATCCCACCTGAAAATAGGATGCTCGTGATAGTGCTCAAATCGGCCAATATAAATATTAGAGGTAGGGCAAGCTTCAATAACTATGCCTTTAGTTGCATATTTTTCCATCTGTAAATCTTGAATAGCTTCATAAAGATCAAGTTCGGCAGTAGAGACAGAATCAAATTGCATGCGGCCCTTAACATAAAATGGATCCTCTCCCTGCTTAGGCTGACAATGGACAATGATGGGCTTTTTACGTGCAGCAAAGTATGCGTCATCTCTGATATGGCCTAAAACATACTTTTGCCATAATTTAAATGCTTTACTAGTAATTGAGCCTCCAACTTGTCTATCAAAATCAATGATCCAATCTCGATATAAAGGATTTAAAAGGTCAACATTTGGTAATGCATGTTCACACGTTTCTAAATTCAATGTTTCTGGGCAATTGCGTCGTAACTTCCAAGCTTCATGCAAATCTCTTACGGTATATTGTGGACTTTCAGAGCTTCTTTGATCATCTGCATACAGTTGCAAAGACCAGTAGTTAATTTTCTCTTTTATTAGCTGAAGCACCCCAGTAAAACGTGGGGCTACTTGAATCACTTCAAGTGCCTTTTGATAACACCAAACTAAATTATCAATATGGTCGCCTAAACTTACATAGGCTGTTTGTTGCCTTTGAGCCCAAACTCGCGGCATAACCCCAAGCGCTAGCGCATGCCCTAACCTATCACCGCTTTTAAAATCACAGAAATACACTGCTTCATCTATGGCTCTTAAGCCTGATAGTAAATGACTATAATCTTCGCCTGAATGCACAGTTAAAAACGGTCTTATTAAACGTTTGCTGAATATGCTAGTGGTAGGATGTTTTGCGCTTCTAAGTACACGAAGCGCAGGGGCAAATACTTCAATTGGTAATTCATTTTCGTTCCCTGCTAGGTCATAGCCACGAATAGCCTTGCGCAAGTCAACATTTTGTTTAACGGATAAGTTAAGATCAAACGCTTTAATTTCAGTATCAGAAAACGTTACCGAACCCTTAAATTTCTGCAATGCAGTCACTTGTTGTTTAAGAGTATTTCGAATATTAACTTGGTAATGATCTTCTCTCTTTGCTAAATCGCCTTTTAAACTACGAGAAAAATGAATAACAAAATGGATATTTTCAGCAAGAGAGTGTTTTAAAGCAGCTTCTAAACCTTGCTGTAAATCTTTAACTCCAATTTTACCTTTGCCATTAACAACTACATTTGGAGAGACTCTAAACTCACGTAATGTTCGGTAATCAATATCAGCAATTAAACCATCTAGTCGGCTATTATTTTGATAAGTATGATATCGTTTTTTGCGGGCACTAAAACCAAATGATTCTACAAACTGGCTTAGTCCTGTACCCCATACAATCATATAATTACGCAGTATATTTGATACTCGAATAAATTGCGCCGCTGTAGTTGGGTCTTTAAGTTCTGTACTTACCACGCCAATACAAAATAATAACCAGCGTACATCTGAACGAACTGGTTTGCAGTGCGCCTGTAAAAATGCTTTTTGAGCAAGAGTCGATGCTGATTGTGTACTTAAGTAATACAACGCCAAGCAATCATCTTGTTCAAATTTTGGATTGTCCAAATCGAGTGTAGTTGTATTTTCAGTTTGAGTAAACGCGCATTCCACCAGCTTACCCGCAAGCTGAAAACTCCAAATCCGTAAATTTGCTTTTTTATATTGGCCACTTTCGAATAGTGTATATTCTGGGCGCTTAGGCCAGCTCTTATTCTGTAAGGTCTCGCCATATAGCGCAAAACTTAATAGCGAAGGTCCTGTATGACCATGTCCGCCTAGGTGCACATGATTATCTGCAAATAATTTACCCGCCCTCTCACTTGCCAGTGCATGAGGGCACTGCTCTGTTATAACAGCATTTATGATGTCACTGGCGCTAAAATCATACTCCCTAGCAATATCCTTATACGCTTGCGCGATAATCCAAGTGCCATCTATAAGCGATAAAAGCTCTAGCCACTGCTCTAATTTGCTTGGTTTAACTTCAAAGTGGTTTCCTTGCCACTCTAAAAACGTATGGGCTAAGCGAGAAAGTACGCCATTAACAGTTATATCCGGCTTATCATATTCATAGGCATGTAACTGATTAATTACATCCTCATCACGTAAATTTCGATGTAAATAAGGCTGGTAATCTTGTATGTAACTAGCTAAACGCTTTAAAAAATCTTTACCCAACACATCATCTTTGCTTAGCTCTTTAATGGCTTTATCCGATGAAAGAAAAGCGACATCAGCAAGTAATAAATCATTGGACAGAAGCATCAAGATTTACCATTTTTGTTAATATCGTAAAGCACTTTTATAAAGTTATGTGCCTTGTTTCCTGAGATGATATTTAAGTCATCAAAATTAATCGATTTATCATTGAAATCGCTTTCAAAATAATCATATGCAATTAAGTCGTTCTCTATCGCAGGTACTAATTCTTTCTTTGTCGCCTTGACTGTATCGTAATATTCAGAATTCATTTCTAGATAGTCTTTAGCCTTCCTAGTCAAGTGCTCAGGCAGCCTAACACTAATACGAGTAACTTTACTGGAATTAATTACATCTCTAGAAATGAAAATGTTTTTTTTATCAATATTCGACCTTCTCTCCGGTGAAGTTTTCCCCAATTTTATTCTCGGCTTAACAACATTACCTCCATTTACCTTCGATTTAATTATTTCAAAAAGTGGATGTGACTCTAAAGCTCTAATAAACTGATTTTGGACTTGTTCTTCTTTATAACTTGCTTTAAAACGAGATATATTTCTTTTCAGTGTTCTATCCGATCTTCTAAATAAATTTTCACTTCGGATATTTTCTTGGTTTTTTGTTATCGCAACGTTAGCCTCTATAGCCTCGCCTGGTACCATTGCTGTATAAGCAGCATTTATAACAATTAACTCAAAACGCCTGATATGGTCAGTCAAGTATTCATTATCAACAGTATTAGAGCCTATATAGTTCTCAAGCTTAAATGAATGAAATGCTGTAAATGCTTTATTAAAAATGAAAGAGAAGATAGTAACAAAGTCTTCACTCTGCATCTTTTCAAACAAACCACTATGTTGCTTTCTCCAATTTCTAATTTGCGTACTCAATACCAAAGCATAACTCACTCTACTATCAGATATTGGTTTCTCAAAATCATCAATATTCTCATCCTCTCCACTAGTTATCGCTTTAGTAGGAGCTATGTTGAAAATACAATAGAAAGGTCTTCTAGCTAAAATTCCAATTAGGCTTTCGGTTGGATCTTCATCACCCTTAATGGAAAAAGAGTATAGTAAAAGCTCAAACGCCCGACTCATAAATACATACTGGTAACTATTACCCATAGTAGAGTAAAGATCTCCGTACGTATAAATCTCTAGTAGTAAGCCATTTAAATGACAAGGCGCAACTGATAACTTTTCATCTTTAAGTTCTTCAGATTCAAGTAATTCAATTGATTCATAAGCCTTTTTAGTTTCTGCAATAGTCACCATACTATCAAAGTGAAAAAACTCTAAAGGAGGTAAACTTGCTAAAGTTCTGTCACTGTCTTTGAATCCAAAAGCCATTAGCGATATATTGTCTAAATACCATGACATTCCATCCTGTCTTTTTTTCCATGGGCGAGAGGAGGCTGTTACGCGCTCAGTGATTTCTATCAACTTACTTTTATTTTCTATACCTAATGAGTGAAGTTGTGAACTTAGAAATGACTTATTCGCCCAATTTAAATGAGCTTTTTTTATTTGTGATTTTGGATTGAAGCTTAACAAAGTAGATATATCAAATAAATCCTCAATATCCCGATTTCTGGCTGTAAGATACGAATCAACATTTACATAGGCTTGGCCATTTTGTTTTTGTTCAGCCCAATTAATAAAGTTTTTCCAAAGCTTATAACAAACATTTTTATTTTCTTTAGCTAAATTCAAGTCATGAGGGAGTATCATCCGACAAAATTGAATAAGCTCTCTTGCTGATTCAGGCTTTGGCCAGCTATTTAAAATATTTTCATTTGAGCAAAGAGGATAAAACTGAGATTGTAAAGAGGCCACATATTCCCTATAAGTAAATAAGCCTTCATCCTCTGAGGTTTTAATAGTAATCATTGGAGCAATGTACTCTACTGGAAGTAAAGTTATTCTCATCTGATTGGGAAATACCTTCGTCAAATAAGCATTTGTTAGATCATTTGATAGGCTTACACCTTTTAAATGCTGCTCTTGATTTTTAGTCTTAGCGAGGTAAGCCTTTTCATCGAAGTGAATGTTTACCATCTGCTCGTATAAGCTATAGTCGCCACTAACTATCGGTATGATATATGGACAACCTAACAGCCTTCGAACTTCATCAACTACTTCATATGCCCTATCTAAAGCCATATCAACATCGTCAATAGGTAGGGCAAAAGCCTC
Organism: Pseudoalteromonas sp. APC 3358; assembly: GCF_030408075.1. Classification (NCBI taxonomy): domain Bacteria; kingdom Pseudomonadati; phylum Pseudomonadota; class Gammaproteobacteria; order Alteromonadales; family Pseudoalteromonadaceae; genus Pseudoalteromonas; species Pseudoalteromonas sp. APC 3358. The sequence goes on from NZ_JASDCE010000003.1 coordinate 175,574, forward strand.
TGCATCTAAAATTTGAATCGCACTTTCAACAAAATCGTGAAAATACCTTTCGACATTAATACCCGATTTATACTGCAAAACTTTATCAATACCACTACAACCTTCAAATTCTTCCTTCTTCCCTAAAGCATCAGCAAGTTTTTTTAGCTTTTTATAAAAGTCACTTTTCAAGCCTTCATTTGCATTACAATTATTTCCAGAGTTAAGCTTTGTCTCTACTTCACTATATATTTGCGCGATAATTACGTTCGCAAAATTATCTTGATCGCTGAGCATTGTAGGGTCAATCGATTCAAGAAAATAAATTTCTGACTGACTTTTTAGTGCTTGTTTACAATACACATCCCACATTGCTTTACAGTTTCGAAGAAATACCGTTTTACCCGTCCCGCGCTGACCAGTTACCAATATCGCATTATGTGATAACCAAGTTTTAGATTTATTTTTACTTCTCGCTTGCTTATATTTTTTAGCGTCATTTAAAAAGAAACTCAGCTTCTCCACTAGCTTATCGCGAGCTTCATATTGCCAGAACTCTTTATCGTTACTTTCAGTTGGCTCATCAAGTGCAACAAAGTCATCGCGATATTCTTCTTTAGTTAAATCTAGTATGTATCTTATTGTCATTTTTATTATTTCCTTAATCCTTTAACCCAGCTGAACACACCTTCATGTGCTGCTATGTAATCACCAACTATATCTGCGTGAGTTTCGGTTCTATTTTTTGATTCAAGTTCGAATAACTTAGATAAGATATTTTCTTGCTCGATGTTTATATAATGGCGATCTGTAGATACGTTTTTATCTCGAATACCCAAACGATATTCTCGTGCTAAGATTTCAAGTTGCTCTTTCATTAGGCGGTTTCTGCTCCATGCTCTAGTATAGCCTTTAAGCCTATTAACCAAGTAGCTAACAAATAAAATCATACCTGCAATACTGAGAAACAAACTGACAATCAACCTTGAGTAGCCATACTCTAAAACATCAACACCAAATAAGAATGGTGAGTAGATTAAACCAGCTGATAGCAAGACAATTACAAGCGATACAAACGTAAACCTTTCATTGATCTTTTTCTTAGCTGCAAAATTAGTCACCCTTTTAGTGTATTCAGTGATATAAAAGTCAATTTCATCTATAGCAACATCATCAACTACAGGGCCGTTATTGTGTCGTTTATCATTTTTGTTAATAACAGCATCTGTTAACGCCATACATTTCATCCTAAAAATAAGTGGATTTAACCTTTGAAGCAGTAATCGCAATTGAATGCTTTTACTTTAAATACGTGCTTGATTCTTAAGTCTAAATTATGGAGGGATTTTGGTCTGTTAGGGAGTGACATATAATTCCATTTTTTGTAAGACTCAGCTAATCCGTTATTTAACAAATGATATTATATAAATTTAGCTGTTAAGGCAAAAAGGCTTTGAGGTGATTAGCACGATTTATATTGAATAATGCACTTTCTTAATATTAAAAAGTTTAATTAACCTGCCAATTACAACTGTGTGATATAGATATTTTTGGTTACTATCTAATAAATTAACTATCTAAAGCTGTTAATTTTAAGCCGTCATGCAATATCGTATTATTAACTTCTGATACTACAAATCAAATGCTTTAATAAAATTATGAGCATAAAAAAACCCGCAAATTTGGATTAACAAATTTGCGGGTTTCTTATGGTTTTCGAATAACGAGTTCAAAAACCTTTATTGGTGGAGCTGGGGGGATTTGAACCCCCGTCCGAAAAGCCTCGACCGTCGGTACTACATGTTTAGTATTGTCATTTAATTAACCTTTAAGTCCCGGACAAACACGGTAAATAAAGGCGAGGCCGCTTAGTTTTAGCGCTTCAACCCCGGCCAGGGTTTCCGTCGCGATCAGGTGTTAGGGTGACACTCCAAAATCCAGTCCACAAGAATACATGGAAGGAGCGCTAGCCAGCCTAAGCTGCTAGAGAGTAGTTATCGTCGTTTGCGATTACTTTAGGTTGCGGCTGTTTAACGAGGCAAACCGCACCTCGACATGCACCTTGGGCTTCTTGAATTCCGTCGAATCCTAATCAGCCCCTGAATTAGTAACTCAATTCAGAGCGTACAAACAGTATAACTGAGTAAAGTACTGATACTCAAGGCCTAGTAACGCTTTATTTTAATTGTATGTGCCAATCGCGTGTTAAGTAACCAAAATTTAGTTTATGCAAGCCTATATAAACATTTGCTTAACAATGTGTTTAACCTGTGTTCAAATGAGGAGTTAAGGTTTTTGCTATTTCTAAACCTTAAGTTGTAAAAAATAAAAATAATAACAGGCATAGAGTAGGGAATTAATAAATGTCGGTTTTTTCATTTGATAAAAGTACAGGGTTTGTCTCTTTAGAAAGTCACCCTATTGATAGTGGTTTTCCTGTTACAAGTACTCAGTTAACGCAAATGCTAGAGCAATCTGAGTTTAGTGAGTACGAAGCTGTCATTGCCAATATTGGAAAGCTTTTTGCGCCCACTAAAAATTATCAGGAAGTATCGCTTGTCGTTGCTAAAGCTGTAGATGCGTCGCTTATCATTAATATTGATGAAAAAAACATGGTCGCAGAAGCAACATTAACTACCGCTAAAGGTGGCGCACTTTTGTCTATGGAAGGCGCGCAAAAAGCACTTGCTGATGCAGGTGTTAAAAAAGGAATAAGTCCTCGTGCGCTTGATACCTTTTTAGGCCAGCAGTTTGAGCAACCAGCAGGAAGCTCTTACAGTGCCATAATTGCACATGGGCGCAATCCAAAAGAAGGCAGCGATGCCAAATTTGTACGTTTATGCTCAACAGCTCAAGACCGAGTACTTAGCCCACAAGCTAAAGAAGGCGGTAAGGTTGATATGAAAAACCTTGGCGCTATTATCACCGTAAAACCTGGCACTCCCTTAATGCAGCGCATTGCAGCTACACCTGGAGAAGAAGGCTATACGGTATTTGGCGATTCAATTAGTGCAAAACCAGGTAAAGATCACCAACTCCAGCCTTTCGAAGGTACAAAAGTAGATCCTAATAATCCTAATATGCTTATTGCCGACTGCAAAGGTGTGCCCGTTGACCTACCCCGTGGTATGCGTGTAGATGACGTTTTATGCTTTGATAACGTAGATGTAAGTACAGGCCATGTTGATTTTGATGGTAGCGTAATTATTACTGGTGATATTAAAGACGGCATGCGTGTAAAAGCCAATGGTGATATTACGGTACTTGGTTTTGTGGAATCAGGAACTGTTGAAAGTAAAAGTGCGGTAACCATAATGCTTGGCGCAATTGGCCGAAAACGTGAAGGCGAGGAAGCATTTACGTGCTCTATAACCGCTCAGCGAACTATTTCTATTGGTTATGCCCAGTACTGCAATATTAAATCCGAACAAGATTTATTTATTGAACGCCAAGCTCTGCATTGTGATTTAAGTGCTAGGCGATTAATACGTGTAGGCAAAGCAAATGACCCGCGAGGTAAAATTATTGGCGGTAATATTTTAGATGCTATGCGCATTGAAACGGGTGAACTAGGCGCGCCAGCCGGTACTAAAACACGCGTATTTTTAGCACAACTCTGGTTTGAGCTTCGCCAAAAGCAAATACAAATCACCGATTTTGAAAAAGTACTTGCGACTAAAGTAACCGCTTTACAACAGGCTCGCGAAAAAGCGAGTAAAATTGCGGGGGCTGCTCAGCGCCAGCAATTCATGAATAAAATAACTGAAAATGAAAAGCATATAAAAATACGCTCTGCGCATATTCATCGTCAAAAACTACTTATTAAGCAAAAAATAGTGCAATTACTTGCCAGTAGCCGTTTAAAAGTAAATGAATTAATGCACCCTGGTGTGGAGCTTAAAATAGCGAAAGATTCTAAACAATTTTCGCGTATTTATCCGCCCCACCTAGTTAAGCTAACTGAGGGTAAAATTACTCAGACGTTTTAGTTTCTTCGTCATTTTCAGTTTCAACTTCAGCATCAGCGTCGTCGGTTGGCGCTAATGGCCAACCACCTAATTGCTGCCAGCGGTTTACTATCAAACAATAAAGCTCAGCTGTACGTTCTGTGTCGTAAAGTGCTGAGTGCGCTTGGCTGTTATCAAACTCGATACCAGCCGCTCTACATGCTTTTGCTAATACAGTTTGCCCTAACGCTAAACCCGCTAAAGATGTTGTATCAAAGCTTACGAAGGGATGAAATGGCGTACGCTTAATGTTATTACGCTCTATTGCTGCATTTAAAAAGCCATGATCGAATGCGGCATTATGAGCCACAATAACTGAGCGTTGGCACCCAGCAGCCTTTTGCGCTTTGCGTACTACTTTACATATTTCTTTAATTACTTCATCTTCAGGTACTGCGCCACGTAATGGTGAAAACGGGTCTATTCCATTAAAGTCGATAGCTGCTTGTTCTATATTAGCGCCTTCGAATGGCTGAACATGAAAATGAACAGTATGATCTATGCTGAGCAGTCCTTCGTCATCCATTTTTAAAACAGAGGCTGCTATTTCTAACAAGGCATCTGTTTCTTTGTTAAAACCTGCAGTTTCAACATCAATAACAACTGGAAAAAATCCACGAAAGCGTTTTGCGAAAGGTGTTTGCTCAGTATTTGCCATAGTCTTCTTTGTTTATACGTGTAAGCTGACTATTATGTCAAAATTGATGCCCCCTAGGCTAGGGGATTTAAGTATTTATTGCTTTAAAATTGTAGGCACATAACTTGCTTTAACTTATAAGTTAGTTATATAGAGAACAAACTAATCATTGCAGTCGTTAATTTGCCAAATTATTGGCATTCCCGGATAACTGGAGAGCACCATGAAGTATAAGTTGTTATTTATTAGCCTTAGTATAAGTGCAGTGCTTTGCAGTACTCACTCGCAAGCTGCTATGCGCCAATACACAGCAACCCAAGACAACTCCAACTGGGAAGTAGTTAAAACAACGCGCTTACAATGCCAATTAAATCATGAGGTTCCTTATTACGGTGAAGCTATATTTAAAGCTTCAGCAAGTAAAAATAAAAACTTAACATTTAATTTAGATATGGTTGTACGCCCAGATAACTATGCAATTGCAGGTTTAAAAGCAGTGCCACCTACATGGCGTGCAGGATTGCCCGCTCGCGATATTGCAAATATGAAATTACTTAAAAAGTTTGATGGCGAGCTAGGCAATAAAACCGCATGGGAAATGCTTACCGAGCTTGAAAAAGGCTACTATCCTACTTTTTATTATCAAGACTGGCAAAACAGTGCCGATAAAATTGCCGTTGGTATATCGAGCGTAAACTTTAAACAAGCTTACTGGGCTTTTTTACAATGCCGTGATGAGCTACTCCCTTACAGCTTTGAAGATATTTCGTTTACTGTAATGAACTATCAATCTAACAGCAGTAAATTAACTAAATCTTCGCAACAACGTCTTGATAAGATTGCTGAGTATTTAAAAAATGATGCAAGCATAGAGTCCATTAGTATTGACTCATACACCGATAGTTATGGCGGACGCTGGAATAACTTAGATTTATCGCGCAAGCGCGCCAAAACTATAAAAGATTATATGGTGAGCTCGGGTGTTGATGAAGCCAAAGTACAAACAACCGGTTTGGGCGAAAAACGCTTTGTTGATAATAACGATAACATTTTAAGCCGAGACAAAAACCGTCGTTTAATTATTCAAATAGAAAAAATGTAGTAAAGCTAATTTGCGCTTACTTTCTTTCGCTTTAAAACTTATCACTAAATTGAAAAAATGTAGTAAAGCTAATTTGTGTTTACTTTCTTTCGCCTTAAAAACTTATCACCAAATTGGAAAAAACCTAGACTAATTAAAATAATAACCGCACCAATTATTAGTTCTTGGCTTAATGACTCATTATTTAGCCAAGCTCCCAAACCTAACGCAAAGCTAGGAGTTATAAGTGTAGTAAGTGATACCGTGCTTGCATTTAGGTTTTGCAGCACATGAAAATACGCCAAAGCCCCTACTAAAGATCCAAATATTCCTAGATAACCAATAGCCCACAATGATTTTGCACTCCAGTTTTGTATATGCAACTCACCATCTAATAACCACCAAGCAATAAAAAAGAGTGGGGTTACAAAAACTAAGGCACCAAATGTTGTCGCCATAGGATGAATCGCAATCTGTACACGCTTGATCATCACACCACTTAAACTAAAAAAGCAGACAGCCATAAACACATAAAGCAACCCGAGCCCTTGAGTTTGCGAGTTTTGTACTTGGTTATAACTAACAAAATATAAGCCAATTAAGGCGCACGCTAACGCAACTAATTTAATCGGGCTAAATTTAGGTTCATTTAATAATTGCTGAGCAAGCAACCCCGACAAAATAGGTGCAAGGCCAAACATAAGCGAAATAATACCAGAAGGGACTGTTTTAGCTGCCATATAGCTCAACAACATACCGCCAAAAATACCTATACTCGAATAAAAATAAAGTAAGCATGCATTTTTGCTCCAAGGCACTCTAATATTTGTAATGGCAACAATTAAGCCGCCTAACAATAGCCCCACCAGCATTCGCATTAACACTGCAAGTGTTGGCGATACAGTTTCACTACTCCACACTATACCCAGTGGTGTAGTGGACCATATAAGAACCATTAAAAAATACGATACTTTAACTGGCACGTGCCATCCCTACGCTTTATATGAATGAATAAAACAAAGAATAAATTATACGCTCACTACCGTGTTTTAGTACTTTTTAAACACTAAAGTCCTTAATAAATACAGTTGTAAATTGTAAGTTACATTTTAATACTGCTCTTTTATTACAAAACTATTTGAGATTTGAGCAACTAGTTATATGGTGCATCAATATTAATAATAATTAAGGTAATTAAGTGCTTAAAAATAAAACAACTGGAAGCATGTTAATTGTTGCAGGCACCACCATTGGTGCGGGTATGTTGGCATTGCCAATTGCATCTGCCGGGCTTGGGTTTAGTACTGCACTTGCATTAATAATTGCTAGCTGGTTACTAATGACCTACACCGCACTACTCATGTTAGAGCTACACCAATATGCACCACGCGATGCTACATTAAATACATTGGCTAAATTATGGCTTGGAAAACGCGGACAATACATTGCGAATTTTTCGATGGTTTTTTTATTTTACGCTTTATGCGCTGCTTATATTGCAGGTGGTGGTGCACAACTCCAAGCGCGTATAAATATAGGCTTTGATGTAAATATAGCCCCACAGTTTGGCTCTGTAATCCTCGCTGTTATTATTGCAAGTGTGGTAACGCTAGGCACTAGCAAGGTAGATAAACTAAACAGAGTGTTATTTACAATAAAAATTATTGTATTAGCTAGCTTGTTTTACATGCTTACCCCTTATGTGCAAGGTAAGCATTTATTAGAGATGCCTGTGGAGCAAGGGTTAATCCTTTCAGCTATACCGGTTATATTTACTTCGTTTGGCTTTCATGGATCTATCCCCTCTATTGTTAAATATGTTGGTGTTGAAATAAAAGTACTGCGCAAAGTGATGATTGCTGGAGCCGCCCTACCTTTAGTCATTTATATTTTTTGGCAACTACTTAGCCAAGGTATTATGAGCCAAGCTGATTTACTCAACAGCCAAGGTCTTAATGGGTTTGTATCTAGCGTGGCTAGTATTGCGCATAACCCAAGTGTGGCAACGGCCGTTAAGTTATTTGCTGATTTAGCACTTGCGACATCATTTTTAGGGGTGAGTTTAGGGTTATTTGATTTTTTTGCTGATGCATTTAAAAAGGGTGACAATAAAACAGACCGAATTAAAACGGCTTTAATTACGTTTATTCCGCCACTTGGCTTTGCATTGTTTTATCCTCAAGGCTTTATTATGGCCTTAGGGTACGCAGCAATAGCACTTGTTGTACTGGCAATATTTTTGCCTGTAGCAATGGTTTATAAACAGCGTACAACATCAAATAAAACAGGCTACCAAGTTAAAAGTGGGAATGTTGGGCTTGGTATAGCAGCTATATGTGGCATAACTATTATTGCTGCGCAGTTTATGCAAATGGCGGGGCTTATTCCTGCTATCGGTTAAAGGTTGCTGCTAATTGTTTAAATTTAGATAATAAAAAACCGCACATCATTAGTAATGATGTGCGGTTTTTTATATTAACTGCGTTTATTTACAAACGTCAGCTACAGCATTTGAAAAGTATTCAATATTTGAATGACTAACACCTGCAACATTTACGCGGCTAGAGCCAACTATGTAAATGCCGTATTCTTTTTGTAGGCGAGCAATTTGCTCTTTATTAATACCTAAGAAAGAAAACATACCGTTTTGGCGTTCAATAAATGAGAAGTCTTGAGCAATATCTTTAGTTGCTAAGCTTTCTTTAATTAAGCTACGTAAGCCATTTATACGACTACGCATTTCATCAAGCTCAGAGTGCCACAATTGTGTAAGCTCTGTACTGCTTAAAATAGTATTAACAATGTCAGCACCATGCGCTGGCGGCATTGAGTAAATACTACGTACAACGCTTAGCATTACAGAGTTTGAAATATCTGCTGTTGCGCTGTCTTTTGCAATTAGTGAACATGCACCAATACGCTCGCGGTATAAGCCAAAGTTTTTAGAACATGAAGAACAAATAATTAGCTCTTCTACTGCATCGGCTAAAATACGTAAGCCACGTGCATCTTCTTCAAGTGAAGCACCAAAGCCTTGGTATGCAATATCAACAAGTGGTGTAAAGCCAACTTCTTTTGCCAGTTCGGCAACCGTGTTCCACTGTGTTTCGTTTAAATCCATACCGCTTGGGTTATGACAACATGCATGCAGTAAAACCACATCACCTTTAGGCACTTGTTTAAGTGTGTTGATCATTTCATCAAACAATAAATCTTTATTTTCGTAATCGTAATATGGGTATTCTTTTACTGTTAAGCCTGCAGCTTCAAACAAGCTAATATGGTTAGCCCATGTTGGGTTAGTTACCCAAACAGTCGCGTCTGTATTACAACGCTTAATAAATTCAGCTGCAACACGAAGTGCACCCGTACCACCAGGAGCTTGCGCAGTACGTACGCGGTTAGCTAGTAATACTTGATGCTCACCTAATAGTAACTGCTCCATTTTTTGGCAGTAATCTAAATTACCCGCTAACCCAATGTAAGATTTGCTCATTTCGTTTTCAAGACGAAACGCTTCAGCTTTTTTAACCGCTTTAAGAACCGGTGTATTGCCTTGCTCATCTTTGTAGACACCTACACCTAAATCAATTTTATTAGGGTTTGTATCTTGTTTATAGGCCGCCATAAGGCCAAGAATAGGATCTGTTGGTAATGGTTTTAATACTGAGAACATTGGCTATCTCTTATCGTTATTTAGGGGTTAGCTGTTAAGTTAAGCTTAACATAAAAGCACATCATATTGACTAGCGTTATTTACACTAGAAAGTGAGGAATTTTAATACAACATGCAATTAAAACGGCAAGTGTCTTTTCATCAAAAAAATCATTTTTAAAGGCTTCTGCATCTACAATACCAACGCATTCATTTTGTGCATTAAATAAAGGTAGGCAGGTTTCTGATTTAACTTTAGGATCGCATGTGTAGTATTCACCACCTTGTGATAAATACGCCTCAACGTTATTAATAATGCGGCCCTTGTGAGATAGCGCAACCTGTACGTTGTTACTGCCAGCCGCAAATGCTTGCGTTAAAGGAAACAACGGACGACTAGGCGCTCCATGATAAGCCAATTTTAATAGTTGATTACCTTCAGGGGTATTAGTTGATTGATAAATACCATACCAATCAACGCCCGTTTGCTGCTCAATGTAGCTTACAATACTTTGTAAAGTAGCCAGCTTAAACTGTGTTTGCTCATCATTTTTAATATAGTCAGTTAATTTGAATGGCTCATCTTGTAAGTAACCAAATAAACTACATGCACCGCCCTCGCCAAGCTCAGGTATTTGATACTCCCAACACACATCAGGCAAAGCAGTGTTTGCTAAATGTAGATCAAGCTTTTCAAGCTCTGTTGAAATCAAAGCTGGATTAGCACTAAGTTGTGCTTGTTTTAAGTAAGAAAAAATCATTTGGCCATCCATACATCTAAAGTTTCGAGAATAATAGCATGGATATTTTTACAGAGCTAGCTCAACTTGTAGCACATTTCAACTTGGTTACCACTGGCGTTATAAGTGACTTTTTCGGCTATTTCTTCTAATAAAGACACCCCTCTGCCAAATTCGTTATTAGCCTTTGCCAACTCATCGTGCTTACTACTAAACCCTCGACCTGAATCACAAATAATAAAGTATAAACTGAGCGTGTCGGGGCAATAGCGCATATCAATAATAATCATGGCATCTGTAAGTTTAGCAAGGGCTGCCTCTCTCAACTCGTAATATCGAAAAAAGCCGTCCTCTTGTTTTTTAATTTCTGAGTTAAGTCCTAATACACCATGATCAAGCGCATTGTTATAAGCCTCAGACAACAGTAAAAATATATTAGAACGATGAGTATTTAGACCCTCAACACTGCTTAAAATATTAACGACGTCGTAAACGGGGTCTGTTTTTTTTATTTGCTCTGAGTTTAAGCTCAAAGACAAATTAAAAGCCAAAGTAGAAAATGCTTCTCGCTCTTGTTCCACGGGAATTAAAGGCAGGCAGTTTAGTAAAACAATGCTTAAATCGTCTTGCTGCTTAGTACCATCTGCAAACTTAGTAACATTAGCAACTATGTCTTCACTACTAATCATCGATTTACTTTTTAAGGTTTGTAAAAAACGCTCTTCCCCAAAAAATATATCCTCTTTGTTTGCTGTTTCTATAATACCGTCGGTTGCTAATACTAGGCGTGTATTACTATTTGTTTCAAAATGGATAACTTCATATTCAAATTCTTGTTCATCTAAAATCCCCAGCGCCATATGCTGCGATTCTAATGTTTGTTTTACATTACCGTCTTTATCTATTAGGTACGCATCTGGAAGGCCGCCCATCCATGCAGAAACACTTTTACCTGATGCACTAAGCTCTATAATGGTTGCAGCACAAAACATATGCCCTGGTAGGAGGTTGTACAGTAGTGTATTTAGCTCGCTGGCAATATCGTTAACCGCCATGCCTTTTTGTACCATAGTATAAAACACACGAGAAGTTGGTAATGCACCAATAGCCGCAGCTAGGCCGTGCCCCGTAAAATCGCCCAACATGCAATACAAATTACCGATTGGGCTTTGCGCTACTAAAAACATATCGCCGTTAAACATAGAGGCCGGTGATAAATTAAAATCTAAATACTCTTTAAACTTACCTTGGTTTTCTAATGAGTTATTAAAAATATGCTCAATTATTTCGTGTTCACGTTCAATTTGATTATGATGATATTCAAGTAGTTTCTTTTGTTGGTTTGCTTTTTTACTCAGCTCTCTGGTGCGAATATGTGCTTTAATTTTTGCATGCAGAATAACTTTTTCAAATGGTTTATGAATAAAGTCATCGCCACCCACTTCGAGGCAGCGCTCAAAACTTGCTTGATCTTCTAAGGAGGTTATAAAAATAATCGGTAAGTAAACTTCACTATACTGCTGCTTTATTTTTTCAGCAGCTTCAAAACCATCCATTACAGGCATTAAAACATCAAGTAAAACAACGTCTATCTGCTCTCTTTTAAGTACATTAAGCGCATCTAGCCCGTTATAAGCCACTGATATTTTATAGCCCTCTTGCTCAAGCATTTTACTTAGTAAAATGCGATTGAGCGCCTGATCATCCACAATTAACACATGTATCATTAGCTAATATCAAACTTTTTATCAAAACGTGAAATTTGTAGAATTTTTCTAAGCTGAGGTTGGCAATTGCTTATTTCAATAGTTTTCACTTGGCTATCAATTGTTTTTTTCATGTTAAGTAACATGCCAAGTGCTGAGCTATCCATGTAGTCAGTCTCTCTTAAATCGATAATAACCTTTACTGTTTTTTCGCTCATTTGAGCATAAGCTTGGCGAAAAGATTGCACTAAATTAAAGTCAAATTTACCTTTGATTTGTATTGTTAATGTAGTGCCATCGACTGATTCATTCTTAGTTAAACTCATATTAAACTCCAATAATATTTCCTTTGAACTAAATATAACCTGTTAAAAGTATTTAGCAAAAAGAAAAACACACAACTTCAAATTTGCTATCATTTACGCCAATATTTAATTAATTTTTATCCATAAAGGTAAGGTATGAGTGATAGTCACTTAGTATATTCAACAAGTACGGGTCGCATTGACCAGCCAAAACCAGAAAAAGAGTTAGAAGCTAAGCTTTTTAAAGATGGTTTTATTCGCATTGAGCGTCAAACAAAAGGACGTAAAGGCAAAGGCGTAATGTTAGTTGTAGGCATTGATCCAAAAGATCATGATTTAAAAAAGTTAGCTAAAACTATAAAAAGCAAAATGGGCCAAGGCGGCGCAGTAAAAGAAGGCATTATTGAAGTGCAAGGTGATGACCGCGATAAACTAAAAGCCATTTTAGAAGCGTTAAAATTTAAAGTTAAAATTGCGGGTGGTTAACCCGCAATTTTATTAGCTACTTACTTCGCTATTTGAGAGTTCATTTAACCTTTCATACAATTTTGGTAGTTCGTGCTCAGCAATTGGTTTACTAAAATAATAGCCTTGTACAATGAAACAATTATTATTTTGTAAAAACTGCATCTGCTCTATTGTCTCAACCCCTTCTGCGACCACGTCTAGCTTTAACTTTTGCGCCATGGCAATAATAGCGGCAGTGATTTCCATATCATTTGTATCCTCAGGGATATCTTTTACAAATGAACGGTCAATTTTCAATATATCAACCGGGAATCGTTTTAAGTAACTGAGTGACGAATAGCCAGTACCAAAATCATCAATAGAAATAGATATACCTAAGGCTTTAAGCTCGTGGAGTTGTGTAATTGCAGCTTCTACATTTCCCATTAGCATACTTTCAGTCAGCTCTAAGTGAAGGCGCTTAGCCGAAACACCCGTCCTAATTATCATTTTACTCAGTGTTGAGACTAAGCTTGAGTCTTTGAACTGGCGAGCCGATAAGTTTATCGATATATTATTTTCTAAGCCTTGCTTTGTTAATCTTACGGCAAAATCACAAGACTCTTGAAGCACCCATTCTCCTAATTCAACTATAAGGCCTGTCGCTTCTGCAATAGGAATAAATTTATCTGGAGGGATTGCGCCTTCAGTTGGGTGGAACCATCTTAATAACGCTTCATAGCCAATGACCTGATGAGTACGACTATCAACTTGAGGTTGGTAGTAAACTACAAACTGTTTTTCTTTTAGTCCTATACGTAGCTCATTTTCAATAAATAAACGCTCATTAGCAGCTGCGTTCAATTCTTGGCTATAAAAATGGAATGTATTACGCCCTTTTGCTTTTGCCTCATACATTGCTAAGTCAGCATGTTTTAATAACTGATCCTCTTCTAGGCTATCGTACGGAGCCATTGTAATACCAATACTCGCGCTCACAATAACTTCATTACTACCTAGTTTTATAGGCACATTCAGTGTTTTTTGAATTGTATTGGCAACATCAGTCGCGTGAGCTTGGCTTTCTATACCACTGAGTAATACTGCAAATTCATCACCACCTAAGCGCGCTATGGTGTCCTCGGCTCGTAAACGTTTTTTAAGTCTGTTTGCCACTTCAATTAATAATTGATCGCCAGCATCGTGACCTAATGTATCGTTAATACGTTTAAATTCGTCTAAATCAAAGTAAAACAATGCAAATGCATAGTGCCCACGTTCTGCTAATGCCATTGATTTACGCAATTGCATCCTAAAAAACGTTCTGTTGGCAAGGCCCGTAAGGGTGTCAAAGTAAGCAAGCTGCTCCATTTTACGCTGGCTTTCTTTTACAAACGAAATGTCTTGTGCAGATGCTACATAGCTGGTTATTTCACCGCCCTCTTCACGAATTGGCGAAACACTTAAAGACACCCAAATTGGCTCTTTATTCAAGCCTTGAATTAATGTATCACCGCGCCAGTAATTACGGCTGCGTAAATCTATGTCTATATCTTCAACTAAAATAGACATTTCTGAGGCAATAATATTAAGTAATGGTGCTCTATTAAAATGACTTTCTGGGTAGCCTGTCATTTCGAGCATTTTTGGATTTACGTATTCAATTACAAAATTCTCATCGGTGATCACAACGCCAGTGCCCGAGAATGCTACCGCTTTAGATAAACGGTTAGCTGCTTTTTCAGCAATTTCTTTTTCTGTAATTCTCTGGTTTAAGCCATCAATAAGTTTGCGAATTTCTACCGTCATGTCTCTAAATGAGCCATTAAGCGTGCCAATTTCATCTTTGTTTTCTGGTGGAAATTCTGTAGTTAATTGACCTTTGCCAAAACTTGTAACTGCATAAACCAAAGTATGTAAACGGCGAAGGACTAGTTGATAAAGCGCTTGATGCAGCAATAAGGCAACTAATATTGCGTATAAAATAAAGAGACCAAAAAACTTCAGTTTTAAATCTTGTAATGCAGATAACGTCGATGAACGCTTTTTATATACCCCTATGTACCAATCTAAGTCATCAATCTTACGAATATTGATAATATGAGCTTCGTCATTTTTTTCAAATGAATTTGCGTATTCAGGTAATTTCACCGCAATTACATCGTCAATAATCGACTGCAGCGCTGGGTTTACAAATTCGTTAGTAGCGAGTGCTTTATTATCACTACCATAGTCGGCTAGTAAGGTCGGATTTAAATCTGGGTGTGCTAACAATTGCCCTTTACTATCAAACACAAGTAGGTGTTTTTCTTTATCACCGACAGGTAAAAACGAAATAAGTTTGTTGAGGGAAATATCGCTCCCCGTCACACCTAAAAACTCATTATCGACATAAACTGGCACTAGTAAGCTAATAACCCATTTGCGCCATACTGTATCGTAATAGACTTTTGACCATGCAGGCTCTCTTACTGTTTCAAGCGTACTTTTAATCGATTTATAAGTTGAGCCATTCGTTGCTCTAAAGTCGGCAGGTGCGTTTAATGCCCAATTAGGAGGAGAAACACGAATAAAATCATCATCTGTTATTAGATAAAAGTTAAAAAAGTCGTGTACCAGTGTAGGAGAAATTATACGCCACAGCATCTCAGAATCATTAAATAGGCGTTTATAAAAAGGAGAGTAATTTTGCTGTGGTAAAAATGCTGCTGATAAACCATCAGCCGAGGCACTTCGAATCGTACCGTCACTATTAAATTGTAACTGTGATTTATTGCTTAAATTAATTGGTGAATTAGGTTGAAAAAGTTGTTGTGTTACTACGTTATTAGCTTGCTGAGCAATATTTACTTTTGTTTTAATGCGCTCATTAAATTGCTTCACTAATAAATCTGTCGAGCTTTTTAAAACTTCGTGTTCTTCAAAAACGAGTTGTTTCTCTTCAGATTTAAGCATTAAGGCAGCCGCACATACCCCAGCTATTAAGCAAATAGCGGATATGAGTAGCGATAGTTTTACACTTAAAGAATTCAATCCAAAACGCGATGGAGGGCGTCTGTAAACCACGGGTCAACCTTAATTATTAATAATTGTTATTATTTGAACCAGTTAACGAAATATACCAGATCCGCATTCATATTTATAAATTATTTGTAAACTTTCTATAAAAACTAATATAGGGAAATAAATAGTACTCTAAGCTTATTTAGATCTTTATTGACATTGTTAGCAACTCTCCATACATTAACTGCATGAACATATTTATCTCTCGCACTTTTTTTTCGTTTTTTAGCTTCTTTATATAGAAGAGGCTTCCCTGTTTGTGAGATAAAATCAATCGAATAGTAAAGCCTCCCAACCGGGAGGCTTTTTTGTTTTTGCTGTGTAATAACAGCCTACTTTTGGAATGAGGATACCAAAATGACAAATGATGTATTAAATGCGCTAAGACACGATATAAATGAAATAGACTCCGATTTACTCGTGTTATTAGCTAAACGTCGTCGTATTAGCCACGGTGTGGTTGAGTATAAAATTGCTAACAACAAGCCAATTCGCGATGAAGCACGTGAACTCGCACTTTTAGAGAAACTGATTGGTTATGGTAAATCACTAGGTTTAGATGCTTACTACGTGAATAATGTTTTTCAAACTATTTTGGAAGACTCTGTTTTACACCAACAAGCAATGCTACAAAAAAATCTGAATCCAGATGCCCTTAGTGAAACACACCGTGTAACTTACTTAGGTGGTCAGGGTTCTTATAGCCAACTAGCATGCCATAAATATTTTAGCCGCCGCCCGGGTAAATTAGTTGAAATTGGCTGTACATCGTTTGACGAAATAACAGGTAAAGTAGAAAACGGCCAAGCTGATTTTGGTTTATTACCCATTGAAAACACAAGCTCTGGCAGTATTAACGAGGTGTTTGACTTATTACAGCACGCGCAAGTGTCTATTGTTGGAGAAGTAACTCACAGTGTAGAGCATTGCTTACTCGCCAACCCTGATACTGAACTTAGTCAACTAACAAAAATATTTGCACACCCACAACCATTTGCGCAGTGCAGCCGCTTTTTACAGGGCTTAGGTGATTTACAACACGAAACATGTGACTCAACATCAAGCGCCCTACAATCAGCTCTGAACACACCATACAGTGCTGCAATTGGCTCTGCACAAGCGGGGAAAAACGTAGGGCTTGAGGTTATTAAATCAAACCTAGCTAATCAAAGCGAAAACCATAGCCGCTTTATTATTGTTGCACGTAAGCCTCTACAAGTGTCTAACCAAATTCCAACTAAAACTAGTTTGATCATGTCGACAAAACAACAAGCGGGCTCACTAGCCGATGCGTTAATGATTTTTAAGCAGCATAAGATTAATTTAGTAAAACTTGAATCTCGCCCTACTCCGGGCAATCCGTGGGAAGAAGTTTTTTATGTTGACCTAGAAGCAAACTTAGCTGAAAGCCAAGTAAAAGAAGCGCTAGAAGAACTTAAAGAGCACACCCAATATGTACGTATTTTAGGATGCTACCAAAGCGAGTCACTACAGGCAGTAAGCGTTAATACTTAATAAGCAATTTTACAAATCAAAAAGGGCCGATATCGGCCCTTTTTCGTTAACTAGTACCAGTCTGCATAAATATTTTAGCAATTTAACGAATTAAATCCCCATACTTAAGCAAACGGTATAACAAATATTAATCTAAAACTTTTGAATCATTCGCTTTATTTAATAAGCTTCTGCTTTGCGTTAAAAAGTGTTCTGTCGAGTCAGAAAAGTAAACTTTAGCCTCAGCAAAAGAATCAATAAGCGCTGCTTTATCTCCCGCTTTTAATTTTGCTAAAGTACTTGCAAAGGTATCTTGGTACTGTGCAAGTAAGGTTTCTACATCATCGAATTGTGCTAGCATAATATCTGAGTAAAGCTCAGGCGACTGCGCAAATAAACGCCCTACCATCATCAGTTCTAATTGATATATAGGTGACGAGCAGCTACGTAATTCTTCTAGTGTATGACTTTGTTTTGCTAAAAATTGTCCGTACACAAATGTCGTTAAATGGCGCATTACCTGAATAATTTGCATTGCTTCATCATGCTTTTTAGCATCAAGCTCAACAAGCTGACAACCCCATACTTGTAACTGCTGTAACAAACCTTTTGCCGCTTGGTGTTCTCGCCCTTCACATACAACAACTGTTTGTTTTACCCAGTGTGATATATCAGGCCCAAACATAGGATGTAAACCAACCACAGGGCCACTGTGCGCAGCTTTTAGTGCTTTAATAGGCGATTGCTTTACCGATGTAATATCAACTAGTAAACAGTCTTCATCTAGTTTAGGTAACTTAGCAACGACAGCGTCCAATGCATTAATAGGTACGCTAATCATTACCAGCTTGGCACCTTTTAAAATACTTTTAGCATCGTTTTGCTGATCTTTATCTAAGATTTTAACTTCGTAACCTGAGCGAATAAACTGCTGTGCAAATAACTGGCCCATGGCACCTTGACCACCCACAATCACAATTGGCGAAAGCTCTGGCGCTGCGCATGCAAGTTTTGCTTGTTGGTTTTGATAGGCTTCTCGCATCATACGTCTTAGTATATCTTCAACGAGATCTGGGCTTACATTTTGATTTATTGCTTCTTGTCGTCTTGCCGCTAATAGCTCTGCTTCACGGGAAGGTGCATGTAAAGGCGCGCCTGTTTGTTGTTTTATCTCACCAATTCTTTGCGTAATACCATTACGTTTAGCGAGTAAGGCAACAAGTTGTGCATCGCATTCATCTATACCTTCTCTTAGCTGTGCTAAATCACTTATGTCAGCCACGTTCGTCCCACCTTAAAAAACCAAATAACGTAAATATAAATTTACATAAAAGTAAACTAATCAATACGATAAATACTAACAGGATCAGCTAACTGAGAAAAGGCTAAAGAGGAAATTTTACTAATGAGGAATTGAGAATTGAGAATTGAGAATTGAGAATTGAGAAAATAATATTCTAAAACCAAAACGGGTTGCAACCCGAAGGATGCAACCCGTTTTTTTGCGTTGATAAACAGCGCGTATTAGTTAAGTTTTTCTCTAATACGTGCAGATTTACCAGAACGCTCACGTAGATAGTAAAGCTTAGCACGGCGAACTGCACCGCGACGCTTAACTGTTACGCTATCAATAAGAGGGCTGTGCGTTTGGAATACACGCTCAACGCCTTCACCGTTCGAGATTTTACGAACTGTGAATGCAGAGTGAAGACCACGATTACGCTTAGCGATTACAACACCTTCAAAGGCCTGTAGACGCTCTTTAGCACCTTCTTTTACTTTTACCTGTACAACCACTGTATCACCAGGGCCAAATGCAGGTACGTCTGTTTTAAGCTGCTCATCTTCAAGCGCTTTAATAATATTTTGGTTTACTTTTGCCATTATGTTTCTCACTTTCCTAGGTGTAACTGTCTTCTAGCCACAAGCTTTTTGGTACTCTTGCTGAAATTTCGCGAGTAATACCGCTTGCTCCTCAGTCAGAGCTAGGTTATGCAACAAGTCAGGACGTCGTAACCAAGTTCTGCCTAATGACTGCATAAGCCGCCATTTTGCTATCTCTTGGTGGTTACCACTGAGTAATACAGCAGGAACCTGTTTGTCGTCCAATGTTTCTGGTCGTGTATAGTGTGGACAATCTAACAAGCCATCCGAAAACGAATCTTGTTCCGCTGACTGGTTATGACCTAACACACCTGGCACTAATCGCGCTACTGCGTCAATTAATGTCATGGCAGGTAGTTCACCACCACTCAAAATAAAATCACCAATTGACCATTCTTCGTCAACATATGATTCTATTATTCTCTCATCTATACCTTCATAGCGACCGGCAATCAAAATCAGTTTTTTAGAGTTAGCGAGTTCGCTAGCACCTTGCTGATCAAGTTTGCGCCCTTGCGGGGACATATAAATTACTTTAGCACCATCACCAGCTGCTTTTTTAGCTTCGGCAATCGCTTTTTTTAATGGCTCAACCATCATTAACATACCAGGTCCGCCCCCGTAAGGACGGTCATCTACGGTTCTATGCTTATCTAAAGCGTAGTCTCGCGGATTCCAGCAGTTAAAATCAATTAAGCCATTTTTTACTGCGCGACCGGTAACACCTTGGTCTGTAATAGCGTCAAACATGTCTGGAAAAAGGCTTATCACCCCTACCCATAATGAACTAGTTTGCGTCATTAAAAACCAGGATCCCAGTCTACGGTAATTTCTCTTGCGTCGTATTTAACTTCTTTAATAACTGAATCAGTTAAAAAAGGAATCAAACGCTCAGCTTGACCAAATGCGTCTTTACTGTTTGCTTTAACAACCAGTACGTCATTTGATCCTGTCTCCATCAGGTCATCAACAATGCCTAAGCTATAACCTTTATCGGTTACAACAGACATGCCAATGAGATCTCGCCAATAGAACTCACCTTGCGGGAGTTCTGGTAAATGCGCTGCATCCATTGAGATTTCAGCATGGGTATAAGCCATTGCTTCGTCTCGGTCGTTTACCTGCGCAAATTTAGCGATAAAGCCTTTGTTGTGGCGACGCCAGTCGACCACTTCTAAGGACTGCCATTTACCTTGCTGCCCTATCAACCACGGGCTGAAATCGAAGATCCCTACGGGATCATCAGTAAATGAATGTACCTTAAGCCAGCCCTTTATACCATATGGGGCACCGAGCTTTCCTACGACAATTATTGATGAGGTGTTCTCTTGACTCATGGTTACACTTACGCCTATTAAGCCGCTTTACGAGCGTCTTTTACTAACTTAGCTACGCGATCTGAAAGAGATGCGCCCTGACCTACCCAGTGTTCAACACGTGGTAAATCTAAACGAATTTTTTCTTCTTGACCTGAAGCAATTGGGTTAAAAAAGCCTACTTTCTCGATGAAGCGACCGTCACGCGAGAAACGGCTATCCGCAACCACAATTTGATAGAAAGGGCGTTTTTTAGCGCCACCACGTTGCAAACGAATAGTTACCATACCGTCCTCTATAAAGATTGACTGTTTTCATTAATAAGATTTACTCCCCAGAATGGGGAGCTGGGGAATTGTACGAGTTTTTGGCAATAACGCAAGTAAGAAGTGAACCAAAAAGGCAGTTTAGTAGGTTAAACCGTGATCTCAACGACAAATAAGAGTTAAAGGTGTATTACATGCATAATTTATTCAACAAAAAAGGAGCTATTTGCTCCTTTAAATATGATTCGCTATTATTTTAAAAAGTAACTTAATGGTACTTTTTAAAATTTAGGACCGCCGCCCATCATTCCAGGTGGTAACATGCCTTTCATACCGCGCATCATTTTAGTCATGCCGCCTTTACCTTTCATTTTTTTCATCATTTTTTGCATTTGCGTAAACTGCTTAAGCAACTTATTAATCTCTTGTACTTGTGTACCAGAGCCAGCTGCTATGCGTTTTTTACGCGAACCTTTAATGATTTCTGGGCGCGCACGCTCTTTTTTAGTCATAGAGCTAATAATAGCTTCCATTTGGATAAATGTTTTATCACCCATTTGACCTTTAACAGCATCTGGTAAGTTAGACATACCAGGGAGCTTATCAAGCATTGACATCATGCCACCCATGCTTTTCATTTGCTTTAATTGGTCAGCAAAATCATCAAGAGTAAAACCTGCGCCTTTAAATACTTTTTCAGCAACTCTAGCAGCTTGCTCTTTATCTACTTTCATCTCGACTTCTTCGATTAATGAAAGTACGTCACCCATACCTAAAATACGCGACGCTATACGGTCTGGGTGGAAAGGTTCAAGTGCGTCAGTGCGCTCACCCACACCCATAAACTTAATAGGCTTGCCAGTGATGTGACGAATGGATAAAGCAGCACCACCACGCGCATCACCATCGGTTTTTGTTAATATAACACCGGTAAGTGGTAATGCTTCGTCGAATGCTTTAGCTGTATTCGCCGCATCTTGACCTGTCATTGCATCAACAACGAACAAGGTTTCAATTGGATTGATTGCTTTATGAAGATCTTTAATTTCATCCATCATGTTGCTATCAACATGTAGACGACCTGCAGTATCAACAAGTACTACATCTATAAATTTCTTTTTAGCATGAGAAATTGCAGCGGTTGCAATATCAACAGGCTTTTGCGAAATATCACTTGGGAAGAAATCAACATCAACTTCTGCTGCAAGCGTTTCTAGCTGTTTAATCGCCGCAGGGCGATAAACATCGGCACTTACTACAAGTACTGATTTCTTTTTTCGCTCTTTTAAAAACTTAGCAAGCTTAGCTACACTGGTGGTTTTACCCGCACCTTGTAGACCCGCTACCATTACAACGGCTGGCGGTTGCGCATTTAGACTTAGCTCTTCATTAGCCTCGCCCATTGCTTTTTCTAGTTCTTCACGCACTATTTTTATAAATACTTGGCCTGGGCTTAAGCTTTTTGTAACTTCAACCCCAACTGCACGTTCTTTAACTTGTTTTACAAAGTCGCGAACAACAGGCAATGCCACATCGGCTTCTAAAAATGCCATACGCACTTCGCGAAGTGTGTCTTTTATGTTGTCTTCCGTCAGACGGCCACGGCCACTGATATTTTTTAAGGTTTTACCTAATCGTTCTTGGAGGTTCTCAAACATGTAACGGTTCCGATAAGACGTTTATATCAATCCATTTAAATTTTACGATTAATTTGATTTTTCAATTAACCTAGATTGACTTATTAAGTTTCAATTAAAAGTAGTATACCGTATATGGCGTCTTACAATATAGTGTTCAAGTGCACCTTGATGAGTTTCTTTTTTTAAGGTCTATGCATTTGCTTTGCTATAAAATACAATGGCTATATAACAACAAGGATTATTTTGTCTCAAATTAAGTGGCCCAAGCACAATGCTGATTATTAGTTTAACTATTATTGCCAGTTTATTTTATGTGTTAGCAACGTCTCACGTGCTTTCACGCCTGTTTCATCAACAAGGCCCAAGCCAAAAAGTAACCGTTATTTTAAGCACGGTTGCTATAGTGGCGCACATGCTGCTGTTAGTTAACTCTGTTTTTAGAGCCGACGGTCAAGATTTAAGTATCGTAAACGTCGCTCTTTTGACGTGCTGGGTGATTGTGGTCTCGGTGACGACTGTCTCGCTAAAATTCCCTGCAACTTTATTGTTGCCCGTTGTTTATGGTTTTGGTGCCTTACTAACCATTGCCAGTTTATTTATACCTCATCATATTTTATTGCAAAGTATTAATATTGAGGTGGGTTTAGTAACGCACATCTCTTTATCTTTGTTAGCCTACTGTATTTTAATTATCGCCACTTTATATGGTGTACAGTTTTACTTTATTGATAAACGTTTAAAACGTAAAGATTTAGCTATTGTGCATAGCCATCTTCCGCCTTTAATGGTTGTGGAGCGCCAGCTTTACCAACTTCTTAATTTAGGCACTATATTACTCACATTTGCATTACTTTCAGGGTTTGTATTTCTTGATGGAATGTTCGCTAAAGAGTTCATTCATAAAACAATATTATCGTTAGTTGCGTGGGCTATTTTTGCCGTTGTAGCTATCGGGCATATGAAAAAGGGTTGGCGCGGTAAACCGGTGGTTATTACAATCATGGTCGCTGCATTTGTCCTCACACTCGCTTATTTTGGCAGCCGTTTCATACAAGAAGTGATACTAAATAAGTTTTAACTTGACTCTGCTTGCTCACTCTAGCTTAATACGCATTGATTTATAAGAAAAGGATCCATCGTTGGACGACATATCGACAAGTACCCTATTTATCATTTTAGGTTTTTTGGTGCTTTTTTCTGCTTATTTTTCTGGTTCAGAAACCGGAATTATGTCAATCAATCGTATACGCCTGCGACACCTCGCTAAAGAGGATCATCGTGCAGCTAAACGAGTCAGTAAATTACTTAGCCGTCCAGATAGGCTCATCGGTTTAATTTTAATCGGTAATAATCTTGTTAATATAGCAGCAGCCCAAGTTGCAACCATTATAGGTATTCGCCTTTACGGTGACCTAGGTATTGCTATAGCAACGGGCGTGTTAACTTTAGTCGTGCTTATATTTGCTGAAGTAACCCCTAAAACCCTTGCTGCTCTTTATCCTGAAAAAGTTGCCTTTCCAAGCTCTATTATTTTAAAAGGGCTACTTAAAATAATGTTCCCTTTTGTGGTTGTTATTAACTGGATGACCAACGGAATATTGCGATTATTTGGTATTAGTGCCGCACAAATCGACGAACACAGCATGAGTAAAGAAGAATTAAAAACAGTACTCAATGAGTCAGGCGCACTTATTCCTGCTCGTCATCAAAGTATGCTGACTTCAATTTTAGATTTAGAACAAGTAACCGTTGAAGATATTATGATCCCACGAAACGAAATTGTGGCCATTGATATTAATGACGATTGGAAGCTAATTAGTCGCCAACTTACCCATGCACAACATACTCGTGTGTTGTTGTATCGCGATAATATAGATGATGCAGTAGGTTTTATTCACTCACGTGATGCGCTTCGTCTACTTACAAAAGAGCAATTTGATAAACCATCTTTGCTACGAGCTGTACGTGAAATTTACTTTATCCCTGAAGGAACCTCACTAAATACTCAGCTATTAAAGTTTCAGCAATCTAAAGAACGCATAGGCTTAGTGGTAGATGAGTATGGCGACATCCAAGGCCTAGTGACCCTAGAAGATATTTTAGAAGAAGTTGTTGGCGATTTCACAACTACGCAAACTCGTACGCCGAGCGAAGAAGTAGAAACACAAACTGATGGCTCATGTATTGTGGATGGCGGCGCTAACGTACGCGATTTAAATAAAGAAATGGGTTGGGATTTCCCGCTCGATGGACCTAAAACTTTGAGTGGTTTAATTGTTGAATACTTGGAGAATATTCCTGATGCAAATATTAGTTTGCGTATCGCGGGATATCCTATTGAAGTACTCGAAGTTAAAGAAAATATGATAAAACAAGTGAAGATACTGCCGAATAAGCGTTCTCGCTAAATAAAAAAGGAGCCAATTGGCTCCTTTTTTATATCCATTAATAACTATCTAGCCAAATATAAGACGTTCAAACCAACCTTTATCAAGCTCTTCTTCGCAGTGTTTTAATTGCGCACCATAACGGCTTGCTCTGTGCTTAACTTTGTTCGCAACACCCATTAGCCACTTTTTCTTTTTGTACGTGCCACGCTTATACCCACCCCAACCTTCATGATAATTAAGGTATTGTGCGTAAGCATCCCATTTAGATATTTTATTTACTTTATGCGTTTTATAAACAAACCACGCCATAAAGTCGATTGCATCGTCAAAGTCGTCTCTATCAGCACCGTTATTGCCTGTTTCACGAATATAATCAGACCATGTTGGTGTTTTAGCTTGCGAGTAACCATAGGCATCACTTGCGCGACCAGTAGGAATTATCCATAAGAAGTACTCCATAGGCGGAGCGGCATCATGCTTAAATGAGCTTTCTTGGTACATCATACTCATGAGTACATGCTTGGGAGAACCCCATTTTTCTTGTGCATCTTTTGCGTCGAAATACCAATCTGGCTTTTCTTCAAAGATTTTACATAAATCGTTAGGTTGCTTTGGAGGTGCTGTAACACAACCGGCTAAAGTAATGGCGAGAGATAGGATAATTGCATTTTTTTTCATTTTTCTAAGATCTCACAGAACTTTTTTATAAAGTGTGGGTCTGACTCAATGAATGCAGCAGTACAGCATTAATTCATCCCTGAATATATTTACGCAGCCAACTTAGGCTGCGTTTTTTTTGCTTAAATTTTGCTAAATACCAAGGTTATTTACCGTCAAAATACGCATCTAAAAACGCGGTAAATGACTGGGTATCTGCTTGCTCAATTGCAGCTTGTGCTTCGTTAGACTCTACAACTTGTTGTTCCAGCCAAGGCTTTAAAAACTCGCTGTAGTCAGTATCTGCGTGACTTTGCTTATATTTACTAGCCAATGCTAGTGCAAAGTGACCGTTGTCTAAACCAGACTCTTTTAATTGTGACACGTAACGTCCAGAGTAAGTAAGCTCTGGATTATGTATCCACGTTGCCATGCGCTTTATAGTATCTGAGTAATAGTTAACACCATAAGCATTATCCATCCATTTAGCGACATCTGTAAGCTGGGTAAATATTTCATCGCCCCACGACTGAAGGCTACGCTGTGTGTTATTAAAGTTAAGCATTAGCCCTTCTTCTCGACCTTGGTTTACTACTGTGTCGAGATTTTCAGTACTACGTGCTTGTTCTTTCCAATCCATTGGAGCTGAATCTTTTAATAAACAATACGTTAAAAACACATCTAAAAAGTGAATTTGCTCAATATCAATACCAACTTCGCTAAACGGGTTAACGTCTAATGCGCGAATTTCTACGTATTCAATGCCTGCTCGAAGCAATGCATCCGTTGGCGTTTCGCCACTTTTCGCATTGCGCTTAGGACGAATTGGCGAGTAAAATTCGTTTTCAATCTGCAGAATATTTTTATTTAACTGCTTAGGGTTTTTACTCTTGTAGTCATCAAGATCACCATAAATTTCTGATGGTGTGTTGATTGCTTTTTTAAGGCCCGCTACATATTCATCTAACGAGTTATACATTACGCGTAGTGACGACTGAGCGCTATTTGTATAACCTAAATTACCTAAACGCAGTGCTGTACCAACTTCTAAGTAAAGCGTGCCTTTACCTAGTTTTTTAAATGGTAAGTCAGTTTTTCGACCTTGCAAAAATGAGTTACACAATGCTGGCGATGCGCCAAACATGTAACTTATTAGCCATAGTTCGCGTTTAAAGTTACGAATAAGGGATAAGTAGCCTTCTGAAATAAAATCTTGAAGGCTTGCATTGCTTTTTTGTAAAGAATGAAGTGACTGCCAAAGCGTATCTGGGAATGAAATATTAAAGTGAACACCTGCAATTGCTTGCATCATACTACCGTAGCGATTTTTTAATCCTTCACGGTATAGTGTTTTCATTTGACCAGTATTTGAACTACCAAACTGAGCTAGCACTATATCGTCTTGGTGCTCAATAAAACACGGCATGCTAATGGGCCAAAGTAGTTCATCGCCCATTTTTTCTAGAGTGAACTTTTGAAGGTCTTTTAATTGCTTAAGCGTTTGCGTTGACGATTCACTAACTGGAGTAATAAATTCAAGTAAAGACTCAGAAAAATCAGTTGTGATATGGCCGTTAGTTAACGCACTGCCCACACCTTTGGGGTGACCTTGAGGTGATATTGCACCATTATCTTGTATTCTTAGCGACTCTCGCTCGATGCCACGTTTAATGCCTTTAACTGCATGTTGGTGCTCATTTACTGATAACGCTTCAAGTGCGTTAGCTAAATCATGTGTTGTCAAAAAATCTTTCCTCGGGCCACGTGGCTTAATCATAAGGTTATGGGGGCTAATTACTTAGACTCAAGATTAATACCAATTTTATTGAAAATATGATCATTCTATCGCATTAAATAGCGCACTCACTGCGTTAAAAATTATTCATATAGAACAACTACATGTCATAATTTTCGCCTTGTTATTGTGCTATTTTCTTAGCGCTATAATTGATCACTTATTTAATGCAACTGGTATAAATTGCTAGAACAATATAATTTTTCTAAGTTAATAATTATTTACCCACTCTATACATGCGCTCAATATGACCAACATCATTATATTAAGTCGTAATATTGCCATTGCTCTGGGCATTATACAAATGCTTTAAATGCGTATTTAAGTATAAATTAAATACGCAAAATATAAGCCTAAAATAATAGACCGGAACTTATTTAAAATGTGTTCAATTTAGCTACTCGATATTTAAATTTGATCTAGATCAATAAAAACAATTATTTGCCTTATGAGCATAAAAGGAAAGACGCTATTTTTTGCTTTGTAGTGTGTAACCAATATAATGACAGCAACAATAAAGGATGATAATAAACATAATGCACAATGATAAAAGCTTAAAAAATGAAGAAGTATACTTTGATGAGTCACAAGAGCTTGTTTCTACTACCGACCTCAAGGGTGTAATAACATACGTCAATCAAGAGTTTTGCTCTGTAGCAGGTTATAGCGCACAAGAGCTTATCGGTCAGCATCATAATATTGTTCGTCACCCTGATATGCCAAAAGCGGCCTTTAAAGAAATGTGGGCAACATTAAAACAAGAACACTCGTGGCGCGGTATGGTTAAAAACCGTTGTAAAGATGGCCGTTATTATTGGGTAGATGCCTTTGTAACCCCTATTTTTGAGCATAGCCGACTTGTTGGTTATCAATCAGTAAGAACTAAAGCAAGCTCTCAACTTAAGCAACGTGCACACGCTCTTTACAACAAAATAAATGCCAATAAGTCATCATTTAAACTACGAGAACACACCACAATAAGACAAGGCATTACTTTTATATGCCTATTACTTTGGCTGATTTTTATTGCTGTTACGGGATCAATCTCTTTAGCTGTAATTAGCCTATTGATGTGCGCCTTAGTTATTGCGCTAAATTATGACGAACTGATTGTTACCCCTAAAATATTACGCGAACAAAAAGCAAAAGCCGATTCAATCTCTCGCTATATTTACAGCGGCCATACACCGCATAGCGTAAGTGATTATAGAGAGCAAATGCTAAGCGCAAAATTGCGCACGGTTCTTGGCCGTATGAAAGACTCTACATTAAGCTTTAATGGTATTGCGACTGATCTAGATAAACAATCAGCACTTACTGAAAAAGGCATTTCTTCGCAAGGTGAGCGTTTAGAACAAATTGCATCAGCGATGACTCAAATGAGCTCTACCATTGGTGAAATATCAGTAAACACGGCTCAAACAGCTGATAAAGTGAATAACACTCATCAAAGTTGCTCTGAGATAAAAGACCATATTGCAGATAATAGTAAAATGGTATCTGATTTAGCTTTTCAAGTAGAAAAGGCTGCAACCACAGCCACCAGCTTAGCCTCTGAAGCAGATAAGATTGGTAAGGTAATGAGTGAAATAGAGGGAATTGCCGATCAAACTAACTTACTTGCTCTTAATGCAGCGATTGAAGCAGCTAGAGCAGGAGAACATGGTCGAGGCTTTGCTGTAGTCGCCGACGAGGTAAGGACTCTTTCGTCACGCACTCAAAATGCTACGACACAAATCCATAGTTCTATTAAAGAAATACAAGACACTTTATTTAGCTGGTCCAAAGTAATGCAAAGCACTAAAGCACAAGCCGATAATTGTGTGCTGACAACCGATAAAACTCAAGTTGAATTAGAGGGGATTTTTATCCAAATCAGTGAAATATCTCATTTAGCAATACAAATATCATCTGCTGCAGAAGAGCAACAAATGGTTAGTAATGATATTAGTAATAATGTTTCGCAAATTAAAGACTTTGGAGATAACAACTTAAGCTTAAGCTTTAATGTGGCAAAAGGAGCAGCTGAACTTGTTGAAGGTTCACGTAGGGTGAACGATTTATTACTAACTTTTAAAGTTTAACAAACATAAAAAAGCCGCTATTTTAGCGGCTTTTGAGTTTAATTATTTACAATTAGCGTTTGGAAAATACCAGAGAGTCGTCATTTGCATCAATAACGATCACGCAACCTGGTAAGTAGTCTCCATTAAGTAACTTTTGTGCCAGCGGGTTTTCAATCGTTTGTTGAATAGCACGCTTGAGCGGACGCGCACCGTAGACAGGATCAAACCCACTTGCTGCAATTCGCTCAAGAGCAGCATCGCTTATTTCAAGCAGATACCCCATCTCTGTTAAACGCTCACGTAATTTCATTAACTGAATATCAGCTATTTCTTTTATATGCTCGTTTGCTAACGGGTGGAACACGACAGTCTCGTCTATACGGTTAATAAATTCAGGCCTAAACTCATTAATTAATACTTCCATTACTTTAGCTTTAAGGGTCGTATAATCATTATTACTCGCTTGCTCTTGGATAATATCTGAGCCTAAATTTGAGGTCATGATAATAACAGTATTTTTAAAATCAACAGTTCTACCTTGTCCGTCAGTTAATCGGCCGTCATCTAATACTTGCAGTAAAATATTAAACACATCCGGATGTGCTTTCTCTACTTCATCAAGCAATATAACAGAGTAAGGTTTACGACGTACTGCCTCGGTTAAATAACCGCCCTCTTCGTAACCTACGTAACCTGGAGGTGCCCCCACTAAACGTGCAACTGAATGTTTTTCCATAAATTCAGACATGTCGATACGCACCATGGCATCTTCGGTATCAAACATAAAACCAGCCAATGCTTTTGTCAGCTCTGTTTTACCCACACCTGTTGGGCCTAAAAACAAGAAAGAACCAATAGGACGATTAGGATCAGCAAGGCCGGCACGTGAGCGTCGTATTGCGTTGGAAACAGCAACAACCGCTTCATCTTGCCCTATTACTTTACTGTGTAACTTATCTTCCATTTGCAGTAGCTTTTCACGCTCACCTTGTAGCATTCTTGCAACAGGGATACCGGTCCAGCGAGACAGTATTTCAGCAATTTCATCCTCACCTACTTGGTTTTTAAGCAGGGTCATTTCTTGCATTTCGGCTTGTGAGGCTAAATCAAGTTTTCGTTCAAGCTCTGGAATTCGCCCATATTGCAGCTCTGACATACGCTGTAAATCACTTGCTCTTCGCGCTACATCTAAATCTAATCTTGCTTGTTCAAGCTCGGCTTTAATTACTTGCGTGCCTTGAAGTGATGCTTTTTCAGCATTCCATATCTCGTCTAGCTCGCGGTATTGGCCGTCAAGGTCCGTGATCAATTCTTGCATTTCAGCTCGACGTTTTTGACTGGCTTCGTCTTTTTCTTTCGCTAGCGCATTATCTTCTAACTTTAGTTGGATAATGCGGCGTTCAAGCTTATCTAACGATTCTGGTTTTGAATCAATTTGTAATCGAATTGAAGAACCCGCTTCATCTATTAAATCAATCGCTTTATCGGGTAACTGACGATCGCTAATGTAACGATGAGATAATTGCGCTGCAGCAACAATCGCGGGATCAGTAATTTCTACTGAATGATGTAGCTCATATCGCTCTTTTAAGCCACGCAATATTGCAATAGTATCCTCAACAGATGGCTCTTCAATAAGTACCTTTTGGAATCGACGCTCAAGGGCTGCATCTTTTTCTATGTACTTACGGTATTCATCAAGCGTGGTTGCGCCAACGCAGTGTAATTCACCGCGTGCTAATGCTGGCTTTAACATATTGCCTGCATCCATGGCACCGTCACTTTTTCCTGCACCTACAATAGTATGTATTTCATCAATAAATAAAATGACTTGGCCTTCTTCTTTAGCCAATTCGTTTAATACTGATTTTAAACGTTCTTCAAATTCGCCACGGTATTTAGCACCCGCAACTAACGCCCCTAAATCAAGTGATAGTACGCGTTTATTTTTTAATCCTTCAGGTACTTCACCATTAATAATACGCTGTGCTAACCCCTCGGCAATTGCTGTTTTACCAACACCTGGTTCACCGATTAATACAGGGTTATTTTTAGTGCGGCGTTGTAGTACCTGAATCGTGCGGCGAATTTCGTCATCGCGACCAATAACGGGGTCAAGCTTACCTTGCTCTGCTCGCTCAGTTAGATCAATCGTGAATTTTTCAAGCGCTTGACGTGTTTCTTCGGCATTTGGGTCATCAACTTTTTGACCGCCGCGAATCGCTTTAATTGCAGTTTCAATTTTAGTCGAGGTAATATTTAACGACCTAAATATATCGCCAAGTGGACCTTTATCATCGCATGCCGCCAGTACAAATAATTCACTTGAAATATATTTGTCTTTGCGTTTTTGCGCGTACTTATCACATAGATTAATAAGTGATGCCATATTGTTTGATAGCTGGACGTCGCCACCTACACCTTCTACTTTAAATAATTTTTCTATTTCTTGTGAAAGCTTGGTGTTGAGTTCGTCAGCGCTGACACCCGTTTGTGCAAATAATGCACGTACACTAGAGCCACTTTGCTTTAGCAATGAATACATTAAATGTACGGGTTCAATAAATTGATGATCGCGACCAAGGGCTAGCGATTGCGCATCAGAAAGCGCAGATTGAAATTTACTTGTAAATCTATCTAAACGCATGGTGTTACCTATTAAATAATCTAATTGCTTAATTAATGGGTATGTTTAGGTGTTTGTTCAAGGTGTAGGGGGAAATATAATGATTAAAGATGTGAATTACTTGCGCCAGATCAAACTAGCCATACGTCCAGTTTGTCCATCTCGTCGATAAGAAAAAAACAAGTCACTTTGAGAGACTGTGCAGTAGTCGCCACCCGTAATATTTTTAACGCCTTGCTGGGTAAGTAAAGTACGCGCAATACCATAGATATCAGCAAGATATTTACCATTAGTTTGTAGTGTAAATGCTTGAATAAATAAAGGGGACCTTTTTTGAAATAACTCAAACACTTCAGCCCCAACCTCAAATCGAGTTGGCCCAATTGCAGGCCCTAGCCACGCATTTATATTTTCACACTTTGTACTAAAGCACTCTAATGTATTTTTAATAATTCCCTGCTCAAGCCCTCGCCAGCCGCCATGTATAGCTGCAACTTCCTTTTCATCATCACTGACTAATAAAATAGGTAAACAATCGGCGGTCATGATAGCCAAAGGCTGATTTAATAACTGAGTATAAAGCGCATCAGCATCGTGTAACTCATCAAAATCAAAATGTTCATCAACAATAACAACATTAGAGCTATGAATTTGATTTAGCCACACGGCAGGTTTAGGTAGGAGGTTTGTTAATAATGAGCGGTTTTTTGATACATGATTTTGATTATCACCAACATGGAATCCCAAATTAAAACTTTTAAATGGGATTTTTGAAACACCACCTCCACAAGTAGTACTTAACGTTCCTACTTTATGAAGGTTTTGCCATGTCGCTGACAATAAGTGCATTATCTATCGATATCAGGATTAGCTTTGGTATCTTCACGTAATGCGAGTGTCATAGCAACCATATCGTCTGGGATAGGTGCTTGCCATGTCATCATTTCACCCGTGATTGGATGCGCAATACTCAATTTTACAGCATGTAGTGCTTGGCGTCTAAAGCTACGAAGTAACTCAAATAACTCAGGTGTTGCACCTTTAGGTGGACGCGGACGGCCGCCATAAGATTGATCGCCAATTAGCGGGTGATTTAAATGTGCCATGTGCACGCGAATTTGATGCGTACGACCTGTTTCTAAGCGCAGGCGTAAACGAGTATGAGCACGGAATTTTTCAGCAACACGGTAATGTGTAATTGCCGGTTTACCCAGTTCATGTACTGCCATATGCGTACGCTGAGTCGGATGGCGGCCAATTGCTTTTTCAACCATACCACCTGCGGTCATAGTACCATTACACAGTGCTTCATATTCACGCGTAAAGTTTTCACGCTTTTGCAGCGCTGTCACTAAATGCGTTTGTGCTGGAATCGTTTTAGCTACAACCATTAAACCGGTCGTGTCTTTATCTAAACGATGCACAATACCCGCGCGTGGTACGTTAATTATTTC
Source organism: Pseudoalteromonas sp. APC 3358 (assembly GCF_030408075.1). Lineage (NCBI taxonomy): Bacteria > Pseudomonadati > Pseudomonadota > Gammaproteobacteria > Alteromonadales > Pseudoalteromonadaceae > Pseudoalteromonas > Pseudoalteromonas sp. APC 3358. Next base: position 208,782 of record NZ_JASDCE010000003.1, read on the forward strand.
AGGGTAGTAATGTAGTAATGCGTTTAGCACTGTTCCATTAGGATTACCCGCACCAGGGTGAACCACTAGGCCCATTGGTTTATTAATTACCAAAATATCATCGTCTTCATAAACAATGTTTAATTTGATATCTTGTGCTTCGTATTCGCGTGGTGCTTCAATTGTTGTTTCAACACTTACAACTTCACCACCTAGTAGCTTTTCGCGTGGAGTGTTGAAAATTTCACCGTCTACGGTGATTTTATCATCCAATATCCACGTTTTTATACGAGAACGTGAATAATCAGGGAACAATTGTGCTAATACTTGGTCTAGACGTTTACCACCTAATTCGGTTGGAACGTCGGCTTGAAGAGAAATTTGCTCTGACATTAGTAACTTTACCCAATTTACCAGTGCAAGCTTTGCTCGACTGGGTTAGAATCGCTTTTAATAAAAGCATAATATAATACGCATAGTTTACTCGGTTTTACCGACTTGGCCTAGCCGAAGACATCGAAGGTAACAAATAAAATGATAAATAAAATAGGGAAACGTGCATTTGCCATTGTTTTTTCAGTTTCTGTACTTAGTTTAGGCGCTTGTTCGTCTGCTCCAGACCAAGAAGACATTCAACGTGTACCGAATAAGTCTGCACACGCTTTATATGAAGACGCAAAAGAAACACTAGATTCTGGTTTATATGCTCGCGCAATTGAACTTTTGAGTGCAATAGATTCTCGCTACCCGTTTGGCCCATTCTCTAAACAAGTACAAATGGACTTAGTGTATGCACATTACCAATCAGGTAATACTGAACAAGCACTTGCAACCATTGACCGCTTTATCCGCTTAAATCCAAACCATAAAGACCTAGATTACATGTATTACATGCGTGGTTTAGTAAACATTAAAGCAGATAAAAATGCGTTCCAAGAGTACTTTGGTGTAGATAGAGCTGATAGAGATGCTAACCGTACACGTGTTGCATTTACCGATTTATCGACACTAGTAAAACGCTTTCCGAAAAGTGATTACGCGCCTGAAGCTAAGCGTCGTTTAGTATGGCTTTTAAATCGTATGGCACGTTATGAATTAAAAGTAGCCACTTACTATTATGAGCGTGAAGCTTATTTAGCTGCTGCTAATAGAGGTAAGTTTGTTGTTGAACACTACTCACAAAGCAGTTATTTGGATCCCGCGCTTGAAATGATGGAAAAAAGTTACGACCAATTAGGTTTAACTGAGCTTAGTGAGCACGCAAAGCAAACACGAAGACTAAATAAAAGAACTAAATAAACAAAAAGGCGCTTAGTAAGCGCCTTTTTACTGCGTAGAAGAAAATCTTAAATCGCTTCTTCATCTTCCTCAGCAGTACGAATACGTATTACACGCTCAACATCAGTGACAAATATTTTACCGTCACCGATTTTTCCTGTTTGTGCCGTTTTTACAATAACTTCAATTGCACGGTCTACATCTTCATCAGTCAATACAATATCAAGTTTTACTTTAGGTAAAAAATCAACCATATACTCTGCGCCACGATATAACTCAGTGTGACCTTTTTGACGTCCAAAGCCTTTAACTTCGCTTACCGTCATACCTGTAATACCTACATCCGACAACGCTTCACGCACATCGTCTAACTTAAAAGGTTTGATAATTGCTTCTATTTTTTTCATATTAATTACTTTTGAAAGCTCCAGTTGCCTCGATTTTAGACAATCATGATGTTCATAGCAAACAAAGCGATTGAATTACGGTGATAAAACAACCGATCATGGTATAATTTATTGTATAAAAATAGCTATACTTAAATGACTAGCAGTAAATGAGATTAATATGAAAAACAAACAAAACGGATTCACTCTTTTAGAACTCATGGTAACCGTTGCTATCGTTGGGATCATTGCATCAATTGCGATTTGGAATAGCAGCGATATGCTAGAAGAAAATAGAGCTGAGAATTTTTTGTTGGAGTTAAAAAGAAATATTAGCTATGCACGCTCTCAAGCAGCAAGTACAGATGAAATAGTCGTTATATGTGCCGCGCAGCACGGTGAAGTAAAAAATCAAAATGACACAATGCAATGTCGTAATCGATGGGACAGAAATAAAATTATCATTGTATTCATTGATGGTGATAATAGCGGTCAATACAACAGCTCTACAGACTCTTTACTACGAGTTATGGAAAAAATAAGCCTTAATGACAAAATAAAATATACTGGTAATGATAGGAGATTACGGTTTAATACCAGTGGTCGAATAACAACGAACCCCGGTGATTTTGTATTTTGTCCTAATAATGGCAGTGAAAATAATAAAGCTTTAACAGTATCTCAATCTGGTACTTCTTTTTATACCGGTGATACAGCTCAGACTTGCGGTTAAAAAACATACAAATTCATCTTGTCATATTTGTATCATTTACTAGACTGAGTTAATCATTTATTAACTCAGGTCTTCAAGGATGAGATTATCAATATCAAAAAACAAGGGAGTGACACTTCTTGAATTAATGGTTTCAATGGCTGTTGTCAGTGTAATCAGTCAATTATCGATGTGGTTTTATCCAGACTTCTTGGCTAAAAACCGATTAGATAACCATGTGAATCTACTACATCGAAATATAAATTATGGCCGCCTTTACGCAATTGAAAATGGTACTTACGTCACGCTTTGCGCACTAAAAGGCAGTCAATGTACAAAGGACGAGTGGGATGGTCAAATGTCACTATTTATCGATAAAGATAAATCAACGACTCTAGATGATGATGAGTTACTCTTAAGCACTTTCGAGGATGTCCATGATGCTGATACTTTAGAGTATCCGCGCAACGCCATTACATTTCGTCCAGATGGTTCTTTAAATGGTTTTCAAAATGGGACTTTTATATATTGCCCCAATAGCAATAAAGCCAATCTCGAAGGATTGGCTTTATCTGTAAGTCAAACGGGTAGAATTCGCATCAAATCAACTGATAAGTGTCAGAAGAAGTAATCTAGGCTATCGACCCCAACAATAATCAATATCAGAGTTACCTTTACTTCCTTTTGCACCTTTAAGGCCTGTGTCAGTAATTGTAAGCTCTTTACAATCGTTATCCCCCTTTACAGCACCGGCTATAGGCTTAGCTGTAATAGTGAAGGTATTGCTATCGACTACCTTTATGGATAGCTCAAAATGGCCATTTTCGGTTTTACTTTGCAATCCTAAATCAGTAAATGTCTCTGTATATTCCCTATTATCCACAAAATACTGCTCCTCCTTGTTTGCAGCATCTAACAATGCTGCAGCAGCTTCAGCGCGCGAAGCACGCTTTACATATTCAGTATAGTTAGGCAGCGCAATTGAAGCGAGTATGCCGACGATAGCAACGGCTATCATCAGCTCAATTAAGGTAAACCCGTGTTGTTTTTTCATCTAATTTCCTTAATTATTAACTTCGTCATTTTCTTCACGTTTATAGATATATGTTTGTTGGGTTTTAAAGCCAAACCCTACTGCATTGTCATTAACCAACACAACTTTACCATCAACAACAGTTAAACCAGGACCTTTTATTTCTACAGGTTTCATTGGATTTTCCGCATTTTCACCTTTAATACCAGGCCCAATTAAATAAAACTGACTTTCTTGTATTACGTCAACTGTTGGGTCGTCATCACATTTACCATCGCCATTACCATCTACACATGAAGGGCTTTCACCAAAGTATAACTGAGGTGTATCTGGTACATCATAGCTGGTTGTAAATTTAAGGTCGTCATACACTTTAGTACCGTAATGTAAGTGAAAAGCGTATAAAGAACCACCACCACCACTTAGCGAACATTGATTTTCAGTCGATGTATCTGATGCAGGTGTGAAGCTTGTAAAATAGGCAACACCTCCAACAACTGTGGCAGCAGCTAGCGACTTTTCACCCGTTCCTAACTCATATCTCCAGCCATTAAATTTAGCCAAGTCCACTTCTAAGTCAACAAAATCATCAACGTCATCTAGAGCATTGCCAAATGGGTCTGAATTCATTTGCATCAAATCAGCAGGCACAATAGTATCTGGTGCATTCGTTTTATACGATTTAGTAACCGTATTTTCATCTCTGATCATAAACAATTGATCTTTTTCATTGGTGCCGGTTGGTTTTGAGCGATTACCACTGCCGATAACTATGGCATCATACGGTGTATCTAAGCGTGTTATAACGGTGCTACCATTAACTGTTGACTCGCTTACTTTACTATAAATTGTGCGTGCTACGAGTGGTTTATAGAAAAAGCGTCGGTCCTCAGTTGCTTTATTACTACCAAGCTCAGCTAATTTAAAGTGGCTAAACTCGCTAGTATTACTACCAGGCATATCTATACGCCAAATATCTCCACCGGTATCTGCCGCATAAATTCGGTCTATATATCCATCATAATCTGAGTCAAGCGTGGTTATATCTGCAGCAATACTATGCTTACCTTTAAAGCCATTAATATCCGGTGTTAATGCCCACACCCTTTTACCGGTTTCAGCTTCAACAATATAGATACCTCGCCCTATATCATCCTCACTACGAATAGCTGCATCTTTATTTGTATCGTATCCAGCACCAAAAATTAATAAAGGCTTATCACCAAATGCTTTAATATAGGCTATTTGTGGCTTTGACCATGTTTGCGCAAGCTCTTTAAAATCACCTTTTCCGCCTTCAATTGGTGCGTCCCATAATTTTTTTGGTATGTTTGGGTTTGTTATATCAAGTCCGTAATAATTTTTACCACCGCGACGCATCCCCGCAAAAGCCCACACTTTATCGTCGCCACTCGCATCAATAATACCGTCATTTAAACCATCACTATTTAAGTTTTTATTATCAAAATAAATACTAATAGGACCATCCATACCATATACTTTCGTATCGGCTTGATTTTCACGTAGAGGTTCAATAATGTTGTATAAAGCAGATGGTATAAATGCCCAACTTTCACTTACACTATCATCTGAATCCTTAAACATATGTAAAAAGCCAGCATTAGTTCCTATCAAAACTCGAATATCATCATTACCATAATCGATTGCAACAGGTTTAGAATGCAGAGGGTCACCAAAAATATCTTTGCGCTGGTCAACGCTAGACCCATCGCCATCTTCATCATCAACGTCTATACCCATTGCCCATTTGATATCATTACTCGATAAGCTTAGCGGATTGTTATCGACTAAATTGAGAATATCACTCACAACTGAGGTATTAAAATTTACTATAGCTCCCTGATTGTCAGTGTATAAATTACGGCTATCTGAATCTAATGTCGTTAAATGAAGGTTCACACCACCTTGTGCAACTAAGTTACCATCTGCTGGCTCCCCACTTGGCAACCAAAATGTTTCTGCATTTTCGTCAATTAAGCCATTCTCATCAAGTGCCGACAATCCTTTTGAATCAACAATTTGATTCCCTGATACTTTCAGTTTTTTTAAGTTTCCACGCCAACGGGCACCGGTTTCAGGGTAAAACATGGCAAAATAAACAGCATCCCGGCTACGAGTTTGATCTACATTATTACTCGCAACGGAAGGCGATGAAAAACTATCATTTACTTCTCTAATTCTTGAAATAGTATTTTTTAATGCTTCAGATAAAGCTTCTGAAGTTCGCGCCTCTAAGTACTGGCCTCCACCAACTGATGCAGCTTTCTCTAGTAAGTCGATACCGCCCTCGCTCATTCCTGTGCCAAAGCCAATGGTAAAAACTCTACCAGTATCTAGCACATCACTTGTATCAGAGTATAAATCTACTTTTGTATTATTTGTTCCATGTATTATTTTTGATAGAGCAACTAAATAGCTATTAGAATAATCACCGCTCACAAAAGGGATTGAATCATTAAATAAATTATTATGTACACTTTTAATCTGATCATCACGACCATCATCGTTAGTAGGGTCTCCATCAGTCATCAAAATAATATTAATTGAGTTATCGCACCTGAGAGGATCTCCTGATTCCTTTTTAAATGGTGACTTATAAGTTCCATTAGCATCGGCTGCTTTATCTCTGCTGTTAATACCATACCCATAATAAAGGCTTTGCCCAGTAATATACCTATACGCCTCCCATAATGTTTCAGTTAAAGGAGTTGCACCACTTGCAGGCAAATCGTCAACTTCATTAAGTAAAGTGTTTTTGTTAGCACCAAGCCTTGCTAGTACATAGCCACCTGAACTTTCTCTAAATCTCATTAAACCAAAATCAATATCATCATTATCGGTAATAAGTTGGCTAACAGCGTTTTTAGCTACTAATAAGCGGCTATCTTCACAAACAGCTTGTGCATATCCGTTTACAGACTTGTAACATTGCTGTGTGTAACTAAAGTAAGTCTGACTTTTAAAACAATCTGATGTATAAAACTGTCCATTTTGATATCGACGATAACACTGGCCTCCATCTACAACATCCCAGGCCATACTGCCAGAGGTATCAAATATCATTAACACTCTTGGATTTTCGTCTGTCTCTACATCATGATTTACATAAAGCTCAATATCCTCAGCGAATACCGACATACTTATTGTTAAGCCAAGCAAAGAGGCTAACACTTTGTTTAATTTAAATTTCATCTTAAATCCCCTTGCTTACGCTGGCCATTTCTTGTGCTATACCTGTAACAATAGTTAGTTCATGTTTACTTTTAGATCCATATTCTATTGTTGTGGCAACCTGTAACATATTGCACGATATACCTGCTGTAAAATTGAAGCGTCGAGGACATTCTAAATCTAACGCCCCCTTGTTCAGGTTAGTCATTTTGCTTTGCATATCTGCATGATTTGCAATCACCATACCTTTGTCATCACCATCCGCGATTGCAGTTACTTCATCGGGAGTCAGGAAGAACTGATTATTAGCGCCTTGATTTGCCTCATCAGAGATCATGCGCTGCACTTCACCAATGAGTTCATTTTCGGCCACTTCGCGCTCTTGTGCTGCATTGGTAATTTTAATATCAATACTACTACTGCTCATAAGTGTTACAGCAATACCGGTCACTGCAATAACCATTATTAAAGCTGTAATTAGAACTACACCTTGCTGTTTTTTTCGTGATTGTTTTAAATACGCCATAAATTTGATCCAACATTATTTAATCGAATAGTAGTAGTAAACACAGTACGTCTGAAATTATCGGTAAATGTTAATACACGCTTATCTTCATCCTCACCTAATGTATAAGTTTGGTTTTTAATTTTAACTCCTGGGTCTGGCTGCAATGCGCGTATTAATAGAAATACCTGAACAGTTAAAATACCTTTACGATTTTCCCAATCTGTATGCTTCATATCTTGAATACTTCGGTAGGTATCTACACGATTGTCACTGTTAGTATCAAGACCAAAAACAAACCGCATGTTCTCAACACCTTCCATAATAGTTTCTGTGTTGATGCTTCCACCAACCAGGCGCTTTCTCATTAATGCAGGTACAGTTAAATTCTTATTATTAACTTTATAAGTTTGTTCTGATAAATAATAAACATGATGGCTATAAGGCCAAACAGTTGCATTAACATTAAGAGTAGCAGCGTTAACCGTTCCACGGAAAAATTGAGCTTTCTCTTGCTCAGCTACAAAGTAGTTTTCATCAGCCTGAGTCTCATTAGTTGCTACGTTAACTGTTAAGCTCTTGCCTTGTAAAAATTTTAATTGAATAATGTCAGTGCTTTTAATTGGATTATTTAGGCAGTTAAGCTCTTTTGATTCTCCAGCAACCTTTGCGTAAATAGTTCTAAAATTACTAGCTGTAGCAAAATCAGGAAAACTCCCATTATTTAACCCTTCAAAGCAGTCTGTTCCAGGGTTTGCTAGTGTATCTGTATTTACTGCAGTGAACGAATCGTCATAATAAGTTCCCCAAAAGCCAATTTGTTCAATATCACGTTGCATTATGTTAATTGCAAGGCGCCCTGATTCTTGAAGTTCACCAATAGTCATCGTATCTTTAGTGGTTACTTTCATACCTATATAGGTGAACATAACGCCACCTAGTATTAATCCACCAATAAATAATGAAATCATCATTTCTACAAGTGTAAAACCTTTTTGCTTCATGTTAGCTCCTAAGGTAAATGTAACTAGTTAATACAACTAAGCGGCGCTTTTTGTCAGCCGTTCCACACTTTATTGCGCCAGTAGCATCATTTGCATTAAACTCTTGTCGACCTTGCCACGAAACAATTACTTCTAAATTAAATGCCTTACCACCCGAGCCAGCAACTACTGTAGGTGCAATACATACGGTAGCACCATCTAAAGACCCCGTGTTTTCTCGAGCTCTTATAGCTCTTTTCCACTGCTCAAGATCTAAGGCCGCAACTTGCGCTGCGCTACAAGTATTTGTGAAGCACGCCTGCGAGGTTGTCGTTGCAGTTTCACTATCAAATGTTTGTGTGTACAGTCCCGCTATTTGAGGGGTATCGTTAGCACGGATACGCTGCACAATATCATTACCAAGTGCAACTGCAGCAGCACGCTGCATAGAATCAAAGCTTGCTTGCTTTGCTTTTGCTTGCAGGGCAACTGCGCCTAAAAGGCCAAAACTAAGAATAATAAATGCAATTAACACTTCAATTAGAGTGAAGCCTCTTTGCACTTTTGTTTGAGATGACTGCATAGTAGAACCAAATAAAAATTATCTGATTATAAGTTTATGCTATTTATTTGAGGAATCAATGAGGACTAAGACAAGCGGTTATATTTGTTGATAAACGGTTAATTAAATCGGCTCATTCAACAAAACAGTAGTAATTAAGCGTAAATGCATTTAAGTCAGAGGCAACTTAATTGCGAAATAAGTCTAAAGCGTATTTTTAACTAATTTAAGCTCGCGGCGGCTCACTGGCAATAACTCACTGCACCCTTGTAGCTCAATCATATGATTGCCATTCCCTTTTGAATGCAAGGCTATTACTTTTTGTTTATTCACTAAAGTATTGCGGTGAATTCGTAAAACATATGCGGGATATTGCAGCTCTAATTGCTTTAGGCTTTGCTCCAGTAAAGCCTCTCCACCTGAGAATATCATTTTGGTATACTTTTCTTCGGCACTAAAGTACAAAACATCATTTATATCAACACTACGTAGAGTACCCGCTAGCTGATAAGAGATTTTTACATTTTGTTGTTTTTGAATATGTACTTTATTTAAACGCCCAACTTGCTTAAGCACCTTTTGCAATGATTGCTCTGAAATAGGTTTAACTAAATAGCCTGCAGCGCTTAATTGTAAAGCATCGAAGGCATGCTCAGGGTGAGCAGTTATAAAAACAATAGCAGGAGGTAGAGTTAAACTATTGAGCTCATTAGCAACTTGTAAACCATTCATACCGGGCATATCAACATCTAAAAAAATCAAATCTGGCGTTTGCTTTTTAGCAAGTACTAGGGCTTCATTACCATTACTTGCCTCACCTTGTACAACTATACTTTTATCGTGTGCTAACAAACGGATTAAGCGAGATCTCGCAAGAGGTTCATCATCAACAATGAGTACATTCATACACTGCCCTCAATTAGCTTAGGGATAACGACCTTGACCCTAAACACATCATTTTTATTAGTAATTGTTAGCTGCGCTTTATTTTTATAATAAATATTTAATCGCTGGCGAATATTTTCAAGCGCCATTCCGTTATTAGGCCTAGTTTGAGCATTAGAAATTGTTATAGGATTAGAAACAATCATGGTTATATAGCCGGTAGTGATATGTAGCTCTACTTTTATTTCTGCACCATGCTCACTTGTTTCAACGCCGTGGCATACCGCATTTTCAATTAATGGCTGCAGGGTTAAGCAAGGAATGCTCAATGCGGGTAGTTCATTAGGTATTTGCCAATCAACTCTTAAGCGATTACCAAAACGCCACGTTTCAAGTGCGATATATTGCTTACTCAACGTTATTTCATCGTCAAGAGATACATTCTTCCCTGAGTGCATTGCAGCCTGCGATAAGGCGGCTAATGCTAAAATAGCCTGTTCTGCCGCATCGGCATCATGATGAGTAAGCTCTGCAGCAGTGTTTAAACTATTATATAAAAAATGAGGACGTATTCTAGCTTGTAGGGCATCAAGCTCTGCACGAGAAAGTGCTTTAGTTTGCTGCTCTTTTTCAAAATGAATTAATAAAAACTGGACGAATAAAGCAGCCAGTAAAGCCACTATAATACAATTGCGAAGTGTGAAATAAATTAGGTTATTTGTATCATCTATATCAAAAGCAAAATGAGAAAATAAAATACTAAAAATACAGGTAGATAATAAAAAAAAGGCAAAAAATAGACTTAATTGAAAAGTTTGAGTACGTTTTTGTAAGAAAAATCTACAGAAGTATAAAGAAGAGGTACCGACTAAAACAATTAAATGCATAAACAAACTAATGATCCCAAGTCGTAGCCAAATATCTCCTTCTACATTAGGTGCAAAAGCTAAAACAATAGCAATAACTTGAGAAACAATAAGCGTGGCTAATACGCCTCGCTCATTAAAAAGAGCCGAAAAAAGCAAACCATCATTTTGAAGTGACTTGCTCATAACGACTCTCCTTTAATCTAAATGTTTAATATATTTAAATTAACGTAGCTCTACAGGAACAGCAAATACTATATTTTCTACTTCACCTGGGTTCTCAACAACCTGTGTGCCACCTAGCTCTTTTAATCGGCTTATTACTTGTTGTACAAGTACTTCTGGCGCAGATGCACCCGCAGTTACGCCAACTGATTTAGAGCCTGAAACCCACTGCTCTTGTACATCAGTTGCGTCATCAATTAAATAAGCAACTGTGCCCATTTTATCTGCAAGTTCACGTAAGCGATTAGAGTTAGAGCTATTTTTAGCGCCAACAACTAATAGCACATCAACTTTATCAGCTAAGTCACGAACAGCGTCTTGACGATTTTGCGTTGCATAACAAATGTCATCTTTACGAGGTCCGTCAATTGATGGAAACTTATTGCGTAGTGCATCAATAACATCTGCTGTGTCATCAACTGAGAGTGTTGTTTGGCTGCAATAAAAAAGATTTTCAGCATTTTTTACATTAAGCGCAACAACATCATCAACGGTTTCAACAAGATAAATGCCACCGGCTGAGTTATCATATTGTCCCATTGTTCCCTCTACTTCAGGGTGGCCATGGTGTCCAATTAAAATACACTCAATACCTTTACGACTCGCACGTGTAACTTCCATATGTACTTTAGTTACAAGCGGACACGTTGCATCAAATACTTTTAAATCACGACGTTTAGCCTCTGAGCGAACAGCTTGCGAAACACCATGTGCACTAAAAATAACAATGCTGTCGTCAGGTACTTGATCAAGCTCTTCAACAAATACCGCACCACGACTTTTTAATCCATCAACCACATAGCGGTTATGTACTACTTCGTGGCGCACATAAATTGGCTTTTCAAAAATATCTAGGGCGCGCTCAACAATACTAATAGCACGGTCAACACCAGCGCAAAAGCCGCGTGGATTAGCTAGTAATATTTCCATTAACCTTCCACCTCAATAATATCAACTTCAAACGTTAAACGTTGGCCAGATAAAGGGTGATTAAAATCAATCGTTACCGACTCACCTTGCACTTCGCGAACTAATCCAGGAAGCTCAGTACCGTCTGGTTGAGTAAACGCAATAATTGCACCTACCTTAGCTGGTGTTTCTGGGCCAAATTTACTACGGTCAACGTAGTAAATATTATCTGGATTTGGCTGACCAAACGCATCTTCAGGTTCTAATTCAAACGTTTTACTTTCGCCTGCAGTTAAACCTAATAAACACTTTTCGAAGTTTGCCGTTAAACTGCCATCGCCCATTGTTAATTTAGCAGGTTTGTTGTGCACCTTGGTAGAATCGGCGGCAGAGCCATCTTCTAATTTAATAGAAAAATGGAAAATAACTTGCGAGTTTTCACCAATTACAGCTTGGCTCATGCTTTATGCTCCTTCGGACTCTCGCCGGTAAAGGCATCAAATAACAATAATGCTGCGCCAATACAAATAGCGCAATCAGCAATATTAAATACAGGAAAATGTGAGTCTTTATAAAATACGTGAATAAAGTCGATTACATAACCATACGCAATACGATCGTATAAATTACCAATAGCGCCTGCAAGTACCAGTGCATAAGCACCGCATAGTACTTTGTTTGTTGCAGGTAAGCGTTTTAGCCACCACACAAGCAAAGCACTAATAGCAATGGCAATCGCACTTAAAAACCAACGCTGCCAACCACCCGCTTCACTTAAGAAGCTATAAGCAGCACCATAGTTATGCACATAAGTAATACTAAAAACAGGGAGTAAGTTTATCGACTCTTGATAAGCCATAGTACCTACAACAAGTGTTTTACTGGCAAAGTCTATTACTAATAGTAATAGACTCAACCAAAGCCACACTAAACCACTTTTTTGGGCTAGTTTGCTCACTAAGAATAACTCCTAAGCGAATTGACGCTTTTCGCCTTCGCCGTCAACATTACTTACACAACGACCACAAATTTCAGGATGAGCAGGGTTAACACCTACATCTTCACTGTAATGCCAACAACGCTCACACTTAGCAGCATCTGTTGCAGCAACACTAATGAATAAACCTTCAATTTCGGTAGCTTGTGTATCAGCTGGCTGGCTATCAACTTCAGAAACATTTACGGCCGATGTTAATAATACAAAACGAAGTTCATCACCAAGCGCATTTAATTTAGCGGCAAGCTCTTTACCCGTGAATAAATTAACCGTTGCTTGAAGCGTTGCACCAATGACTTCTTCTTTACGTGCAGCTTCTAATAAACGGTTTACTTCGTCGCGTACTGTTAGAATTTCTAACCAATCATCGTTACTAAATTGGCTATTTGTTGGCGCTTGTAAGCCATCATACCAAACAGATGTAAATACGTAGTCACTACGCTCACCCGGTAAAGCTTCCCAAATTTCTTGTGCGGTAAAGCTCATAATAGGTGCCATCCAACGCGTCATTGCTTCTGCAATATGATAAAGCGCTGTTTGACAAGAACGACGTGCATGGCTGTCACTCTTAGCTGTGTACTGACGATCTTTAATGACGTCTAAATAGAACGAACCAAGCTCACCCGTACAGAAGTTCATTAGCTTTTGCGTTACTAATAGCATTTGGTAGCTATCGTATGCGGCTAAAATTTCGTCTTGCAACTGAGCAGCACGACCAACAATCCACTTATCAAGCTCAACCATATCATCAACAGCAACTTGATCTGTTTTTGGATCAAAGCCATTTAGATTAGCAAGCAAGTAACGGCTAGTGTTACGAATACGGCGGTAGCGATCGGCAGAGCGTTTAAATATTTCATCCGACACAGTCATTTCTGCCGTGTAATCGGTAGAGGCAACCCATAAACGTAGAATGTCGGCACCTAGTTTATTCATCACATTTTGTGGTGAAATAACATTACCTAGTGACTTAGACATCTTGCGGCCGTTTTCATCAACAGTAAAACCATGAGTCAATACTTGGCGGTATGGCGCATGACCATTAATAGCCACTGATGTCATCATTGATGACATAAACCAACCACGGTGTTGATCAGAACCTTCAAGGTATAAATCAGCTGGACCAACCAAGTCTTCACGTGCGTCTACAACACATGCGTGTGAAACACCTGAGTCAAACCATACATCTAGCGTATCTTGCACTTTCATGTATTGCTTGGCATCTTCTTCACCAAGTAATGTAGCTGGTTCTAAATCGTACCATGCCTGAATACCAGATTTTTCAACTAGCTGTGCAGCTTGCTCAATGAGTTCTTGAGTATTTGGATGAAGTGCACCGGTATCTTTATCAGCAAACAATGCAATTGGCACACCCCAAGTACGTTGGCGAGATATACACCAATCTGGGCGGCTTTCAACCATGTTCGAAATACGGCTTTCGCCCCACTCTGGCAACCACTGCGTGTTTTTAATTTCTTTTAAAGAATCTTCACGCAAGTTAGCCTGATCCATACTTACAAACCATTGTGGTGTAGCACGGAAAATAATCGGTGTTTTATGGCGCCAACAATGTGGGTAACTATGAGTTATAGCATGATGATGCATTAATGCACCGTGCTCTTTTAATACTTCAATTACGCTCGCATTTGCTTTAAATACATGCTGACCTGCAAAAAGTTCAGTATCTGGTAAATAAACGCCATTAGCGCCAACAGGGTTAGCTACTTCAAGGTTGTAATTTAAACCAGCCACGAAATCTTCTTGACCATGCCCTGGTGCTGTATGTACAACACCGGTACCTGAGTCAGTCGTTACGTGTTCTGCAACAATCACGGGTACATTAAAATCATAAAAAGGATGGGCTACTTGTAAGTTTTCAAGTACAGCACCTTTTACATAACCTAATACGTGGAAGTGATTAAAACCAAAGCGGTCCATTGCATCTTTAACAAGCTCAGAGCCTAAAATTAGACGTTGTTGTACGCCTTCATCTTCAACCTGCACCAATGCATATTCTAAATCGGCATGCACAGCTACTGCGCGGTTTGCTGGAAGCGTCCACGGTGTTGTTGTCCAAATAACAGTACCAACACTGCCTTCACCTTTATGACCATCAACCAAATCAAATGCACTTACAACAGCATCTTGATCAACAAATGTAAAACGTACATCAATCGCTGGTGATTGCTTGTCTTGGTACTCAACTTCAGCCTCTGCTAATGCAGAACCACAATCTGTACACCAATGCACAGGCTTAGCACCTTTATGCAAATGACCTTTTTCAATAATACGACCAAGTACACGAATTGCGTTCGCTTCAAAGTCAAAGTTCATTGTTAAGTAAGGCTTATCCCAATCTGCAAATACGCCTAAACGCTTAAAATCAACTTTTTGACCTTCAACTTGTTTTTTAGCGTATGCACGGCATTTTTCACGAAACTCGCTCGCGGTTACTTTTACGCCCGGCTTGCCTACTTTTTTCTCAACCATTAACTCGATTGGTAAACCATGACAATCCCAACCTGGGACTAATGGTGAATCAAAGTCAGATAATGTTTTAGACTTAACAATAATGTCTTTTAATATTTTATTAACTGAGTGGCCTAAATGGATGTCGCCATTTGCATACGGAGGGCCGTCATGCAAAATAAAGGTCTTTTTACCTTTCTTAGCGCTGCGAATTTGACCGTACAGGTCGTCTTCATACCATGCTTTAAGCATTTTTGGTTCACGTTGTGCCAAATTGCCACGCATTGGAAACGGTGTTTCCGGTAAGTTCAAAGTATGTTTATAGTCGCTCATTTATCCTACATTCCGTCTCTATCGGCTACCTGATTTAAACCAAAACACTGCTTAGCGGCAGCAACATCAGTTGCTATTTGCGCCGTTAATTGTGTTAATGTCTCGAATTTTTTTTCGTTGCGAAGTTTTTTTATTAACTCCACATGCATAAATTGTCCGTAAATATCCTGTGCAAAATCAAAAAGATGAACTTCTAATAATGCACGAGTTCCATTAAATGTCGGCTTATTGCCTACATTTGCAACTCCAAAAATCTGTTTTCCTGCAATCGTTGCTTGCACTGCAAACACCCCGTTGACAGGACACACTTGGCGTTTTAGGGCAATATTTGCCGTTCTAAAACCGAGTTCACGTCCTCTTTTCCAGCCGTGTATAACACGCCCAGAAATAGCATAATCGTGACCAAGCATTGTTTTAGCACTTGCTAAGTCACCAGATGCCAAAGCATCTCGTATTAAAGTGCTGCTTACTCTAGCATTTAATTGACGAAAACTCGCGGTGCTTTTTACGTCCATGCCCGCTTGCTTGCCCATGCTAGCAAGTAAGTCAAAGTTACCTTGGCGCTGCTTTCCAAACTTAAAATCATCGCCAACAGTGAGAGCTTTAACACCTAACTTTTTAATCAAAATATCATTAACAAATTGCTCAGCATGCATGTTTGCAAATTGCTGATTAAAGCTAATGCAAATAACTCGCTCAATACCTAAATCACTAAGCAAACGTAGCTTATCTCGTAAGCGCGTTAGCCGTGCTGGGGCATTGTTTTTAGCAAAAAATTCTTGTGGCTGGGGTTCAAATAGCATTACAGTGCTAGACAAACTATGCGCTTTAGCATCAGTAAGTAAGCCTTTTAGTACTTCTGCGTGGCCTAAATGAACACCGTCAAAATTACCAATAGTTAACACACAACCAAAGTGGTGTGGGCGAATATTGTGTATACCTCTAATTAACTCCATGCCACCTAATGCCTTGTTTAGCGAGCTATTAATTACGACTAAAAATTAATTAAAGCCGCAGAGTTGCCGATTATAATCTTTTTTTTAGTTTGATTCAGTAATTGCTACACTTTTTATCGTATTTAGTCTAACGCCCATCAAAAATAGCATTGCAAAGTAACTAATACCGGCCAAAGCCACGAGTGCTATTAATAAGACTACCTGCTGTGTAAAAGCCCATGTAGCCCAGTAATAGTAACTGCTCACAAACCATGTAACAGCTCCCATAACCATACTTGCAACAACACATTTAAGTGTAAAGCGCATACTCATTGATGAAAACTGATACACATTTTCTTTTTTAAGCTGTCTGTATAGTAAAAACGCATTACAACTAGCCGATAGCGAAGTAGCGAGTGCTAATCCTAAATAACCAATAAAAGGAGCCAGCATAATATTAAATACCATATTCAACACTAAGGTAATAATACCAATACGCACCGGCGTTTTTGTGTCTTGACGAGCATAAAAGCCAGGAGCAAGTACTTTAATCAGCATAAAGCTTACAAGCCCTACTGAATATGCGACTACGCCTAAACTTACTGCTTTAACATGATCAACACTATCTTCTTTAAACGCACCGTGGTCGAACAATACGGTGATAATAAGCGGGCTGATGATCATTAGACCTATCATTGCTGGTAGGCCTAAAAATATAACAAAACGCACCCCCCAGTCGAGAGTATGCTGAAAGTCACTACTTTTTTTACTGCTATGTAACCTAGAGAGCGCCGGTAAAATAACTGTCGCAATACCAATACCAAATAAGCCCAGCGGAAATTCAATTAAACGGTCTGAATAATAAAGCCATGCAATCGAGCCTGTCATCAGTAATGATGCAATCATGGTATCTAGCAACAGATTAATTTGGCTAATAGATACACCAAACAAAGCAGGAAGCATAAGTTTACGTACTTTTTTTACGTTTTCGTCTTGCCATGCCCAGCGTGGACGCGCCAACATTTTTGCACGGTATAAAAATGGAAGTTGAAACAATAACTGCACAACGCCACCAATAAATACGCCAATTGCGAGTGAATAAGCCCCAACACTAAATTTATCATGTAAAAAAATTGCACACGTAATAATAGAAACATTGAGTAAAACAGGTGTAAATGCAGCAACAGCAAAACGGTTATATACGTTCATTACCGCACCACTAAGCGCAACTAAGCTTACAAAAAACAAATAAGGGAATGTAAATTTAAGTAATGAACTTGCAAGTTCAAACTTTTCGGCATTGGGTCCGCCCTGCCACCAATCTATAAACCAACCGGTGCCAAACAATGCTGCAATAACGGGTGAAGCAACAACACCTATAATAGTGACAATCAGTAAAATGGTTCCTAATGTGCCTGCTGCTTGTGCAACAAAAAGTCTGACCTTGTCGTCGCCTTGCTGTTCTTTAATTTCACTCAGCACGGGTACAAATGCTTGTGCGAAGGCACCTTCTGCAAATAAACGACGTAAAAAATTAGGAATACGGTTAGCAAATAAAAAAACATCAGCCGCCGCACTTGCGCCTAATAAATTGGCAACGACTGCATCTCGAACGAGCCCTAAAATACGCGATATCATAGTCATACAACTAACAATCATACCGGAGCGAAATAAACCTTTTGACACCTTAAACCTACTCAAAAATCCTCAAGATAGGCGATTATGCCACAGTCTTTTTTATAAATCGCTTTAAAGCACTAGGCTGGGGGTCTGTGCTTTGTTACAATGTCGGTATTAACTGCTAAAGCGGCAAATTGATGCTCGTTATATGGTGCAGTTTTTCTTGGATTGTTAAATTTAAATTGACATTCATGATAGAAACAGGCATATTCCACGGCCTTTAATTTAAGCTTTATTTTAAGATTGTTAGGAGCAAACCTTGGCTAACATCAAGTCTGCAAAAAAACGCGCTATCACAAGCGAAAAAAACCGTCAGCACAACGCAAGCCGTCGTTCAATGATGCGCACTTACTTCAAAAAAGTAATTGTTGCTATTGAAGCGGGCGATAAAGAAGCTGCACAGCAAGCTTTTTCTGTTGCTACACCTATCCTAGACCGTTACGCAACTAAGGGTCTAATTCACAAAAACAAAGCAGCTCGTCATAAGAGCCGTATAGCAGCTAAGATTAAAGCTCTATAATTTGTTTTTGATAGAATATAAAAAACCGGCTTTTGCCGGTTTTTTTTTGTTTAAATTTTAAATGTACTTACTTTATTAGACATTTTCTAACTCTGGATAAAACTTCTTAAGCATTGCCGCTATTTTTTTAGGTGTAAATGGCTTTACTACAAACCCTTTAGCGCCTTTATCAATTGCATCCTTAACATTCTCAATACCTGAATGTGCAGATACCATAACCACATTTGTCTCTGGGCTTAATTCATTGATTTGTGCAATCAAATCTTTACCATCACCGTCTGGTAATTCAATGTCTAAAAAAATGATATTATAATTTGCAGCTTGGCACTCACTAATACATTGTGAGGCAGTAGATGCTTCCTTTACGTTATCTATCCCTAAGTGCATGAGCGTTTGGCTCAAAAAACTACGCACTGTGCTAACGTCATCTACAATTAAAATTGATAGCTGCGTATTCATCTTTATTCCTCGTAGGCTATAAGCTAACTTTAAGTTATCATAATAATTAGCTTAGTATATAAATTTACTCATTTAATTATAGAGACCTACGGAAAAAAGGCCAGATTTGCTTTATGTCTAAAACCCCAAATAAACAATCGTTGCTAGGTAAAGCACCGGCAAGAAAAAAAACAGCGCAAAAAAGAAAACCTCAGCGTTCTACTCAGCGCCCTTCACCTGGCGAGTTAAATTCCAGTGCAAAGAATGATATAAGCCAAAAAACAACGCAAAAAAAAGGACTGTTTATATCACTCGCTGTCGTTGCTGTAATTATTTTAGCTTTTCCAAAGCCTACCTTACTCACCTATAAAAAATTAGGGATGGTAAGTGAGAGTGTTTACTGGCCCGGATTCTTTGGCAAGGGGGCTACTTTAATTGATTCAAACTTACACCCCACCTATGATTCTAGCCGTGAGTCCCTTTATTTATGCAGTGACTTACAAAAACCGCAGAGCTGCCAAAAGTATCAAGTAATTGCTGATAATGGTTTATTTTCAGCAATCGGTAGCCACTTTTAGCATTAAAAAAACTAATCTGAAAATTTAAAATTACTTGGTTGAAAGGTGCGCAAAAGATCAACATAATGGCGCTCCTTTTTTCAACAACTGAACTATTGAAACGACCATGCTAAACGAGCTAGATTGGCTTTTAAATACTACACTACTTGCACTAGGTTTAGGTGCATTCTTTATTAACCAGATAACACTGCTGCGCGTTGCCGCCATTAGTGCGTGTGGTTTATTATTCTTATCATTTAGCTTAGATCTTATGTCGTCGAGTGTTATTTCAAATATGAGTTTAGTGTTGATCAATACTTTTTACTTGTTTAAAGTTTATACATTTGGGCAGTTTAATGTAACCCAAAATTAACAACTTTTCCCTAGAATATTTAATAGCCCAGCATTGCTGGGCTTTTTTTTGTTAAGAATTTAAAAATATTAAAAAGCACTTTCAATCAAGATGAAAATTAGAGCTTTAGGGGCACACAAGCACTACTGTGAAAATAATGCTTGTGTACTGCTAAAAAGAGTCACGAGAAGAAACACGAAAACAGAGAAATACATAGTAAGTAGGTTAGTCCGCTATTGTTAACTCGCTTTGGGTTTGTATTTTAGAAGGAGTATCCTCTGCATTAGCCTGATTAAACCAAGCTGAAACACCAAGTATAATAATTGAAACAATAACTAGGCTTAATTTAACGCCACTTTGACTCGATTTCATAACACCCTCTTTGTATTTTTTATTAGTGAGAATACCTTTTACACTAATGAAAATTACAAATGTTAACAAGCTGTTTTTTAAACTAATTAGCTATCAGCTAATAACCTTTAGTTCTATCTATTGGATTATTAAGTACTAACCCCTTATTCAAGCATTCAATATTATCGGCTATTTGCTCTATAACACTATTTAAATCAGAAATCGCCGCGCAATGTGGTGTAAGCGTTATTTTGGGGTTTCCCCAGTAAGGGTGATTCGACGCTAAAGGTTCTTGATCAAATACGTCGAGTGTAGCTGCGCGTAAGCTATCGTTATTTAATGCACTTAGTAAGTCTTGCTCAACAACATGAGCACCGCGTGCCACATTAATAACAACAGCATGTTTAGGTAGCTTTGCGAGCATTGAGTGATTAATAATGCCTGTCGTTGCTTGCGTAAGGGGTAATAGACATACAAGGTAGTCAACATCAGAAAGCATACTATTGAGGCCTTCCTCGCCATAAAAAATTTCGACATTAGCCGCGCTTTTATTACTTTGCGCCCAGGCACTTACCTTAAAGCCATTATTTATAAGCTTTTGCGCACATGCTTTACCTAATTCACCAAACCCAAGTATGCCGACATGTTTATTACTATGCGCCCGCTTTGGCTTCCATGTTTGCTGTGTTTGTTTAATGTAATATTCTTTTAAACGTAACTTTTGAGCTAACACATGTGTCAGTACATATTCCGCCATATCTTCAGCTAGTTGCATGTCAACAATGCGAACTACTTCAACACTTTCGTCGAGTAATGTTAAATCGATACTGTCTACGCCAGCACCAAATGACGACACAGCCTTTAAGTTAGGTAGCTGTGGCCACATAGATTCTGGCGCTTTCCACGCAAGTACAAAATCCACATCATGTGCGTTTTTGCAATCAGGCCATTGCTCTATCCGCGTATTTGGTAATCGCTCTTGTAACTTCGTTATTAGTTTTGTGTTGTCACGCCCAGTTATAGCAACCAATACCGACATAAATTCTCCTAACAATACACAGTTTATAAGTTAGCACTTTAAAAAGTCACACTACTGCAAAGTAACTGTCACACCCTTTTTTTAATCTTACATGTATGGCGAATAGGCCAAACGGAATATGAGGTTAATATGATAAGTGTTGATAAAGTAATTGCTGCAAACTTACCACAACTAGAGAACTCTCCAAAAGTAAAAGGTTTAGTAAAAAAAGGCCTAGGCTACTTATTACATGAACAAGAGTTTGTTGCTTTTGGTGATGCCTACCCTCACCTACAAGGATTAGAATTTGTTGAACAAGTGCTCGATGAACTCAATTTTGATACGCGCTATAAACCTAAGCAGATAGAACATATTCCTAATGAGGGTAAACTTGTTATCGTTGCTAACCACCCTATTGGTTCATTAGATGCTTTAGCACTGATTAAAGTACTTTCAACTGTAAGACAGGATTTAAAAGTAGTGGCAAACCGCATGTTGATGTCGGTTACTCCAATGCACTCACTTTTACTCCCCGTAGATAACTTATCAGGTATGAGTAAGAAACAAGAGCTTAGTAATATACAAAACCATTTAAAGGATGAAGGCGCATTACTTATATTTCCGGCAGGAGAAGTATCGCGATTAGGGCCAACAGGTATTAAAGACTGCAAATGGAATAGTGGCTTTTTACGTATGGCAAAAAAAGCTAACTGCCCTATTTTACCTATTTATATTAAAGCCAAAAACAGTCCACTTTTTTATGGCACATCAATGATTTATAAACCTTTGGCAAGTTTACTATTAGTGGCCGAAATGTTTAAGCAGCGCCAAAAATCTTTAGAGTTTGAGATTGGCGCCTCTATCCCTCCTGAATCTTACTTAATAGAAAATCTTAAAGATAAAGAAGTTGTAAACCTCATCCGTAAACAGCTTTATAGGCTTACAACAAAAAAAGCACTGCCGCTAAAAACACAAACACCTATCGCTGTTCCCGAGTGCAGAAAAGAGCTAAAAAAAGCAATTGAGCAATGCCAACTACTTGGTAAAACGCAAGACGGTATGCATATTCATCTATACCAATATGCAGGTAGCTCACCTATTTTTAGAGAGTTAGGGCGCCTGAGAGAAATAGCATTTAGAGCAGTCGGTGAAGGTAGTGGTAAGCGTCGTGATATAGATAAATACGATATGGATTACCAACATCTTGTACTGTGGGACCCAATGCAGCTAGAGCTGGTAGGTGCTTATCGATTAGCCTGTGCACAACAGATAATACAAAAACATGGCCGCGAAGGTTTGTATACTGATAGCTTATTTTCTTATACCGACGCTATGACGCCCTATCTAAAACAAGGAATTGAGCTTGGTAGAAGCTTTGTACAGCCTAAATATTGGGGACGTAAGAGCCTCGACTATTTATGGTATGGCATTGGCGCTTTTATAAAAAGCTATCCACAGTACAGATACTTGTTTGGTGCTGTAAGTGTATCAAATGCTCTACCCGAGCAAGCAAAAGCCATGCTCGTTTATTACTATCAGCATTACTATAAAAGTGGTATTGAATTAGCTACGCCTAATAATGAATTTAAATTAACTGAGCAACAGCTAACCCAGTGCAATACTCTTTTTTGCGGCAATGACGTAAAAGAAGATTTTGTAGAGTTAAAGCATGTGTTAGCTAATATGGGAGCTCAAGTCCCTACTTTATTTAAACAATACACTGAACTTTGTAAACCAGGTGGCGTGCAATTTTTAAGCTTTAGTATTGATCCCGATTTTAATAATTGTATTGATGGATTGGTATTGGTCGATCTTGAAAATGTAAAAGAAAACAAAGCCAAACGTTATTTAGAATAACCAATAATAAGAGAGTGCTTTATATTTATAAAGTACTCGATTTATATTTAATTATTTATAAATATCTGCTCTAGTAAAGTTGTATAAATAGCTTCAATTTTAAGTAAATCACTAATAGATACGTGTTCATTAGCTTGATGAATCGTATTGTTTCGCACACCACATTCAATAACTTGAGTATGGGGGCTGGCAAAAAATCGTCCATCTGATGTCCCTCCATTTGTACTTAGTAATGGGTAACTTGAAGTGTTTTTGTAAATAGCCTGCTCAATATGAGTAAGTAAACTCCAACCCGTATTATGGCTTGTATAATAAGGCTCGCATGGGCGTTCCCACTCAATTGTAAAATGCTCAGCAAACTTGTTTAGGGTATTCATTAATTGCGTTTTAACTGCTGCACTACTGTAACCGTGGCTATAACGTACATTAAATGTAATCTCACAATGACTTGGCACTAAATTATCGACCACATTATTTATGTTAATTCCAGTCACTTGCAGTGTGGTTTTTGAGCTAGCCACATCGAGTAACCAGATCTGATCACTCAAGCTATTTACTATTTTTGCAGCAATATGAGCAGCATTGAGTGTGTTTTGAGGATAAGCTACATGACCTGCCTTACCAGTAACTAAAATCCGAGCTGAAAGCGCACCACGACGGCCATTCTTAACCGTATCGCCAACTTGTGCCACACTTGATGGCTCCCCTACAATACAGCCATCTAATACAACACCTTGCTTGGCAAGCTTATTAACTATTTCTTGAGAACCAAATTCAGCCTCTCCCTCTTCATCTGACGTGATAAGCCAGTAAAGAGTCCCTATTTTAGCGGATTTACTATTAATTAACTTTTTTGTGGCGCTAAGCATGGCGGCAACACCCCCTTTCATATCGGCCGCCCCTCTACCGTATATTGCATCATTTCGCACTCGCCCTTCAAAAGGAGGACTTAACCAACCGCTACTTGTTGCTGGTACTACATCAATGTGCCCTGAGAAAGCAACACATGGGCCTTCTTTGAATTTTATGCAGGCAATTAAATTGGTTACACCATTTATAGTAAATTGCTCGCAACTTAAACCTAAATCCACCAATTTAACTGCAAGCCAATCAATTGCACCCGCTTGGTTAGGGGTTACTGATTCAAAGCGAATTAGTGTTTGTAAGTGCTCTACAACTTCTTTTTGAATATCCGTTGTTTTTGATTTTTTTTCGAATGCTTCTAAAAACATGTTAAACACACTTTATTATTTAATGTGCCTTTATTAAAACGTGAGTTTATGACTAAGCGATGTCAGCCTTAATACATTCATATGACTGTTAATGAAATAAATATGTCAATCTTTTCAAAAGCAGAACGACGCTAAATTTAATCTAAATCAATAAAGCATTCCACAAGGTTAAAATGTTTTTTAAACTTTGATCTAGAACAGGTTTTCATTTTTATTGCTCGGTAATAATAGCGCCAATCAAACAGTAGTTCTTGGAGAACAACATGAAAACTCAAATTAGCATCGCATTATTAACCTCTTTATTAGCACTCTCTCCAGCTGCACACGCTAACTTTAGCGTAAATGTTGGCGCTATTAACGTAAACCCTGATAATAGTAGCTCAGCGATTAATGAAGCACCTACGCTAGGTCTTAAAGGTGATTCAGATACTCAACTAGGTATCACCGTAGATTATGCATTTAACGATCAATGGGTGTTAGAGCTGATAGCAGCAACACCGTTTTCACACGATGTAAATGGCGCAGGCGGCTTAGCAGGCAACAAAATTGCAGATATAAAACAACTTCCACCGTCATTAGTTGCGCAATACCACTTTTTAGACACAAGTTATGCGCTAAGACCTTTTATAGGTGTAGGCATAAACTACACTGCATTTTTTGATGAGCAACCTTCTCAAGCACTTAAAGCGACGCTAGGAACAGACGATGTAGAAGTAAAATTAGATGATTCGTTTGGCTTTATGGCTCAGGTAGGTGCTAACTATAAAATTGATGCAAACTGGGGTTTACACGCCATGGTATCAATTATGGATATTGATACCGATGCCACTGTTTATGCTAATGGTGCAAAAGCACTTACATCAACTGTTGAGCTTGACCCCGTTGTTGCTATGTTCGGTGTTAGATACAGCTTTTAAAGCATATATAAAGTAGTACGTAGTTACCCAATTACAATGTGTGTTAAAAGGCCGAAAGGCCTTTCTTCATTTGTAGAGATTAGGGCAGGTTACTTAACTTTTTCTGCTCTAGCATTTCTTTCCAGTGCATAACTTCACTTGGCAATATAGGTGTTTGGCCATCAAAACCAGCCACTTCAAGCATTTCTTCAATACTTATAATACCTTTTTTACTTTTAAATACACCGCGTACATAAGCAATAGCATGTAAGCCTCGTTCTGAGTGAAACTTTTGCTCAATATAAAAGTATTTATGATCCCATCCAACTAACTTAGTACTTATTGTATACCGCTGCATAGGCTTAATATCACGAATATAAGTAATAGCAGTTGCGTTAACAATCGGAAACCAGCGACGCTTCATTATTTGTTTAAGCAAGCCAACGCGCTCAGTCATCCAAGTTCGAGATAAATCCATCATCGCGAGGTAGCGTGAGTTTGTTAAATGTAAATTAATGTCACAATCAGTAGGTAGAGCTTTGTAATCAATATCTACCGTATCAAGTAAATTTTGATATTGCTTGTTACGTTTAATTTTAAAAAACAATAATAAAAGTCGAATATATAAGTTCACAAAAAAGGTCTTACCAGTTAAATTTATTCGAGTGTAGCATAGCCCCTTGCGAAGACGAATATTCTACTTTAATCTTAAATCACTATTACAATAAAAAGATAACTCATGAAGTCAAAACTAAAAATTATTACTGTGCTAACTCTATTAGTGCCTAGTTATAATGCTTTTGCCGATTTTTCATTACCGGGTAAAGGCTCTGTTACTTACCCTACTGGTGTAGTTAAAGAATTTAAATTTGGTTTTGAATGGCAGCAAAAAGCAGAAAAATTCACTATTGGCTCTAAAAGTTACAATATGGAGCAGATCCCTAGCTCTTACTCGGTAGCTATAACGCTTTCAAAAGATGACAGCCAAGTATGGATTCAAGAATTTAATAATGGGTTTATTGAAGAGTTTGAATGGCTAATTGGCGAACATACAGTCACTCTAAAAAAGCAGCAATTTAGCGACCCCGTAAAAGGCGATTATGTTATTGAACTTAATGACCGTAGCTATTTTTTCACTCGTAATAACGCCAGTATCGTAATGAACTTTAACGAAGAAGGTATTGAGACGATTGCAGTTGATGGGGTAACAAAAAATATGGGCACTAAAAATTAGTCCCCATATTTTAATTTCTTTATGTCAATTACACTTTTACTGTTTTTCGGTTAATCCCGTAATCACGTAATTTATTAGCTACCGCGGTGTGACTTAGACCCAATCGCTTAGCTAACTGACGTGAGCTTGGATAAGCTGGGTAGAGTTTGCGTAGTAAAGTCGCTTCAAAACGTTTAACAGCTTGATCTAGTGAGCCTTCAAAATCAGACTCTAAATACCCTAAATCATGGGTAAAAGTTGGTAACTGTAAATGCTCTACGCGAAGCTCGCTATCATCTAGTAACGACACTGCACGGTAAATTGCATTTTCCAGCTGACGAACATTTCCTGGCCACGGATACTCTTGTAAAAAGCTCAAACACTCTTGTGATAAAACAGGAATTGCATGACCATTTTGTTGCGCATATTTTTGAATAAAATGCTCTGCAAGTGGTCCTACATCTGCTTTTCTATCTCTTAGTGGTGCTATTTCTAAAGTAAGCACGTTTATACGGTAATATAAGTCTTCTCTAAAAACCCCTTCTTGTACCATTGCAGGTAAGTCTTTTTGAGTAGCGGCAACAATACGTACATTTACTTTAACTTCGTTCTCATCGCCTACTTTTCTAAACGTACCATCTTGTAAAAAACGCAGTAACTTAGTTTGTAGTTGAGTCGACATTTCGCCAACTTCATCTAAAAATACAGTTCCACCATCGGCTTGCTCTAATACACCGCGCTTGGGTGCTGCATTTTCTTCGTACCCGGCATAACCAAATAACTCAGACTCAGCAACATCATCAGGAAGTGAAGCACACGACAGTGCAATAAAAGGTTTAACAGAACGATTAGATGCATAATGGCACGCTCTAGCTAATAACTCTTTACCTGTTCCTGTTTCACCAGTAATCAAAATAGGGGCTTCTAGTTGCGCCATTTTGCGTGCTTCGCGCACAACTCGGCGCATTGCCGTACTAAAGTTATGGATAGTAGCAAAGCTTTCTTGCCCGTAACGTCTAAATGCACTGACTTGCTGCCCTAACCGACTTTGCGATTTAATGTTAATAACCGCACCAGCAAGTACATCACCTTCACTACCTTGAGGCACTGCAATTGGCAAAATGTCTGCAATAAAATCCTCACCAGCAACTTCAACGCGTGTGGTTTGTCCGAGTACTTCTTTACCTTCTAACCAGCGTGTAAAGTTAAAGCCTTTAAGCAGGTTATTAATATTTGCACCAATCACGTCTTTTTCAATTAGCTGTAAGTCTTTACATGCTGCATCGTTACATAAACGTACCCAACCTTTGGCATCAATAGAGATAACCCCATCAGGCAATGCACGTAGTAAAGTATTTAATTCGTTGTGTTCACGCTCAGATGGTAAAAATGCAGTGGTACGCACATCATGTACACCGTCGATTAAACGTATCGATGGCATAATTTTTTGGAATTGTTCAAATTCAATTTCGGGAAAACTAACGTACATACGACAATTTATAGAATCGACTTCAATTCCTTTCAAATCAACGCTGTAGTTAACTAATATATTAAGGATTTCTTGAGCAATACCAATTCGATCAGCACAGTGAATATCTAGACGCATACATCCTCAAAGAAGGAAAAACTATATTAGCCGAATAATACGCTAAGTCGCTTTGAGAAGGTAGTTTATTGTAAACATTTTTGGACAAAACAGCTTTTAGAGCCAAAGGGTGGGATGTAATTAAACGAAGAAAAACAGCACTGATATTTATATTTAACTATACCAGTGCTGTTTATTAAATCTTATTATGAGACTACTTACCTTGTGGGTAAGCTGACCAATCACCACCATCTAATTGTATGAATGGTCGTTGGTTAACATACATCATTATTGTGCCTTCATTTTCAGCAACTTTAGGTGCTTTAGGTAGGTTTTCAAGTAAATTAGCAACACTATTATTCCCACCAAACACATCAGTTTGCAGCGTCTTACTTACCAGCTCTGAAAGCGCAAAGTAACTTGTTGAATCATCAACCACAATTTGCGAGTAGTTTTGTACGTCTGGGCCTATAAATTTAATCGCTACAGGTACAGACACAATTGCAGGACTAGGGATTTCGCGTAATCCTGCAAATTGTACTTTATCACCTTTTAAGTTAGCGCCGTGTTCAGGCACTATCATTAACATAACGTTGCGACCACGCTTTTCTAATTTTTTTACAAATTGGTTAATATCAGCAAACAAGTTTTTATGTCTGATTGGGTATGTCTCTTTACTATTCACCCTTGGTTGATTCTCTAGCTGATTACCGTCATGTAAACTTGTGGTGTTGTAGTACATCGCACACGGCTTACAATCATCAGCTTGCTCTAACCAACCATCCAGCACAGCTTCATCTGAGTAAATAGGGCTATTATCAAAACCTCGAAGCGCCACTGGCATTGAATCGATATTAAATGGCGTGCTATCTAGGCCACCGTACTTATTTATTAAACCTTTAAACTCATCAAAATGTCCGTCGTGATTCATCACAACATTATTTTGATAACCTAGTTTTTCTAGGTTTTTAAACAAGTGACATTGTTCAGGTGCCTCTTTAAATAATGCCGTTTGACTAGTTTGGCCACAACTAGCGCGCAGTAGCCTTACCGCAGCTGGTCCGCTGTATGATGTAGCCGAGTTAAAGTCTGAAAACACCACATCAAAGTCTTTATACATATCAGTAACACTTACACCAATAGCATTTAAATCAGCAACAGCCATTGAGCATATGTTCAAAATAATTACATCAAACAGTTCACCATTTACCTGGCTTGGAAAGTGACTCATTAATAAGCTTTGTTGTTGATAAAAATCAGCTAATTTTTGATCAGGAGATTGTGCTGCCTGAGTGATCACTTGTGTTTGAGGATTACTTTGACTCTGTGTAATCGGCTCAGGGTTAGCCACATTATTAACGAATTGTGATTGAGAGTTACCCCCTTGCCATCCTACAACTAACAGCCCAACGATAGTGACTGTTGTAAAGCGTATCCATTGCGATGTATACCAAAAACACACACTAATTACGAACAAAGCCAATAACATATCAATGTTAATAACACGGGTTAATAACTCAATAAAATAACCAAAACTAAAATCTTGAACGTTACCCGCTTGTTTAGTCAACCTGTTTATTGGTGGCAACCATGAGTCTTGGTAAAGTAATACCACAGCAAACACAGCACCTACTATATGTTTTGCCTTCTCTATTAATGGCTGTTTAAATTTAATCGCAAGCAACGCAGCAAAAGCCGCATTAGTTAATACGTTAAAATCAATTGCACCATAATAAAACAGAGCAAACTTAACTAAAAAATAAAGGTTCCAAACCCCTAAACCTGATAATTTCACTTCTTATCCTTTTTTACTGTATTTGGTGTATAAGGCTCTAGTACTTCATGTTTAAAAGTAAGCTTATAATAATATTTTGTTATTTGAGATAAAATGTATTTGCCTAGCATACAAAGCACCGCGCCAAGCACCATTGCAAGAAACACGGTAATTAAAAGCTGATTCATACTCATAAGTTATCTCTTAATTTCATTATAAAAGGCTTAGCATCTGGGCGGCTTTTGCTAGAAAATTCAGGTGTGTTAATATTTTCAGTAACGCTGTTTGCTATATCAGGTGCAAATTTATAGCTATCATTCTCGGCAAGTTTTTGCGAGAAATCTACAACACTCTTACCTTTATAAAAACGCCTTAATTGTTTACATTCTTGTTGAATGTAAAAGTGATCAGAAATTACATTTTGCTGTACAAAAAAATCGCTTGTTTTTAATTTAAACAAATGCTTAATCGCATTATCAACGTCATTCTCTCTACAAGCATGCAAATATAAATAAACTGTATTATCTGCAATACTAAATACATCACCTTCGCGTTTAATATGAAATAAATGCAAAGGGTGTATTGGGTCGATTCGTGGCAGTAATTCAAGCTTTACTAGCACACCACTCACACCTAAATTAACGGCTGAGTCACTATGAATTTCTACTTGTTTTGTAAACTCAATAAAAGGTAAATATCCTTTCGAAAAAGTGTTTTCGGTGTATTTCAATACATCCTCAACTGAGGGAGGTAAAGGCCTAGAAAACTGAAAACCTTGAATAGATTGAATTTGTGAGAGCAGCCGAGAAGGCTCTGAAAAACTATATAGAATAAGGTTTACACCCAATGTTAAAAATAAACATTCATCTTGATGGCGAATAACACCATCAACATTTTGAATAACAAGCTTTAACCAGCGCCCACAGTTTTTTCTAAGTTCAAAACACTGCTTACCTAATAACGCTAAATCAGTGTAGCGCGTTACTGCAAAAATTAAGGTCGCTGCTTCTACCTTTGGTCCTTTATTAAATAAGTCATTATTATCTTTTACACTTTTATAGTGCATTGGTAATTTAGTACCTTCGGGCACCGCACTTTGCACAAGCCAAACATCGTCTTCATCGGAAAAGTCTGAACTTTTAGGTGCTTTGCTCTCGCTTATTATTCCCTTTTGAACAACAAACTGATTATTACTTAATAATAACGGGTAATGTTCACCAGCAATAACACCTGTGCTATGGCGCCAATAATCATATTCAAGAACTCGCATTGCAGAATCATTATCAACAAAAACCAGCCCATCAAATACATTATTTAATCGTCTAACTAAAAAACGGTAGTTAGCAATATCAGGCCCAGATATTAAAAATAGTAATGTAGCTCCGGTACGACGAACAAAATCGTTGTACTCATTCATCATCAGTTTTAAGCTTTTTTCGCCAGCACTGTTTAACTGAGTTGTATTAAAATGAACAAAAATGAGCGCTTCGTTTAGACGTTTATAAGCACTTATCTCTTTTATAATACCTGAATTGATTCGCTCAATTGAATAGTGTTGTGTTTCTGGGGCCAACGAAAAAGGATGTACTCGATTATGTTCATAAGCATAATTTAACGATGCAGAAAAAGAAGAATCAAAAAATGATTCAGCCTCTTGAGAAACTATATATATATCATTAGCCAAACTTTGGTTAATTGAATGTAACGCTAATTCGATTGCAAAATTGTCTAAAGGGGCTAAAACAGCATAACTTGAAGCCGATTTTAACTCTTTTGCAGCAGGCTCTAATCCCGTTATGTTAAAGTTATGCACTTAAAATGCCCTATAAAAAATACTTTTTTACTAGTTTTAACCGTTATTCTATATATAATAGCCAAATATTGTCCACTTTTAATCAAAATAATTAAAGTAACTGTAAAGGTAAAGATGAACAACTTAACATCTAAAAACTCACAAACGTTAACATCGAGTGATATAGAAAACCTTACACTGCGTTTTGGTGGAAAGAGTGATGACTACATAGAAATAGTAAACAAGCAGCAAAATAATAATACAATTAATAAATATGCATTGCTTAAAGAGATAAACAACGAACTAAACACATACACTAGTTAAACTAAGGATAGGTAACCCCGTTGCAAAGAGTTTTCATTAAAGGTATCAAAGGCGGTTTAGGCAGTACTTCTGTAGTTGCCAATCTTGCATGCGTGCTAAAAAAGTCTGACGTTGACGTTGTTGCTATCGATTTAGATGCAAAAAGTGACTTAGGTTTACATTTTGGTTTACCGTGGAAATACACCAAAGGCTGGAGTAATGAAGTGCGCTTTGAAGATGCACTTACGCATTTTCACCAAGATAACGATGGCATTATATTTTTACCATTTGGTGATAACGACGACACTAGCACCTATAACATCACTAAAATGGTCAATAAATGCAAAAACCTAAATTATAACAACGAAGCCTGGATACTTTTTGACTGCCCTTCACATATTAACATTTCTCACTACCCATTAGAGAAAGACGATATTGTAATTGAACTTGTTAATTGCGACGCTATTTGTCACAGCTTAATTTATAGGCGCCTGCAAAGACTTAAAAATTCAGATACCAATTGGAAACATTACTTTTTAGTTAACCGCTATAACTCTGCATCAACGCTAGAATTTGACTTATTTTCCCTATGGCAATCGACACTTCCCCTTATGGCTCCCTTTTTTATTAATAGTGACGAAGTTATTAAAGAGTCAACCGCATACAGAAATGTAGCACTTAATTGCGCGCCGTATAGTGTCGCAAACGATGACTTTGAAACACTAGCTGGTTGGCTAGTTAGTAAAGCGGCCTTATAAAATGAGCATTACACTATTTTATCAGCGCCCTATTCACAGCACTTTATACTTGCTGCTGAGCATTTTATTTACTGATAAGTTAGTTCGGTACATTTTATTCAAGTTTCATAGCTACTTTAATCAACATAAAGTAAATGTAATTGAAGCTTTCTTAATGCCTTTTATTACGCTTTTAAGCTCGCTATTTATAAACACTAAACAGCATAAAATCAGCTTTGAGTTTACCCTTTATGACTACTACCCTCATTTAAGGTTGCCTTACCGAACCTATATTTACTCAAATATATTACGCTTTATTATTCAAAGTGTTTTTTTAGTGTTTTTCAAAAACCAGCTTAAATCTAGTTCAGTAAAAGAAGATGCAGTTAATTATTTCTATGATGGCGTTAGCTACCTTTTAAGGCAATTACGTTGGTTTGATTTAAAGTTAGGTAAATTATTAAAACGCCTACTATCAAAAAACAAAAAAGGCCCTAAAAAAAGTGCATTTAAAGCCATGGCTGATGCACGTGTATGGCAAAATAAATTAGTTAAATACGTCATCCTCGCGTTTATTTTATTTTTATTAGCAATATTCATTACAATTCCTTTTAGCTTGGAAGCTCAAGCCGTATTTATAAGCTTTATTTTATTAGTTGCGTATGCACTTAAACGAGT
The DNA here is from genome assembly GCF_030408075.1 of Pseudoalteromonas sp. APC 3358. NCBI lineage: Bacteria > Pseudomonadati > Pseudomonadota > Gammaproteobacteria > Alteromonadales > Pseudoalteromonadaceae > Pseudoalteromonas > Pseudoalteromonas sp. APC 3358. The sequence continues at coordinate 242,014 of NZ_JASDCE010000003.1, forward strand.
AAAAGGCCAAATGGCAACCATTGTCATGATCACCTTGTCAGTAACTACCTCTTCTCGTTACTTATGGTGGCGTTACACTGAGACTTTAAACTGGGATGATCCACTTGCACTTGCACTAGGTGGCGGCTTACTACTTGCTGAAACGTATGCATGGCTTGTACTGATTTTAGGTTTTTTTCAAACAGTTAATCCGCTTGAGCGAAAACCAGTGCCTTTACCTAAAGACACTGACCTATGGCCAACTGTTGATGTATATATTCCAACTTATAACGAGCCGTTAAGCGTTGTAAGACCTACTACTCTCGCTGCTTTAAGTATCGATTGGCCTGCAGACAAGCTAAATGTCTATATATTAGATGATGGTAAGCGCTCAGAGTTTAAGGATTTTGCAGCCGAGATTGGAGTGGGTTATTTAGCGCGTTCGGATAACAATCATGCTAAAGCCGGTAATATGAATAGCGCTATGCGTTATACCGATGGCGAATATATCGCAATTTTTGATTGTGACCACGTTCCTGCTCGCTCGTTCTTACAAATGACAATGGGCCAATTTTTAAAAGACAGTAAGGTGTGTTTGGTTCAAACGCCGCACCACTTTTTCTCAGCAGACCCATTTGAGCGAAATCTTAATAACCACAGTCAAATCCCTAACGAAAACATGTTGTTTTATGGATTGATTCAAGATGGTAACGACATGTGGGATGCAACCTTCTTTTGTGGTTCTTGTGCCGTATTAAAACGAGAAGCGCTTGATAACATTGGTGGTTTTGCATTTGAAACAGTAACTGAGGATGCTCACACGGCCCTTCGTATGCAGCGCGCAGGTTATAAAACTGCATATATAAACATTCCACAAGCCGCAGGCCTTGCTACCGACAGCTTGTCAGCGCATATAGGCCAACGTATTCGCTGGGCGCGTGGTATGGCACAAATATTTAGGCTTGATAACCCATTGATGGGTAAAGGTTTAAGCATCCCTCAACGATTATGCTATATAAACGCAATGCTGCATTTCCTATCGGGTATTCCTCGTATTGTATTTTTAACAGCTCCTTTGGCGCTAATATATTTTAATGCCTACATAATTTATGCTCCTTTTATTGCTATTTTTATCTATGTGGTGCCGACACTAATTCAAATAAAAGCAACTAACTCACGCATTCAAGGTAAATACCGTTACTCCTTCTGGGGTGAAGTGTATGAGTCAGTACTTGCTTGGTACATATTAAAACCAACTACCGTTGCTTTATTTAATCCTAATAAAGGTAAATTTAACGTAACCGAAAAAGGCGGTTTAAATGATGAAGAGCATTACGACTGGGGGATTTCTAAACCGTATTTAATTCTTTTGCTTATTAACTTACTTGGAATAATAGTGGGTGTATTACGTCTGTTTTTAGGTGATTCAAGCCAGATTGGCGTACTTATAATAAGTATGGGTTGGGCTTTTTATAATATTATTATTTTGGGTGCTGCGGTTGCGGTTGCTGCTGAGGCTCGCCAAGTGAGGCACTCGCATCGTATAAAGGCAAACTTTCCTGCCGGCGTTCGTTTAGCAAATGGTCATACTTTAAAAGTAAAAATAACGGATTATTCAGATAACGGTGTAGGTATAGAGACTGAACACGCACATTTATGCCGCGTTAACGATAAAATTGAATTATTAATGAGTCGCGGTAACAAGCAATTTTCGTTTACAACGTATGTATGTAATACCCGTAAAAAACAAATTGGCCTTACACTTAAAGATTTATCTCTCGAAAAGCAAAGAGCTTTTATACAATGTACTTTCTCCAGAGCAGATGCTTGGCTAGATTGGCAAAATAACTTTAGACATGACCGTCCATCGTATAGCTTCAAAGAAGTGCAAAAAACCAGTTTACGGGGCTTTAGTAATTTATTGTTTCATGCCCCAAGAGCGTTACAACCTATAATTAAGTTTATGACTAATACTGTCATTTACATAAATTCATTTACTCCAAAAAAACCGATAGTGCATAATAATTATGATTAAAAAGTTACTTAATACATTTCTAACATTGTTACTTATTAGTAGCGCATATCAAGTGCTCGCTATCGAGCCTATGCACGACAAAACTATGTTTGTAAATGGCTACCCTGAGAGCGCTCAGGTTTCTAGTTTACGTCTTAGCTTTGAAAAGTTAGGGTTCAACGACTATAAACTCGACGGCGTGAATAATAATTCTCGAGTCGATTTCACAAATAGAATTGATAAATTAAGCACTAATCTAAAGCTTAACTTTTCGTACACCAACTCACCTTCATTGCTGGCTAATGTATCGCATTTAAAAGTTTATTTTAACGATAACTTAGTTACTGTTTTACCTATTAATGAGCAATTAAGTATTGTAAAAAATACGGTAAGTCATAGCCTAGACCTAAATGCTAAATACATTCAAGACTACAACCAAATTCGCTTTGAACTAGTTGGCTACTACGATTTACGATGCCAAGATTACTTTAGCCGCTCAATTTGGACTGAAATAAACAAATCAAGCCACATCACGCTTGATCAAAAACAGTTAGCAATTGATAGCCGCCTTGAATATTTACCAGAACCATTTTTTGATGCTAAAGATTACAACAAATTAAACTTACCTTTTGTATTTGCAAGCACACCTAATACACAAGCAATAGAAGCTGCAGCCACTTTATCTAGTTGGTTTGGCGCACAAGCTGACTGGCGTGGCGCTAACTTTCCAGTAGTTTTAAATAAAGCACCAGAGCAGCATAGCGTGGTGTTTATTACTAATGACTCAAAACCTGATTTTTTAAAAGATTATCCAGATGTTGAAAAGCCAACTGTCGAGCTAATTTCAAGCCCTATTCACAGATACAATAAAATGCTGTTAATTTTGGGGCGTGATGAAAAAGACTTAAAAACAGCGGTCACTGGTCTTGTATTTGGTCATAAAATTATGACTGGCCGAAGTGCAAGCATCGAGGCAATTAACAAACTCCCACTGCGTAAAGCTTATGATGCGCCGAGATGGCTAAGAAACGATCGTCCCGTGCACTTTGACGAGCTTATTGACTACCCAACTCAGTTACAAGCTGAGGGTCTTAACAACGGCCCTATAAAATTAAATGTTCGTTTTGCACCTGATTTATTTACTTGGCGTGAAAAAGGTATTCCTATTACTTTGCAATACCGTAATACGCCAGAGAGCGAAACATTAAATTCACGTTTAAACATGTTAATAAACCAAGAATTTATAAGTGGTTTTTTACTTGATAAAAAAGACTCATCGTTAACTACCGCTAAAACGTTGCTGCCTTTAATTGCTAATACAGATACAACGCAAAGCGCTGAAGACTTTTCATTAGACGGTATTAATCTTGCCAGCCGAAATGAGTTAAATTTTGACTTTAGATTTGCAGTACTTAAAAAAGGCGAATGTGCCGTTGCTCCACCTGGTGGCGAGTACGGGGTAATTGATGGAAACTCTAACATTGATGTAAGTGGGTTTGATCATTACATGGCTTTACCTGATTTAAATGTATTTGCAAACAGCGGATTCCCATTTACAAAATACGCAGACTTACAACAAACTTTAGTATTGATAGATGAAGTTCCATCACCTAAAGCACTATCTGTATTGTTTAATTTAACAGGCCACTTTGGTGCTATTACAGGCTACCCCGCTCATAGAATAAGTGTTGCTCATTTAAATGAAGATGCCAACTTAGATGATAAAGACATCTTAGTAATCGCCAAACCTAATAGCATTGCTAACAACTTAGATGAAGATGCGCAAACTAATATCTTGCTTGATAATAATCAGCGCGCTATTAAACAAGCTATATACAATGGTGCTTACGATGAGCAAACAACAGATAAAGTCCAAGTAAGTATAAAAAGTAGTGGTGATATGGCCGTTATTACTGGCTTTCAATCACCGTTTGATTCAGAGCGTTCAATTGTATCGCTTAGTGCAACATCACAAAAAGCCTTTACTCTACTTGATGATGCGTTAATGAGTTCAGAAGCTCTTGCGCAAATTAAAGGCAGTGCTGCGGTCATAAATTCTCAAGGCATTAAGACAATTAAAACTGATGAACAATATTTTGTTGGTCACATTCCTGTGCATACCCTAATTTGGTTCCATTTATCGGATCACCCATTTGTACTGGCACTATTGTCTATTTTAACACTACTGCTGATCTCATTTATTATATGGCGATTACTACAAGCATTAACATACAAGCGCTTAGCTGAAGGAGATAAGTAATGAAGTCACTCATTAATGTATTTTTTACCGTGATTGCATTATTTACCTTTAATGCCAATGCACAAATAGAGCAATGCCAACCATGGGATGCATGGCAAACGTTTAAAAGTAACTTTATAAGCCAAGATGGTCGCGTTATTGATTTGGGGAGTGAGCAAAAAGTCACAACCTCTGAAGGCCAATCTTATGCCTTATTTTTTGCTGTCGTAGCAAATGACAAAGCAATGTTTGACCTAGTCCTGGATTGGACGCAAGAACATTTATCAGAAGGTGATTTAAGCACTCGTTTACCGGCATGGCAATGGGGTGTTAACAATCAAAATGTTGGCGGAATTTTAGATTCAAATCCAGCGTCTGATTCTGACTTATGGATAGCATACAGTTTATCGCAAGCTGCTATTCTTTGGGATGACCGCCGCTACAGCATATTAGCAGCCGTACTTGCACAACGAATAATGCGTGAAGAAACCGCCTATATTTCGGGCCTAGGTTTATCATTACTACCCGCCCCTACTGGTTTTGAATTTGATAATGAGCGTTTTAAGTTAAACCCAAGCTACTCACCGTTATTTATTTATCAGCAGTTTAAAAAGCTTTATCCACACTCGCCTTGGCATCAACTGCACGAAGGCTCAGCAAAGTTGATTTTAGATACAGCAAAGCAAGGTGTTAGCCCTGACTGGGTAATGTTTGATGCAAATAACGGCTTTTATTACGATAAAAAAACGAGCGACTTGGGCAGTTACAACGCTATTAGAGTGTATTTATGGGCAAGTATGATGGCAGACAACGCACCTTATAAAAAAGAGCTATTAGCGCAATTTAACCCTTTTATAGAAACAATTAATAAACGTGGTTACGTGCCTTTAAATACTTTTGCTAAATCAGGAAAATCTGAAAAAAGAGGCCCTCTAGGCTTTAACTCAGCTCTATTACCTTTACTAGCGACTAATAACGATAATTCTACAGTAATGGCGATCCAGCAAAAACTAATGATTGATAAATCATTTACCCAGACTCGTTATTACGACAGCGTACTTAACTTATTTGGTACAAGTGCTTTAAATAAGCGTTTTTCAATTACAGCAGATGGGACGCTACAACCGGTATGGAGCACTGAATGCCGTTAAGGTTTGCCCTCGCTTGCACATTAGCGCTTAGCTCTGGATTAAGCGCTAACACAGTCAACGATATTGATACGCAATCTGTTGATTGGTTATTAAGCCAAATAGGTATTGGTGAAGCACAGCAAAATAAAAAACTAGTTGAAGATAGCTTACGAAAGCTAGTCGCTATTGCCCCTGCCCGCATAGAAACACAGTGCGCGGTAGCGCGTTATGATTTTGCCAATGGCGAATCAGCGAAAGCCAACCAATTACTAAGTAAAATAGATAATGGGCTTACCAAACAAGCTCCGTGCGTTGAAAAGCTAAAAGTCCTTTCTCGTACTGAAGGAAAAGACAAATCTTCAATTCAGCAAGCTAAATTATTGGCTCGCGCGGGTCGTTATGAACAAGCTCGCGAAATCTATAATAATATTTTTAAAAACGTCTACCCTACATTAGATTACGAGCTTGAGCATTTAAGCTGGTATGGACAAGATAGCTCCCAATGGGAAAGTGTTAAAAAAGGCTATAATAAATTAGCTCAAAGCTACCCAAGTATTGCGCAGATAGAAATTGCTTATGCCCGTCACCTACTTAGGCGTAATCTTACAGATAAAAAAGCGATTGATATTTTAAGTAAATATGGCGCAGGCCCTACTTTTATTAATGAAGTAGAATATATTTGGCTTAGTGCTTTGCTAGAAATGCCCTTAACGGATGATACAGTTAAGCAGTATCAGCGCTATTTCACTCTTTATCCTTTTAGTAGTAAAGGTGAATTACAATACCAAGATTTTCTAAAAGATTATAAAAAACGTCAAACACTTCTTGCCGACCCCGCCTATCAGCTTTGGGTTAGGGGCGATAGATTACTTGAGAAAAATAAACTTGCTGCCGCAGAGCCTTTACTTTTAAAAGCTTTAAGAGGCCGACCGCAAGACGGCGCTATAATGCGAAGCCTTGGCACACTCTATTTACGCCTTGGTGAAAACCAAAAGTCGTATCAATATTTTACTCGTGCACAAAAGTACACAACTGAGTTCGCTGAACGTGAAACACTACAAGAATTAGCAAAAACAGCTAAGCTTTGGCTTTATATACGCGAAGCTAAAAATGCCATTAATAATAAAGAATTTAAAACGGCTAAGCTTAAGCTTGATTTAGCAGCCACCTTAGAACAAGAAACTAATACAGTAATATATAACAAAGGTTTATTACAATTTGCTCAAGGGCAATATTCACAGGCTGCACTTACATATCAAATTGTTTTAAGAAGTGATCCACTTAATAGCAGCGCTTTAATAGGTCTACTTGAAATAGCTGAATTAGAGCAGAATGAAAAAGCCCTAACCTCTTTTTACAACAGTTTATCGTTTAATCAAAAGAAACTAATTAAAGAATCTTATTCTGTATCATTAAGTAGTCAGTACCGCGCAAAGGCAAATACGTTTGCACAGTCGGGAGATTTAGAGCAAGCCGAAAAAGTACTAAAAGACGCTATTGAAATAGCGCCAGAACAGCCTTGGTTATACTACGATTTAGCCTTTATATACCAACAAAAGGGGCTGACAGAAGAGGCCCGCGCTTTATTTAATAATGTGCTGTGGCAATTTCCGTTAAACCCTCAGATTCGTTACAGCCACGCGCTTTTTTTACGCTCTCTTGATGACTATCAAGGTGCTATTAAAACATTGCAGTACATTCCATTTAAATCCAGAGATAAAGACATTATTGCGCTTGAACAGCAGCTGCAACTTAATGAGTCTTTGACACAAAGTGAGCGCCACCTTGATGCTAAAGATAAAGCCACTGCAATCTATCATTTAAGCAACCTAGAGGCACAAAATTTAACACCCGCTATGCAGGCAGAGTTATCGCGAAGCTGGTATCGAATTAATGAAAAAAAACACGCTATAAAACTTATAAACAAAGCACTGGAAGCTGAGCCTTCTCTTTCTGCTTATTGGCATACACTTTATGGTGAGTGGCTTTTAGAGCAAGGTGATGAAAATAAAACGAAGCAATGGTTTGAAAAGTACGTATTACCAGAGAGCGCAACTGAAAACGAAACAACTCAATATGTACAGCTACAAAATAGCTATATTACTCAGTATTACAATGGTAGTGATTTAATCGCTAAGCTTAACCAGCTGGATCAAAAATATAAAAATACTCCAGCAACAACTACTGCCCTTATTAATGCAAATTTAGCACTTGAACAACGCGAAGCGGCCGTTATTTTGTACCAGCAAAAAGTACAAAATAAACAAACCATTGAACCTCAAGCACTACTCGCTATTGCTAATGCATACATAGAACTTGGGGACGACTTTCAAGCAAAAGAAGTTACGCAAAAAGCGATTACGCAAACCACATCGCAAGAAGGTTATTTGCAACGCCAAATCATGTCATCTCTCAATGAGTTTAATTACTCAGGGGATGCACTTTACTTAGCTAAGCAACTTGTTGAAAAGTCACCCAACGATCAAGAACTACGTTATTTAGGCGCTCAAGTAGCCAGCAAATTCAACGAAACCGAACAAGCACAATCTTGGTACGCGCAAACCCTATTTCCTAATCGTACATTAAATGAAAAAGAGCTTTACGGAGCGCTTTCAAAAATAGATAAAAACGATGAATGGTATGTAAACGGTGCTAAAAGAGAGCTAATAAACGAGCAAAACAAAAACCAAGCATACATTGCTATTGGTGTTAACTTTAGTGGGCAAACAAGCACCGAAAGCGAAGCAACACTTGGTGCGGGCTTAGTCCCGATTGAAGCTTACTTTCCGCTTTGGCAAGGCCAAGGGTTTATTAAAGTAGACCCGACTACTATTAGCGCACAAACAACGCGCTTTGATGAGCAATTTGCTGGCAGCCGCTATGGACAAGGTGCACTGTGTATTTTTACCTGTTCAATCAATGAAGTAACACCTGAGGAAAGTGGTGTAGATGTAGGTATTGGTTGGCAAAATGAAAACTGGCGTGTTGATGTAGGTACAACTCCACTTGGCTTTTTAATTGAAGATATTGTATGGGGTGTAAATTACGCAGACAGTTTTGGTGATTTTGGATACAGCCTAGAACTTGAAAAACGCCCAGTTACAAGCTCGGTACTTTCTTATGCAGGTCTTAAAGATGTAAAAACAGGTGAAGTTTGGGGTGGTGTACGCTCTACAGGCCTAACGGCTAATGTATCACACGACTTAGGCGGAAAATGGGGTTTTTGGTCAAGCGCCGACTTTACCCTATATAAAGGCCAAAATGTAAAAGACAACCAACGCTATCGTATGATGGGCGGTACTTATTACCGTGTAATTAGCAATCAAGAGCGTGAATTCACCGCAGGCGCTAGCTTATTACATTGGGCATACAAGTATAATTTAAGTGAAGAAACATGGGGTCATGGTGGTTATTACAGCCCACAAAACTATGTAGGTTTATCTGTGCCACTCACTTATGACGCGCGTTGGGGCGATGATTTTGTTTATCGATTAAAAACCGGTGTTTCGTACTCGCAAACAAAAACTCAATCTATTGATTTCTTCCCTAATGATGGCGATTTGCAAATAGCTGCATATGATAGAGAGTCAATAACAGGTGTTGATCCTGTATTTGAAGGTGAAACAAGTTCTGGTGTTTCATATAATCTTGAAGGTAGTTTTGAGTATAGAATAACGCCGAATTGGTTCTTTGGTGGCTACTTAGCCATCGATCGTTCTGACTTTTACGAACCAAATTTTGGTCAGCTTTATATACGTTACTACTTTAATCCTGTGTACGGAACACTTGAGTTTCCAGGCACCCCTATTGTTCCTTATGCTGAGTTTTAACTTGGCATAAGGTGATACACCGCGAACACTTCCCCTAGCACTAAGGTATATGTATACTTGAGCGCAATTGTAACTAGGATAAGGGTGTGTCTCTTACCTTGTGGTGTTACTGCCATATAGCAAATCATTATCTTAGCTACAAATAATATACTGATGGTCGAGCATTTTAGTGGTTACAAATTCTAAAATAGCTAAAGCAAAAAATTATAAGGCCATTACAACAATTCTTAAAGTTAGGAAGTAAATATGAGTTCAGCTCCAGATAGTGGTTGGTGTGGCCACCCTAAAGGACTTTCAACATTGTTCTTCACTGAAATGTGGGAACGAATGAGTTATTACGGTATGCGAGCTATGCTCGTATTATTCATGACAGCAAGCTTACAAGAAGAAGGTTTAGCCTTTACTGTTGCCTCAGCTGCTGCAATTTATGGTTTATACACAGGTGCGGTATACTTTTTAGGTTTACCAGGTGGCTGGCTAGCAGATAGATTGTTTGGTGGTCAAAAAGCAGTATGGTATGGCGGTATAATCATTATGATTGGTCATATTATTTTGGCTATTCCACATGATTATTCTTTCTTCATTGGCTTAATATTTGTAGCGACAGGTACTGGTTTGCTAAAACCAAATATCAGCGCAATGGTCGGCCAACTATACAGTGATACAGATGAGCGTCGTGATGGCGGTTACGCTCTTTATTACATGGGTATTAACATGGGTTCTTTAATCGGTTACTACGTATGTGGTTACTTTATGGAGAACGTAGGCTGGCACTGGGCATTTGGTGCGGCAGCTGTCGGTATGGCCATTGGTTTAGTTCAGTACAAACTCACACTTAATAACTTACCAGAGCACAGCGCTTTACCTGCTAATCCACTTGGTCCTAAAGGTACTTCACGTGCATGGATTGGTATTGCTGCATTTGTAATTGCAGCTGCTGCAGTTACTACGGCTGCAATGACCGGCGTAATTGTAATCAATCCAACAGTGGTTGCAGGTTACACAGCGATTGTATTTACTATTATCTTTTTTGTTTATTTTGGTGTTATTTACTTTACAGGTAAATTAACCGATGCCGAAAAACAAAGAATGTGGGCACTATTTTTAGTCTGTATTGCTTCTGCATGTTTTTGGTCTGGCTTTGAACAAGCTGGTTCTTCATTAAACCTATTTGCCCGTGATTACACCGACCGATTTATTGGTACGTTTGAAATCCCTACAACGTGGTTTCAATCATTAAACTCACTGTTTATTATTGCTTTATCGCCATTTTTTGCAGCACTTTGGATTAACTTATCTAAAAGCTTAGTGTCACCTAGCTACAGCGTTAAATGTGCAATTGGCTTAATTATCATGGCATCTGGCTTTTTAGTTATGTTTATGGCGGCTCATTACGCAGCTGAAGGTTTAAAAGTAGCGCCTTACTGGCTTGTTACTACGTACTTTTTACATACAGTGGGTGAGCTTTGTTTAAGCCCTGTAGCGTTAAGTGCTGTAAGTAAGTTATCGCCTAGACGTTACACAGGTCAAATGATGGGTGTATTTGTATTAACTTACTCGATTGGTAATATTATTGCGGGTTTACTTGCTGGTAATTTCGATCCGAATAATGTTTCTGAAATTCCTAACTTATACTTACAAATTGCATTATTTAGCATTGGTGTTGGTGCTGTCTTAGTACTAATGACCTTTAAAGCTAAAGTATGGGAAAAACAAGGGTTAGAAGAGAAAGTCTCTTAATTGTTGTTTATTTTAATATAACAACATAACCTAAACATTCCTCCATAGCCTCTATGGGGGAATTTTTTTATTCAACTTTGCCCTGCCCCCGTTAACTGATATTATGTCCTGATTGATTATTCAATAGACCCAGGGACAGCAGTATATGCATTCATTAACATTATTACGTGCCACTCTAATAGCATTTCTCCTTATTTTTTTATCTGCCTGTGGTGGAGCCGAAGATCAAGTTACAGTAAATCCAAATGATCCTGTAGAACCTGAGCCTAGTGGCTTAATTATTACCAATGCTAATGGCTTACAAACGTCATTAGATGAAGGTAACTTTACTATCAATGCCCCTGGGGAAATAGTGGCTAACGATACTGAAATAACCTACGAAAAATTAGTCCTTGATGAGAATAATCAAGCTAAAAATATCATTTCAGATATACATACGCTTACCCCGAATACACTCCAACTTTCTAGCTCAATGACAATCACTATAAAAATACCTGACGACTATGTATTAGGCGGCCAATTAACTATTGCGCGTTTGAGCGGCGATTCTTGGTCAAGTATTACTAATTCAACGGTATCGCAAGGCTTTGTTAGCGCACAAGTAGACCAACTAGGTAGCTATGCAATAGAAATGCAACGTACTGTCGCGTTTTCTGATATTGGCCCAACCTGTGATGCAAATGCAACAGAGCAATCTGTAAGGTTTGTGCACGTTGCCGACATGCATTCTCGCTTTGGGTATCAGGAACAATATTTTAGCCGCATTAAAGCTTATTATAAAAAAGCGCTAAGCGAATCACCCCATACATTATTTACCGATGGTGGCGATGATTACGAAAAAGGGACCGTTGCAGAGCAAATATCACAAGGCTTAGCATCTGATGAAACCGTAAAGCTAATGGCTTTTGATTTACGTGTTTTAGGGAATCATGACTATGCATGGGGTCCTGAAAAGCTGCTTGAGTTTTCACAAGACGATAATGCCATTGTACTCGCCAGTAATACCCGATTTGAGGGAGAACAAAATAAGAGTTTTGGCGGTGTGGACTTTGCTAAAGTACAGGTTGGCTGCATAACATTGGGTGTGTTTGGGATGACGTCAGTACCATGGGATGAACTTGACGAGCCAATTGAAGATGACCCTATTCCTGACTTTATAAAACAATTTAAAATGAGTTGGAAATGGCAACAAATCGCACAAAGTATTGTAAGCCAATACAGCGGTGATGTTGATTACATGATAATGCTAAGCCACTTAGGTAAAGGAACTGACGTTGAGATAGCAACCAATGTGCCCGGTATAGATTTAGTGCTTGGTGGGCATACTCATGGTGGTGAAGACTTTATAGAGCTTGAAAATAATGCTTTAGTCATTCAACCAGAATTTTATGCTCGCGGAGTCACCGATTTAAATTTAGTATTTAATACTGCAGATAAAGCACTAAGTCGTTACGATTATCAACATGTAGATACGCGAACATCTATAGAACCTGACGAAGAAACCAAGCTAGCTATCGATGAAGTAATGGGCCGATATGCACCCGATGCTGATACAGAAATTGCCATTTCAGAAAACTACCCAAGTAGTTTTGAAGTTGCAGAAATAGCAGCACTTGCAACTAAACATTCAAGCTCAATCAACGCAGCGCTGCTTAACCCTGAACTTGTACAAAAAAGATGGACGCCAGGCACTGTTACACAAGAAGATTTTCACAAAGCATTTTATGTTGAAAGACAGCCTTCAAACACACCTGGCTTTAATTCACTGTATCAAGTAACCGTTACAGGCACTGATTTAAATACAATGATTGCCAGCCAACCCGATTGGTTTGTGTTAAAGCCAGAAGATATTCAAGTAACGACAAATTATAATGTCGCTTTATTTAAAGGTCCGGCACTTAATCCAGATTTATTTTTTAGCAGTGTTACTTTTAATGATGTAAAGCCAATTGCCGAAGCATGGTGGCTACTTGATCAATACGCGCGCTTTAGAACAACTCAATGTCTTCACCTTGATACAGACACACAGCTTAATGCTTGCCAAGATGTTGCAAATATAACAACTTGGAACTTTGACGATCCAACAAACCCACTAACTCCAGACTCAGGCCCATCTGTTTTAAGCTACTTTGACCCAGAAAATGACGGTTGGGGCCCAGAAGATACACGCTATGAGACAACCACTGATCTTAATATTGCCGATTTAACTGATGGTCCTTCTGGTGTAATGGCTTTTACTCGTCACTCTCCAACAGAAGGCCTATTAATTACGTTAAACACAGCTGCAAATGGTGATTTTAAAGATGACGGGTTAGTGTCTGACTACACAATAGTTATGGATATAAACTGGCCATTGGAAACAAACGACATTTACCGCGCAATAATCCAAGCAGATACCGAAAACTACGATACAGATGACGCAGATATATTTGCAAGCCCAGACGGTGGGTACGGTGAAGCAACCAGCAATAGTGGATACTTTGGCGATACTAAACCAGGTAACTGGCATCGTATTGCCTTTGTATTTTATGCCGCACCAACAAATGGCGTATTTGAAATATACGTAGATGGTGAACTCGAAGGTGTTAAAGAAGAAGGTGAGATAAACCGTCGATGGGCACTTGATAAAACAATCCTGTTATTTACAGATAACAACTACGAAACCCGACCTGGTTACTTAAATGCATTACTCTATGCTGGTCGTGCTATGACTCGCGGTGAAATTAAAAGTATGGGCGGCGCACAACAAAAGTTGTCCTTTGAGCAACCGACGCGAGTGTTAAATCAAACGATTGAACGTCACTATCAAGCTGCGCCAGCGATAAAAACAAACCAATGGATTGAACAACGTAACAAGTTCTTTGGTAGCAACTCTAAAAGTGTAAATAATTAAATACAACTAAGCTTTTGCTTGTTCATTCTAAAAGGAGGCTTCACGCAGGTGAACCCTCCTTTTTGTTATTTAAAAACAACATATTAAGAATAAAAACCACTATTCAACCCTATGCCATATAACTTCATTTTATTTAACTGTATTACAAACACGTAACTTTATAATAACCGTCCTATAAAATTTACACATGCACTACATACTAAATAGTGCCCCCCTCTTCCCCAAATCAAAAATCTGGTTGATTATCTACGGCAATATGACAACAACACATAATCGCAGTGCTTAATTGCGGGAGTAATAATAATGAGTGAAGTAAATAACTATTTAGGTTTAGTCGGTATTGAATTTACCGAGTACGCAACACCTGATGCTGATTATATGGATAAAGTATTTACTGATTTTGGCTTCTCTAAGCTTAAAAAATTCAAAGGTAAAGACATTGTTTATTACAACCAAAACGATATTCATTTTTTACTGAATAACGAGCGTGAAGGTTTTTCTGCAGAATTTGCTAAAAGCCATGGTCCTGCTATTTGTTCAATGGGTTGGCGTGTTGAGAATGCACAAAAAGCATTTGAAACTGCAGTAGAGCGTGGTGCAAAACCAGCCACTGATTCAACACATAAAAACATGCCTTACCCTGCAATTTATGGCATTGGCGACAGCCTAATTTACTTTATTGAGAATTTTGGCGACAAAGGCACTATTTACGAAAGTGATTTTGAAGATTTAGAAACGCAAAATGTTGTAGAAGATAAAGGCTTTATCCGAATCGATCATTTAACCAATAACGTTTATAAAGGCACCATGGAAAAATGGGCTAACTTTTATAAAGACGTATTTGGTTTTACTGAAGTACGCTACTTTGACATTAAAGGTCAAAAAACAGCGCTTATTTCGTATGCACTAAAATCACCTTGTGGCACCTTCTCTATTCCAATAAACGAAGGTAAAGGTAACGATAACAACCAAATTGATGAATACCTTGGTGAGTACAACGGCCCAGGCGTTCAACATTTAGCGTTTTTAACAGATGACCTAGTAAGTTCTCTTGATAAGCTTGATAAATCAACAATTGCAACGTTGGATATTATCCCAGAGTACTACGATACTATTTTTGACCGAGTACCTTGGGTTGCTGAAGATAAAGAAAAAATTCGTAAGCACCAGATACTCGTAGATAGCCAAAGTGAAAATTGTTATTTATTACAAATTTTCTCTAAAAACTTATTTGGTCCAATCTTTATAGAAATGATCCAACGCGTTGATGATGGTGGCTTTGGTGAAGGTAACTTCCAAGCATTATTTGAATCAATCGAACGCGACCAAGAGCGTCGCGGCGTTTTATAAAATATTTGAGTAAATTAAAAGCAGCGAACTTCGCTGCTTTTTGTCGTTTTAATATTTAAAAAGTATGGCGCCAAGTACAAGTATGATTAAATAAACTATACCTTGTCGCCATACAGTAAAATCCAAAGGAAATGTAATGAGCCTAATTAACGAAACCCACGATATTAATTTAACCAGCTGGGTAGAGTCAGCTAATGTTGATAATTGCGACTTCCCTATTCAAAACTTACCGTTTGCAGAGTTTCGCCGTAAAGGGTCTGATGAGGCCTTTCGTGGTGGTGTTGCAATTGGTGACCAAGTAATTGATTTAGCAAAACTGAGTAAATTAAATGTTTTAACAGGTGACGCTAAAACAGCCGCTGATGCAGCAAGTGAAGCAACTCTAAATACATTTATGGGTTTAGGGGGGCAGTATTGGTCAGCACTTCGTTTAGCCCTTTCAAAAGCACTACGGGCAGGCTCTGAGCACCAACAAGCACTTAGCGATACGCTTGTAGCACAATCTGATATAGAGTTTTCTTTGCCTTGTCGTATCGGCGATTACACCGACTTTTACACTTCTATTTATCATGCTACTGCTGTGGGTAGTTTGTTTCGCCCTGATAACCCATTACTACCTAACTATAAATGGGTACCTATTGGTTACCATGGTCGTTCTTCATCTATTGACGTATCAGGTCAAACATTTCATCGCCCTAAAGGTCAAACTAAAGCGCCTGATGCAGAAGTGCCATCATTCGGTCCTTGTAAACGCCTTGATTACGAACTAGAGCTGGGTATTTACTTAGGTAAAGGCAATGCACTGGGCGATGCAATCGCTATCGAAAATGCTGAAAACCACGTATTTGGCTTTTGTGTATTTAACGATTGGTCAGCACGTGACTTGCAAGCGTGGGAATACCAACCGCTTGGTCCATTTTTAGCTAAAAACTTTGCCTCAACTGTATCGCCTTGGATTGTTACAACCGAAGCGCTAGCGCCTTATAGAACAAGCTGGACGCGTGATGAAAACGATCCACAGCCTATGGACTATTTAGAGTCAAAAGCGAATCGCGACCAAGGTGCTTTTGATATTCAAATGGATGTTAAAATTCAAACGCAAAAAATGCGTAGCGAAGGCCATAACCCAACGCGTGTATCAACATCTAGCTTTAAGCACTCTTACTGGACTGTGGCACAAATGGTTACTCACCACACAGTAAATGGCTGTAACTTTATGCCAGGTGACATGTTAGGTTCGGGCACTCAGTCTGGTCCAACGCACGAAGAAGCGGGTTCTTTACTTGAACTATCTCGTGGCGGTAAAGAAAAAATTACGCTAAGCAATGGCGAACAACGTAGCTTTTTAGAAGATGGCGATAACGTTATTATGCGCGGTTGGTGTGAAAAAGAAGGCTATGCACGCATAGGTTTTGGCTCTGTAGAGAGCACAGTACTGCCTACAAAGTAATACGAGTATTAAAAAAATTATTAAAAGGGCTGCTTACTAAAAGCAGCCCTTTTTTATTAATTTTTGAACAGTTACAATTTTTTTCTAGCTTTTTTAACTCAAATTGCTATCTTAATTCGGTTAATAGCCAGTGTTTATATGCCATGTCAGTATTTATAAAGTCTTTTTATCATAAATTTTTCCCAGCTCGTCAGCTACTTATTCGCCAAAATGGCGAAGTTAAGCATGTTGTTTTAGCCTCTTGGTTTCAACTTCTTGTAGCATCGCTTATTTTAGCCACTTTTATTTGGCTGAGTATTTCGAGCTTTCGTGTTTATACACAAACAAATAAAATATCTGACATAAAACAAAATCAAATAACCGAGCAAACGCTGTGGCAACAAAAAGTCAGTGAGCAACAAGCCCTGCAAGCAACGCAGTTAGAGCAACTTGCAATACTTGAGCAAAAACAGGCGCTACTGCAAAGCATGATAGAGTCCCTTCCCGCTTCAATTAGCAAAGATGTTATTAAGCTTGATACAGAACTTGATGTACCTATTAATGAAAATGGCAATGAATTTCATGAGCCATTAGTCGATGAAAATCAAAAAGGTAAACAAGCACAGTTAATAGCTCCAATTCCATTCGCAACAAGAGTGGCCAACTTAAATAATCATTATGAGCAAAGCTTTACCTATTTAGATAACCAAATTAGTGAACGTCATCAAGCCATTTTAGCTATGGTCAAAGGCGCAGGAATTGAGTCAGCGCTTGAGCAACACTTAATATTAAGTGCCCAAACAACCGCACAAGGTGGCCCACTTGATACATTTAACGAAACAAAAATTCCAAGCCACTTTTTAGCCATCGTTGATAAGTTATTAGCATTAAATAATTTAGAAAACTTTTTAACTGAACTACCAAACACCCTCCCCTTAGCTAAAGCTAAATATTATATTTCGAGTAGTTTTGGTCTTAGAAAAGATCCAATGAATAGTAATCATGCCTTTCATAAAGGAATTGATTTAGCCGGTTGGCATAAAACCGAGATATTTGCCCCAGCAGACGCTGTAGTGCTTCGTGCCGGTCGCAATGGTGGTTATGGTAACTTTATTGAGCTTGAACATAAAAATGGCTTAGTGACTCGATTTGGACACTTAAATAAAATTAAAGTAAAAAAAGGTCAGTTAATCACTAAACATGACGTAATTGGTTTAATGGGCAGCACAGGCAGAAGTACAGGTACTCATTTACACTACGAAGTATTACTTAACGGTAAACAAGTCAATCCTCTAAAAATAACAAAGGCGCTTTCTCGTGTTTGGTAGAAAAAAACAAAAAACAGTTAGCTCTAATTTAAAAAGAGTAAATCACACACCGTCTATTATTTCTGAAGACGTACGCCTTACAGGCACTTTAGTTAGCCAAGGTGAAGTACAGCTTGATGGCCGTATTGATGGCGATATAAAAGTGGAGCATTTAGTTATTGGCTCAACGGGTGTTGTTGAAGGTATTGTTGAAGCTAAAAGCGTTATTGTTAAAGGCAAAGTTATTGGCTCAATTAATGCTAGTGAAGTAAAGGTACAAAGTGGTGCTCATGTTCATGGCGATGTGTTTCACGATACATTGAGTATTGATGCAGGTGCAGTAATTGAAGGCAGTTTAAAGCAACGCTTTGAAAAAGAAGAGCCTGAACTTATTTCGAAAGAGCTTAAACCCGCAAAAGAAGTTAAAGCATTGTTGAAGGAAGATGGCAGCGACTTATCGTTTGTAAATAAACAAGCCGCTGATAAAAACTAAGTAGAATCAGCTTAACGTAAGCTACCTTTTTTCAGTAATATACATAGTAATATCTGCAGTGAAAACAAGCTCATTGCGGGTATTATACAGTTTAACCGGTACCACTAAGTCTTCTTTATCAATCCATTTATGCGGTAAATCAATTTCAGCGACTGCTCTTACATCTGTATCTACTTTAGCCAAATACCTAACTGTCATCCCTTTTGGGATCCAACGATGCGTTTTAACTGGCACTGTTGCATCAACCATTACACCTGCACACAATTCAGCTAAGTTACACTGCGCAATAGCATGAATAGTTCCAATATGATTATGAACGCTGCGACGATTTTTAACCAACGCACTACAATGCCCTTCTCGAAGGTCGAGCACGTAAGGTTTCATTGAACCAAAATATGGCGCTTTAAAGCAAACAGCTTTAGTAAAAAGCCAATTCCCAAAAGGTAGGCGCTTAAATTTATGCCATGTTTGTACAAGTGCAGATTTATTACTCATTATTATTTTCCATCAACAGTTACTTTTTTCAAATTAACACATCAGACCAGTTTTAAAAAGTGCATTTACGCTGCCTTTTTAGCTTAATCCAATCAAAAAATAAAAATGACAACCTATACAGGGGTCATAAGCCCTTTCTTTTTTACGAGTGCCCACCTAAAATACTCGGCAAAAGGAGACTCAATGCAAACACAGCCCGCTAAACCTAATATGACTTTGTTACTTATCCTAGCGTTACTCGTTATATTTTGCCCTATGGCAATCGATATTTACTTACCCGCTTTTCCTACTATTGCAGAACAATTTGCAGTTACAGAACAACAAGTTCAGCAAACCGTTGCTATTTTTATGCTAACAGTAGGTTTAGGCCAATTAATTGCGGGGCCTTTGGCCGATAGGTTTGGCCGAAAGCCAGTGGCTATAGTGGGTATAAGTTTATATGCAGGCTCAGCATTACTTGCCTATTACTCGCCTTCTTTTGAAGTATTGATGATTGCACGTGCTCTTCAAGGTTTTGGAGCCTGTGCCACATTTGTTGTCGCATTTGCGATAGTGCGTGACAAATATGGTAGTGAACGAAGTGGACAAATGATCACTTACCTTAACGGGATTGTGTGCTTTATTCCGGCAATGGCACCTATTTTAGGGGCTTGGCTTACCGTACAATTTGGCTGGCGTATGAACTTTATGTTTTTAACCGCGTTTGCCATTGTAGGCCTTGTTGTTACGCTATTCTTTTTTAGAGAAACTCGTCCTGCTGATAGCCATTATCAGGGGCATATTTTAGATTTACGTCGCTTTACACCTATTATAAAAACACCGGTATTTTTGTTTAATAGCCTAATTTGCATGGTCTCAATGTCGGCCATATTAGTTTATGTGACGCTAGCTCCAGGCTGGCTTATTACGCATTTAGGCGGCACTGTAGCCGACTTTACTTTTTGGTTTACGTTAAACGCCGTAATAAGTATTGTCGCTAGTTTTATTTTACCAACGTACATTAAACGAAATAGCCAACGTGCTTTGCGTGTCGGTGTGAGTGTACTGGTTTTTTCAGGCGTTTTAATGCTAGCCCTTAGCGGTATAGAGACGGCATTTGCGCTTATGTTACCTATTTTAATTGCAGCATTAGGCTTTGCTCTAAGTTTGGGCTCAGCTGCAGGTATGGCTCTGTCGAGCTTTCCTAAACAAGCAGGCACAGCCTCGGCATTACTTGGTGCTATGCAAATGAGTGGCGCGAGTATACTCGTTGTTTTAACCCAATATTTAGGGTTAAGTACACCGTGGTTAATTGCTTTTCACTTATTATTGCTAGTTCCGCTTTGGCTTATTTTAATGAGCAAAAAAGCACATACTTTACACCCAACTAAAAGCGCTCAATGATCAATCCTGATTTTTTAGTCTCGTTTTTATTAGCCAGCTTTTTAATGGCTGTAGCACCTGGGCCATCAAATGCATTTTTGATGGCACAAACATTTGCTAATGGTCGAAGCGCCGGTATGCAAAGTGCTTTTGGTTTTGCATTAGGTGGGGTTATTCATACTCTATTTGCTGTTGTAGGCCTAAGCGCAGTACTGAAAGCTTCCCCTAGTGCCTATGCCGCAGTGCAATATGTAGGCGCAGCATATTTATGTTATTTGGGATTTATGATGATTAAAGGCACGCTAAAGCAGCCAGAGCCTATATCCGATGACAAGCAAACCGATAAACCGCATATAAGTACCAGTAAAAAAAGTAATGTCATGTTTCAAGCCATGATGACTGAAGTGCTAAACCCTAAAGTGGCGCTGTTTTTTATTGCATTTATTCCGCAATTTGTAGATCCAACGCTTTCATCTGCTACTTTTCAACTCGCTTTTTTTGGCTTGCTTTACCCTATTTTTGCTTTTCCGATTGACTGCACGTATATTTATTTTGGAGACAAAATTGCACAGTTTTTTAGACGTAACCCAAATAGCCAACTTTGGATTGATAGGATCACTGGCATTGTATTTATAGCCCTTGCTATCAATCTATTATTTTAACTAACCTGCACTTTGGTTAAGAGATTTATTACCCAGAGTTTAAGCTAACTAATAAAAAAGAATCAGCATGGAACAAAAAACACAATCTCTTCCCGCACAAAAAAATATTGCTTTAGTTGCCCACGACGGTAAAAAAGCAGCATTAAAATTATGGTGTGAAAAGCACAAAGAAATACTAAGTAAGCACACTTTATATGGCACAGGTACTACAGGGCATTTAATTCAAAAAACCACGGGACTTGATGTAGTTCAGCTATTAAGTGGCCCTATGGGCGGCGATCAACAACTTGGCGCTAAAATAGCTGAACATGAGATACATGTTTTGATATTTTTTTGGGACCCATTAGCATCACAGCCTCATGACCCTGATGTTAAAGCACTGCTGCGTTTAGCCGCTGTTTGGAATATTCCGGTGGCGTGTAATGAGGTGAGTGCAGATATGTTATTAAGCTCACCACTTATGGATGTAGAGCTTGAACGTACATTGCCAGATTACGAAAAATATCTCGCAACCCGACAAATAGATCTTTAAACCTCAATTGTAATCTAGGTTATTTATAAAGCATGCTGGCCCATTTAGTCAGGCCAGCAGTTACACTACCAAAGTGGTCCCCGTTAACCATTTTTATATTACCTAAGTGCTCACTTAAAGCCGCTTTAATCAATGGTGACTGTGCACTACCGCCTGTTAAGTAAATAATGTCTGGCGTGGTCGCAGCGTCGCTGATTGCTTGTTTTGCTAAAGTCACTATTTGGCTAATACTACTCTCAACGGCAACAGCTAAATCGCTTACCGATACATTTTTATTCAGCCCACTATCTAAAAAGCTTAAATCACAATCAAACGCACTAGCTGACGAAAGTGCTATTTTAGCCGCTTCACCTTGTTGTACTAACTGATGACCTTGCTTGTTTTGCTGTAAATGTATTAAACGCTTATAAAGATCAGGTGCACTTACATCACGTAATTGTGCATTTAGCTCTCGGGTATGGCTTTCACTATAAAATTGGCTTTGTAAGTTTACATCGTTAATTTTACACGCTTGCCAAAACGCTTGATTAGGCAAAGGTAGACCTGATTTAAACGTACTGCCTAAACCCAATAACGGCATTAAACCATGAAAGCTCAAAGCAATATCTAAATCGTTTCCGCCAACACGTTTACCACTGTGAGATAAAAAATCGCCATCGCGCTGGCTATTTCCTCTAAAACTCGGGCCCATTTGTACAAATGAGCAGTCACTTGTACCACCACCAATATCAATAACGAGTACTTTTTGATCCTGAGTTAAGTCACTCTCGTAATCGATACCCGCAGCAAGTGGCTCATATAAAAACTCTACGTCTTTAAAACCAGCACGTTTAGCAGCACGCTCTAAAATACCGACCGCTTGTTGATTTGATTGCTCGCCACCCACAGCTTGAAAGTTTACTGGGCGACCAATCACTGTTTGTGTAAGTGTTTTACCTAAAGAGAGCTCAGCGCGTTGCTTAATTTTTAAGATCATCGCGGTTGCGATATCTTCAAAAAAGTTAATTTGACCTTGCTTTAAACCTGTTGCACCAAAAAATGATTTAGGAGACTTAACAAAATAGCCTTCTTCAGGAAACTGCACGTACTCGCTAATCGCTTCACGACCAATAAATAGGGTTTCATCTGAAGGTTGTAAATCAAGGTCTGACTTAATACGAGGTAAGGTATTTAATAATGCTTGGCGCTGCGTTAAAAAGTCATGCTCATGGGCTGTGCCATGTAAATGCTTAGCAACAAAATCAACAACCAACGCACTGTGATGAGTGTAAAGTGTAGACGGTAAGTAATGTTTTCCTTGCTCTAGCGGTACTAATTGAACATTACCCTCGCTCATTACACCCATAGCACAATTAGAACTACCGTAATCAAAACCTACAAACATACTTCACCACACATTACCAAAAAGGCCGCGCAATTTAGCACACTTTGTAAAATTTATAAATGTTATAAACTATCTCTGACCCGTAAAAAACTAGCAAAACGCGGTAACCCATTTTTTGTTAAGCCATGAAATCGATACGTTACAGTACTACCAATCTCCGGTGGAATGGAGCGCTGTGCATCATTAAACCCAGTACCAATAGAAAATACCTGCCCCTGCGCTGTTTTTACCCTTAATGCCCCTAACATTCCTTGATATTTACCTTTGCCTGGTAAGTGGGCAATTACAACCGCTTCTGCATCTAAATAAGGTTTTAATTTTAGTAATGCATTACTTCTTCCATTGCTGTGCTTCGCGCTGGCCAAATGAAGCATTACGCCCTCGCCGCCCTGCTTAGTTATATCGTCAAAATACTCTGTAAGCTGCTCATTATTTGTAAAGCTATATTGACCTACAGCACTAATGTGCGGCGAGTTTAGGCTAGTAATAAGCTCATTATAGTTTTTATAGCGAGTGCTAAAAGGCAGATTTTCATTTGGCATATCAAATACTTTATAAGTAATAGTTTGCCAATCATGATTATTAGGTTTTTTAGTTCTGACTATGCCACTAAGCGCAGAAAAGTGCTCACGTTTAGTCCACAGCTCACCATCAAGCCATACATTTGGCAATGGTGCTGTAAACCAACTCGGCGCATTAATAATATTGCCCTTGCGAGTAACAAACTGCGTGCCGGTCCATATAGCTCTTACGCCATCATATTTTTCACTGACTAAATACTTACTTACATCGTAATGTTTAGTTTCGTTATATACTTTAGCCAGTAAAACAGAGGGTTGTGCTGCACTTATACATTGCGTAAAAAGTACAACAACAATTAAAAGCAGGTGTTTAATAGTAAACATTGGCGCATCCAAGCAAGTAAAAGTTGGCTTAAACTATAGTTGAGATTGCACCCATTGCCAAAACTCATCTAAGTTACTCATTTTATAGGTAGCTTGGCTAAAATCGTGATCTTTAGTATGGCTATTGGCAATGGCTACAACACGTAACAAAGCGTTGTTGGCCGCCGTAACACCGGTAAATGTATCCTCAACAGCAATTGCATTGCCTGCCTGTATATTTATCTGCTTAAGTGCCAGTAAATATGGGTCTCCAGCAGGTTTAGGATTAGTTACATCGTCTTTTGTTACCACCGTGTCAAACAGCTCATAAAATCCTAAACCTTTAAGTATTGGCATAGCTTCACTTTTAGCACTGCCCGTTACTAGCGCCATTTTTAAGTCACTCGCTTTTACAGCTTTCAACGTTTGCTCAGTAAACGGCATCAGTGGTGGTAAATGTGTTATTACATATTCGCCAAATAAACGGTATTTTTCATCCGCTAAAAACTGTGCGCTTACTGATAAGTTATGCTCTTGCTTAATCTCGATTGCAGCTTCTAAAGTGGGTCGTCCTGAAAAGCGCTGACAAAAATCATTTTCTAAATAACTAACACCGTAAGGCTTAAGTAGTTTACTCCAACATACAAAGTGCATGCTTTCTGAATCAACTAATGTGCCATCCATATCAAATAATACTGCCTGTAATGCCATCCTCACTCCTTATTTAACCTAAGCCAAATTTTGACAATAAAAAAGGCGCCTTAAGCACCTTTTATTAAATTGTTGTTATTGCGTTAAGCCAGCTGGTGGCTCACCCGTTGCTTCTTCACCCGTATCAACATCAACAAGCTCGTAGCCACGCGTTTTACGCATAACTTTAAGTACAGGCTTTTCAAATGCTGTTTTTAAACGATCTGAGTCATCTTTCAACTCATCAAGTGTTGTACCAAAAGGGGCTGCGCCTGTTTCTGACCAGTTAGTCACTTTACCGTTCAGGTTATATTCTACTTCGTGTATTTGATATTGCGCTGCTTCGTCTTTCGTTGCTTCACAAAAAATTACACGGTAATTCCAAAATCCAGCCATCTTTTTATCTCTTTAAATTAATTAACGCTACTTTACCAGCTTTATAAAAACATAAAAGCCTGCACAAGGCAGGCTTTTAAAAATTAATATAATTTAAGGTTATCTTTAGAAGAAGTTAACTTTAAATTCAGCACCAACATAACGCTCTTCGTTAACAATACCTGTATTGTTATTGAAGTCTACAGCGCCAATAACTTGTTGCTCGTCAAATAAGTTACGAACAAACGCAGCAACTTCGTATTCGTAATCGCCTTCAGACCATGTGTAACCTGTACGAAGACCTGTTTCAATAAGCTCTTTACCTTCAAACTCTACTGATTCGTAAAGGAACATATTGATTTTACTGCGATAAGAAATATCACCGCTTGCGAAGAAGTTACCATCGGCAAGTTCTTTAGTGTAGCGAAGCGTAAAGTTAGAGATCCACTCAGGAGCATGCGGTAAGCTATTACCGTCAAGTACAGCAAAGCCTGAATTATTAATTGGATCAGTCACGTTTAATGTGTCACGGTCAGGTACTGGTATTGATATACTGTCATCTTTTATTTCGGTTTTATTGTAGCTTAAGTTAAATGTTGCATTAAACTCATCACTTAGTACCCACTGTGTGTCTAGCTCGAAGCCGTAGCCCGTTGTTTTGTCTGCATTGATTAAGCTACTAGAATTAGTGTCACCACCTACAGCAGTCAATTGTTGATCGCTCATTGTGTAGTAGAACACAGTTGCATTAACGCGACCTTGTCCGTCTAACACGTCTGATTTAATACCCGTTTCGTACGATGTTACTGTTTCTGATTCAGCTGTTGTTACTTCTTCACTGAACAAAATACGCCCTTGTAAGCTTGGTGCACGGAATGTGTTTGCTACACGTCCGTACCAGTTAACATCATCGTTTACTTTGTAGTTTGCAGAGAAATCCCAACTTACATGACTATCGCTTACGTTTTCAGGAATAGTTTTTGAACCAGCGCCAATTGGGCTAAGTGTACGATCAGCTACAAAATCTTTGTCATCATCTGAATAACGAAGTCCCGCTGTTACTTTTAAATCATCAGATACGACATAATCTACAGAGCCAAATACTGCCCATGCTGTTGTATCTTGTTGCTGCTCAACATAACCGTTTAGTACACCATTATCAGCGGTGTTGTAATTAAAGTTTTCAATTGTCAGCTCTTCATCAAAGTAAAATACACCTACTTGATAATTTAAGTCACCATCAAAGTTACTAGATAAACGTAGTTCTTGCGTTAACTGGTCGTGATCTGGAATACCATCGGCACTTTCAGCCTCAAATGGGACAAAACCTGGACCATTATCTTGTCCACAAAAACCACAACCGTAACCGCCGTCAATATCAGCGCGCGAATATATTTCAGCACTTTCCCATGCAGAAATTGAAGTAATTGTGTGGTTTTTAAGTTCCCACTCAAGCTTTAAGCTTGCACCTTCCGATTCTACTTGTTGAGTAGAGCGAGATGCCGCATCTTGATAAACAACATCACTTTCGTAGTTATCTACTAGCTCATTAGTACCCGCTTTAATTACATTTGCACGAAATGCAATTGGTGAGCCATCTAAGTCACGTGTGTGATAGTTTAATAAAGCAGTAAAATCATCGCCTTCATATAAAAACTGAACGCGTGCCGCTTTTTCAGTGTAACCACCTTGCTCGTCTTTAGCTTCAAAGCCTGGAGCTTGGTTATCAATGTAATCGTCTTTGTCTTGCCATAATAATGAAACACGGGCAGATAAACGGTCAGTTAAAGCACCACCTACAGCACCACTTGTGTCTACAGCGCCACGGCTACCGTATGAAACAGAGCCATAACCATCAAATTCTTGGCTTGGTTTAACAGTATCAAACTTAACAAGGCCAGCCGGCGTGTTACGTCCAAATAAAGTTCCCTGTGGTCCACGTAACACTTCTACGCGTTCAACATCAAATACTGGGAAGCCTTTTAAAATTGCATTTTCTTGAACGACTTCATCAACAACAAGTGATACTGGTTGTGATGCATTCAAATCGAAATCGGTATTACCTAAACCACGAACGTAAAAGCGTGGGAATGAACGACCAAATGAAGATTCAATAGATAAACTTGGAATTTTCGCATTTAAAAAACGAATATCCATACCAGCTGAGCTATACGCATCAAGGTTATCACCTTGTAGAGCAGATACTGCTACTGGTACTTCTTGAGCGTTTTCTACACGTTTACGAGCTGTTACTTGAATAACTTCTAGTTGATTACTTTTTTTAGCTGTTTTTTCTTCAGCAGCTAAAGAAGAAAATGAAGTACCTGCTACTGCAGAGAACAACGTTGCATTGATTAGGGTAGCTAACGTAGATCTTTTCATTGCTTTCATGTTGGGTTTAACCTTTTTTGTGCACTCTTGTTCAACGGTTTTTTGTGTTGCGCAATGTATTCATTGCGGGCTCGTTCAATTTTTCGCGACTTGCGTCATGCGCGCGGACCTTATTACCGAGAGTACAAAAACGATGTTATAAGGCTGAACGAACGATTAAGATTATACCATTGTGTGACAATTTTACTGCATAAATATAGACATAATTAGAAACTTTTTTGCAACATTTAACTACAAAATCACGTGTTTTTATCACTATTTAGATGCAAAACTCTAATATTAAGGACATATGTCCTTTATTGGATTTAATAAAATGGAGTAGGAAGAAGGGATTGTTTTACATGTTAACCTAAAATAGAAACACCTGTGTTTTTATTAAAAGCCGCCCAAGAGCGACTTTTAATATTTACTATATTTGAACTATGAGCGCTTAAATGCAATTTCACCGTCGATATGAATATCACGCTGCGGAAAAGCAATCACTACATCATGCTTTTCAAATACAGCGTAAATACTAAAACGAATATCACTGCGTACTTTTCTAAGCATGGTTTCAGACTCGGCGCACACCCAAAAAATAGCGTTAAATACGAGCGAGCTATCTGCAAAGTCATCAAATAACACCGATGACTTTGGATTAGCCAATATTGCTTCATGATCATCAAGCACTTGCTGAATAAGCTTTTTAACCAGTATCACGTCTGATCCATACGCAACGCCTACACTGACCGATGAGCGTGCATTGCCATCTATTAGCGTCCAGTTTGTTACTGTATTTTCGAGCAATTGAGAATTAGGAATAAGCATATGTACGCCGTCATTTCGGCGAATACGCGTTGAGCGAGTATTAATTGTTTCAACCACGCCTTTTGCATTGCCTACCTCTAAAAAGTCACCAATACGTATTGGGCGTTCCCACATTAGTATCCAGCCACTAATAAAGTTATTGATAATATTTTGCGCGCCAAAACCAACACCAATGGCTATTGCACCTGAAACAAAAGCAAACGCAGTAAGCGGTATGCTTAATACTTCTAAAGATGTAAAAATTAAAATAGCGATACTTAAAATAAAGTAGATACGTGTAAATAAATGCACGGCATCTTGGCTTAACTTTTTTGCCAATAATGTTTTTGTTATTAGCTTGCCAATACGCGTCACAATAAACCAAATAGCGAAAAGTATTAAAGGCACTTTAATAATTTTTGCTACGGTAATGTGTACATCGCTGTAACTAAATACAACAAAGGCAAGAATTTGGTTTATGTGTTCTAAGGTCATTTATTTTCCAAAACAAGCAAAGGAGCGCTTTAAATTTAAATCGCTATAAAGTGAAAGCGGTTCAGTGTTGGGTAAGTTTAGCAGTCATAATATAACTAAAACGCCAAGTTAATAAGTTCAATATACTTTTTATGAACAATTTATTAACTCTTTATTGCACCGAGTGCTATATAAATAGTGTACAAGCACTGGAGATCACATATGACACAACTTACTTTAAATCAAAGACTCGCTACTTTGCAGCCGCAGGTAGACTTACATTTATTTGAAAGCAGCCTAGATTACCGAAATAAAATTTTGTGCCTTCTTGCAGAACAAGAGCAAACACTGGCATCTATCAACAAAGAGTTTGGCCAACAACAACCTAGCAACTTTGGCTCTGAGAGAAAATTTGTACTTGGATATAACTAAGCAATTATGACTCAACGACTTATTAAGTAGCTCAGGTGTTTACTTTTAGAGCTACTTTTACCTCCCTTAAAGCTAAATATTAGCTAATTTGCGTTCAAATCCCCCTTAATACCGATAAACTTTATTGTATAAACGCCAAAATTTGATAAGTTAACTAGGTTTTTCGACTCGCAAAGCCTATTCCGGCTAATCTTTCTATGGAGTTATTATGCGTAAAACCCTGATCGCCACTACTATTGCTAGTGCCTTAATATTATCGGCCTGTTCATCTAACGATACACAAAACATGGCAAAAGAAGGCGCAGCACAAGTGCAAGACATGAACGCAAACAATGTTTTATTTAAGCCAAGCCCATTGCAATATATGGCACCAGAGTTTGATAAATTTGGTACAAAAGACTACGAAGCTGCATTCGATGCAGGTATCGCACAGCACACGGCACAAGTACAAGCCATTGCTAACAACCCTGCTCCAGCAACATTTGAAAACACATTAGTTAAAATGGAATTGTCAGGGGAGCTATTAAATCGCGTATCGGCTGCTTTTTATAACTTATCTGGTTTAATTTCAGATGCTGAATACCAGCGTATTGATGAAAAAATGGCGCCTGTATTATCTGCTCACTCAGATGATATTTACTTAAACGGTGAATTATTTAAGCGCGTACAAACAATTTACGACAATCAAGATAAATTAAACGCAGAAGATAAACGCCTAGTTGATTTTTACTACAAGCAGTTTGTAAAAGCAGGTGCTAAATTAAATGACGCTGAAAAAGCTAAAATGCGTGAAATTAACTCAGAGCTAGCTCAGCTATCTACTGCGTTTTCACAAAACATTTTAAAATCGTTTAAAGAAGACGTTATTGTAGTTACAGATAAAAGTGAATTAGCAGGTCTTTCTGAAGGCGAAATTGCAGGCCTTGCAGCTTCAGCTAAAAAAGCGGGCAAAGACGGCTACATGATCACTTTGGTAAATACAACGCAACAACCAATTTTAAGCAGCCTTGAAAACCGCGACCTACGTGAGCGAATTTTTAAAGCTTCTGCAAACCGTGCAGCAAAAACTAACGGCCCTATCATTATTAAAGAAACCAACCTACGCGCTCAAAAAGCAGAGCTTTTAGGCTACAAAGATTGGGCTTCTTATGTAATGACGTCGCGTATGGCGCAAACAACTGAAAACGTTTACGGCATCCTTGATGACCTAGCACCAAAAGCAGTTGAAAAAGCAAAGATTGAAGCAGCCGCTATTCAAAAAGTGATTAACGATTCAGGCGAAAGCTTTGAGCTTAAACCATGGGATTGGACTTTTTATGCTGAAAAAGTACGTGCAGAAAAGTACAACTTAGACCCAGCACTTGTTAAACCATACTTTGAAATGCAATCGGTTATTCACGATGGCTTATTCTTTGCAATGAACAAACTGTACGGTATTACGTTTAAAGAACGTAAAGATCTTCCTGTTTATCATGAAGATGTAACCGTATACGAAGTATTTAATGCTGATGGCAGCGCTATTGGTTTATTTTACTTAGACCCATATGCACGTGAAGGTAAACGTGGCGGCGCATGGATGAGTGCATACGTTAGCGAAAGCGGCTTAAAAGGCACCAAACCTGTTATTTACAATGCGCAGAACATTCCAAAACCTGCTGCAGGCGAGCCTACGCTAATGACGTTTGACGAAGTGTCTACTATGTTCCATGAATTTGGTCATGCTGCTCACGGTTTATTCTCAGATGTTAAATACCCAAGCCTAGCAGGCACTGCAACGGCGCGTGACTTTGTTGAGTTTCCGTCGCAAGCAAATGAAGATTGGATGATTGAACCAACAGTACTTGCAAACTATGCTAAGCATTACAAGACAGGTGAGCCAATTCCACAAGCTTTACTTGATAAAGTACTTGAATCGCAAAAATTCAACCAAGGTTACGGCACTACTGAATATTTAGCCGCTGCACTACTTGATATGGAATGGCATTCATTTGGTTCTGATAAAAAAGTAGCTGACGTTCAAAAGTTTGAGCAAGACGCACTAGAAAAACACGGTATTGCTTACTACCCTGTTCCACCGCGTTACAAATCAAACTTCTTTAGCCACACATTTGCAGGTGGTTATTCAGCGGGTTACTACGCGTACCTATGGACTGAAGTGTTTGCAGCAGACGCCTTTGCACATATGGAAAACAACGGCGGCTTAACACGTAAAAATGGTGACAAGTTCCGTAAAGAAATCCTATCAAAAGGTAACAGCCGCGACTTAATGCAAAGCTACATTGAGTTTAGAGGTCAAAAACCAACTACCGACGCACTACTTAAGCGCCGTGGTTTAGTTGAATAGTTAATAACTTAGTTTATTAATTGTTGCTTTATAAAAGCCCGCTTGCGGGCTTTTATTGTTTATACATCAATTTATAACAGATAAACTGCTGCAATTAATTATTTAAAGACGACAGCTATGCGGTACTTATTTGCAGTAACTTTACTTTGGGCATTTTCATTTAGTTTAATTGGCGTGTATTTAGCAGGTCAGGTGGATGCATGGTTTAGTGTGTTAATTCGCATAGCACTAGCAACCCTCGTATTTTTACCATTTTTAAAGTTTAAACAAACACCTAAACCTTTAGCCTTAAAGCTCATGCTGATTGGCGCTATACAACTTGGTGTTATGTATAGCTTTTACTACCATTCCTTTTTATTTTTAAGCGTCCCCGAAGTACTGCTATTTACAGTAATGACTCCTTTGTACATTACCTTGCTAAATGATGCATTGAACAAACATTTTAACCCACGCTTTTTTATAATCGCACTTATTGCTGTAATTGGTGCAATTACCATTCGTTACGAAAACCTAAATAGCAATTTCATAATTGGCTTATTATTAGTTCAAGGTGCGAACATAAGTTTTGCTGTAGGCCAAGTAGCCTACAAACGCTTAATGATGAACAATCAGCTTGATGATAAAACCGTATTTGGATGGTTTTTTATAGGCGCACTTATTATTGCCACAATTTGTTATGCATTATTTGGTAATTCAAACAAATTACCAACCACTTCTACTCAGTGGAGCATACTGATTTATTTAGGGATTGTTGCATCAGGCCTTGGTTACTTTATGTGGAATAAAGGCGCAACACTCGTCAACGTTGGAGCTCTGGCAGTCATGAATAACTTACTTATCCCAGCAGGGATTATTGTTAACGTGCTTATTTGGAACAGAGACGCTGACATAGTTAGGTTAAGTATTGGTGCAGCTATAATGTTAGGTGCATTATTAGTGAATCAAATGCTTAATAAAAAAGTAAATTAATAAGCTTGTAGCTAAATTGTCATTAATAATCATTAAGGTAGTACAAATTTTACTTTTTAAGGATAAACAATGAAACGTATTACCTTACTTACAGGCTGTATATTGTTAGCCACACTTGCAGGCTGCGACGACGATGTAGAAATAATAGAAAAAGAAGTGGTTGTTACCAACACCGAAGTTGAGATTGTTGAAATACCTACGCCTGTTATTGTAGAAGTACCAAACGGTGATGCGCCAGATATTCAACTAGGCACTCGTCCATATTATTTAGTCAATGATATGAGCGACAGCGCTTTAAAAACACAATTAGAGTCATGCAGTGAAGGTCCTTTTTACCGCACCGACTTTTCTATTGGTCATCGCGGTGCATCAATGCAATACCCTGAGCATACTAAAGAAGCCTATATTGCTGCAGCCAGAATGGGCGCAGGCATTGTTGAATGCGATGTTACATTTACAAACGATAAAGAACTAGTATGTCGCCATTCTCAATGCGACTTACACACCACAACTAATATTTTAGCCATTCCTGAGCTTGCAGCTAAATGCAGTGTGCCATTTACACCAGCAGACCCTGCTAATGGTGTTGCTGCTTCTGCAAAATGTTGTACCAGCGATATAAGCTTAGCGGAATTTTTAACCCTTGAAGGTAAAATGGATGGTGCAAACACTAATGCAACTACCGTTGCCGATTACATGGATGGTACACCAAGTTGGCGCACTGATTTATATGCCACCAACGGCACATTGATGACCCATAAACAAAGCATTACACTGTTTAATGAGCTGGGTGTAAAAATGACTCCTGAACTTAAATCGCCACAAGTAAGTATGCCATTTGATGGAATGACGCAAGAGCAATATGCGCAAAAAATGCTAGACGAGTACACACAAATGAATGTGCCAGCCTCAAAAGTTTATCCGCAATCGTTTAACCTTGAAGACGTAAAATACTGGATTAACACTAACCCTGACTTTGCAGATAACAGCGTATACCTAGATGGTCGCGACAGTGAAGCCGGATTTGATCCAAGTAACCCACAAACATGGCAACCTGGTATGGATGAACTTGTGGCTGACGGCGTTAAAATTTTAGCCCCTCCAATTTGGATGATGCTAACAATAGATAACGAAAATAATATCGTGCCATCACAATACGCAATTGACGCAAAAGCAGCAGGTTTAGAGCTTATTGCATGGAGCCTTGAGCGCTCAGGTCCGCTTAATGAAGGTGGTGGTTATTACTATCAATCAATTGCTGATGTTATAGATAACGATGGCGATATGATGACGGTCGTTGATGTACTCGCAAAAGACGTGGGTGTAATGGCTATATTTTCAGATTGGCCGGCTACCGTAAGTTATTACGCTAGTTGTAATAAAATGTCTGCAAGTATTTAATACCAATCTGCTTATATATGGGGTCTATTTAACGTTAAGAAAATTACGCTAGAACTAGGCAAAAATTTTTTATCTAGTTGTTCTAAATAAAAAATTTTTAACGACGTTATAGTGAAATTTAATTCGTTAAATTGATTAAAGATTTATGCAGGTTGGTATAAATACTCGACAACAAAAGTCGTTTATTTTATCGCGCTCAGTTACCATATCATTATATATAATTTTATTTAACTGAGCGCTTTTATGATAATTCAACAACATAATGCAGACTTGCCAACACCTACAGGTTTAATGCGAACAACAGTATATCGCCCTCAGGCGCAAGGGCAATTCCCTGCTATTATTTTTTATTCTGAAATATTTCAGCAAACTGCACCTATTGCACGCAGCGCAGCTATTTTAGCAAGCCATGGCTTTGTGGTATTAGTACCGGAAGTGTTTCACGAGTTAAATCCTATGGGCACTGTGCTTGCTTATGATGATACAGGTAAAGACAAAGGCAATGCTGATAAGTGGGCAAAGCCACTTGAGCATCATGATAGCGACACGCAAGCCATGATCGACTTTATAAAGCAGCAACATTACTGCACAGGTACAGTAGGCGCTATGGGCGTATGTATTGGCGGGCATTTAGCTTATAGAGCGGCGCTTAACCCTGAAATTAAAGCGGCTTTTTGCTTATACGCAACTGATATTCACAGCAATACATTACCGGCAAAATCAGGTAATAACTCATTTGAATGCATGGCTGATATACAAGGCGAAATTCACTTTATATGGGGTAAACAAGACCCGCATGTGCCACAAGAAGGCCGCACTAAAATATACCAGCAATGCGTAAACACAGGCATTAATTACCAATGGCAAGAAGTTAATGCCCAACATGCCTTTATGCGTGATGAAGGTGAGCGATACGATGCAGCCCTTGCAATTAATATGTATCAACAAGCGGTTGCATTATTTAGCCGTACTTTATAAGTGTTTTATAAATGCTTTATAAATATTTAAAAAGCGAAAATAATTAAACACTTTTCAGCATACCTAAGGCGGTATGCTGTTTTACAAAATACGCTTTTAAGTAATCAATAAATAATCGTAGTTTTTTAGATCCCGCAGCTCCTGGCGGAAATACCCCGTACAGTTCAATATCTTTGCTTTTATAATCATCTAATATTATTTCAAGTAGCCCAGCTTGTACTTTAGGCCACGCATCGTAAAGCGGAATACGCCCAATGCCATGCCCCGCTTCTACAAAGGCAGTACGTGCAGCTGCGTTATTAGTACTTAAGGCGCCTTGCATTGTAATGTCGTGTTTTTTGCCATCTTTTGAAAGTGTTAAAGTTTTACTTCCTAGCTGATAAACCACCCATTGATGATCTGCCAATTCTAAAGGTGTTTTAGGTTTACCAAAATGTGTAAAGTAATCCGGCGCGCCACAAATACAAGTGCTCATTGTAGTCAGCTTGGTTGCTTGCAAGTTGGAGTCACTCAGTGCCACACCCCTAATTGCAAAATCGAACCCATTTTTAATAATATCAACCACATCGTCAGTAAGCTGTAAGTCTATTTTAATTTTAGGGTATTGGCGCTTAAACGTATTTATTGCGGGCACAATTAGCTGCATTCCCACATTAACAGGGCAGCTAATTTTAAGTAAACCTTGTGGCTCACTCTTTATATTTTCTATTTGCTGGTTAGCTGCATTAGCTTGTTCGGTAATTATTCTACAACGCTCATAATAAGCAATGCCCGCCTCAGTCAGCGCCATGGTACGAGTTGAGCGATTTAATAAAGTGACTTCAAGTTGGGTTTCTAACTTTTTTAAATGATAACTTGCTACTGCTCGCGTAAGACCTAACTGTTTAGCCGCAGCGGTTAAGCTGCCCTGCTCTACAATTTGCGCAAATACGACCATGCTCTTTAACTGCTCAAACGACACCTTCATATGTGCTCCGTAGCGTGTTTTAAATTCAACCCCTCTATTGTATCAATTATTAAACCAATAAAGTTAAATTTATCATCGTTGTTTAAAGCTCTTTTAGTGCATATAGTAATTGGTAAGCAAGATAAACTAATTCAAATCATCAGAAGGAATATATTCAATGTCTAAAAAAATACTTATGGTTCTTACATCTCACGCAGAACTTGGTAACACTGGCGAAAAAACAGGTTTTTGGGTAGAAGAATTTGCAGCCCCTTACTATGCATTTGTTGATGCAGGCGTTGAAGTAACATTAGCGTCTCCAGCTGGCGGTCAACCACCAATTGATCCGACAAGTACACTTTCTGATTTTCAAACAGATGCAACTAAACGTTACGACGCCGATAGCGCAGCACAAACACTTATGGCAAACACTAAAGTGTTGAGTGAAGTAAAATCTAGCGATTTTGACGCTGTATTTTACCCAGGCGGTCACGGTCCATTATGGGACCTAGTTGACAACACTGATTCAATTTCGCTTATCGAAAGCTTTATTAAAGAGCAAAAGCCTGTTGCTGCGGTATGCCATGCAAGTGCTGCATTTTTAAATGTTAAAGATGCTGATGGCAATGCATTAGTAGCGGGTAAAAAAGTAACTGGTTTTACTAACTCTGAAGAAGCTGCAGTACAACTTACCGATATCGTGCCATTTTTAGTTGAAGACGAGCTAATTAAAAAAGGCGGCGATTATCAAAAAACTGACGACTGGGGCGTATTAGCGCTAGTAGATGGTTTAGTAATTACCGGTCAAAACCCAGCAAGCTCTGAACTAGCTGCAAAAAAACTATTAACTAAACTAGGTTAATAGTGAGTAAAAATTAAAAATAAGCACAGCATTTTATGCTGTGCTTTTTTAATTGCTTTTCATTAGCAAATACAATTCCTATACTGGCAACTCTTAAAGTCAATTAGGGCGATTATATGGCAACCAAGCCAACCACACTGTCATTACTAACGAGTACCCGCTTCGCAATTTTTAGTATTGTTGTTATTTGCTTCGTACTACAGGTGATCAATAGTCTACCTGGCATAAATCTTAATGGTTTAGGCATATATCCACGCAGTATCCAAGGATTAATTGGCATACTATGCGCACCTTTTTTACATGGTAGCTGGTGGCACTTTGCCAGTAATATGATCCCATTTGTAGTATTAAGCTGGCTAATTTGCCAGTACAGCGTAAAACGTTTTTATAACGTATTTATTTTTACCGCTCTAGTCGGTGGACTGTTAGTTTGGGCATTTGGGCGCAGTAACATACATGTTGGTTTAAGCGGTGTTATATATGGTTTATGGGGCTTTATTCTATGCTACGGCTTAGTAAGACGCTCATTAAAATCAATTATAATTGCAGTTGTAGTGGCTATACTTTATAGCGGTTTTATATGGGGTGTTTTACCTCAGCGCTATCATGTATCGTTTGAAAGCCATTTATTTGGAGCGCTAAGCGGGTTGTTTTTAGGTTATAGATTAGCAAAAGCCGATAAATTAAAAGGTCGGTAAATTAAGTATTAGGGCCTTTAATTAATTTTTTATGGCCACATTTACCATATATGTATTTCATCTAACAGAGGTTATTTATGAGTGATAAAAACGAATACACGCCACCAAAAGTATGGACGTGGGAAAGTGAAAGTGGCGGTAAGTTTGCCAGCATTAACCGCCCAATCGCAGGCGCGACTCATGACAAAACTCTACCTATTGGTGAGCACGCATTTCAGCTTTATTCTCTTGCGACACCTAATGGCCAAAAAGCTACAATCATGTTTGAAGAGCTTTTACAGCTTGGTTGCACCGATGCAGACTATGACGCATATTTAATAAACATAGGTGATGGCGATCAGTTTGGATCTGACTTTGTTGATATTAATCCAAACTCAAAAATCCCAGCGCTAATGGATCATTCAACCACGCCGCCTACTCGCATCTTTGAATCTGGTTCTATTTTACAGTATTTAGCTGAAAAATTTGATGTACTCATCCCTAAGGATTTAAAAGCTAAAACTGAGTGTCGTAACTGGCTATTTTGGCAAATGGGCTCAGCGCCTTACTTAGGTGGCGGATTTGGTCATTTTTATAGCTACGCACCAAGTAAAATGCAATACCCTATTGACCGTTTTACCATGGAAACTAAACGCCAACTTGACGTGTTAAATCGACATTTAAGCGAAAATGAATACATGGCAGGTGATGAATACTCAATTGCCGATATTGCAATTTGGCCGTGGTACGGATCGTTAGTGCTTGGAGCTTTATATGATGCAGCAGAGTTTTTAGATGTTGCCTCATACACCCATCTTGTACGCTGGGCTACGCAAATATCAGAGCGCCCCGCAGTAAAGCGCGGTCGTCGCGTAAATCGCACATGGGGTCCTGAAGTAGAGCAAATGGCAGAGCGCCATAACGATAGTGATTTCGAAGGTTAAATCTATAGAACAGCAAGTAAAGTCGTTAACACTTTAACCTGCTTGATAATTTTAAGGCTCAAAATAAATATTTATTTTGGGCCTTTTTACTTTTTAAACTTTTTTTATCCCTCCCGTAAACTATATTTACTTTACATTAAAGTTTTATTTAGCTGCGTAAAGGCTTATTAAGCTCTTTGTATTACCAGTATTGCATTAGTGTAATTTGCTAAATGGTTTACTTAATTTCCTAGGGGTTGTTTTTGAAAAAGGTTTTAATTAGTGCCATATAACAATTTAAGTAATAATGAGCGAAAAGAAGCGCTCAAAATTTTATACTCGAATGCTATTTCCGGAATTGCAGTCTCTGTACTAGTCAGCGTTGCTTTAGTATTTGCTTTTGATATAACTAATGAGAAAACTAACCACGATAAAGTAGTCTGGTTAGGCATAATGATGTGCGTGCTTACTTTACGTATTATTGATGTAGGGCTTTTTTTGAAAGCTCAAAATTCTCGCCAACCTTACAACACACATTCTTATCTAAATCGCTTTGCTATTGGCTGTATATCAACAGCCGTGTCTTGGTGTGGTTATGCTCTTTGGTTTCATAGCACTTCATCTACGGTGGAAGTTACTACGACCATCGCTATTTTATCGGCGCTTGCCGGTGGCTCTGCAAATTTGCTGTCTGGAAGTCGTTTTACCGCTGTTCTATATAGTTTTACTTTATTGGCGCCCTACTCTTTTTTGCTAGCGCTTTCAAACGATCACTACCAACACGTATTGGGGTTATTAGGTTTAACTTTTGCCACAATCATGATTGCCTCTTCGTACAAATCAGCCACATTTACACACAGCGCAATCAAGCTCAAAAACCAAAACAGAGAGCTGCTTAATGAAATGGAAAACAAGGTCGAGCAACGCACTGAAGAAATTTACCGCTTATCGAATACCGATCCACTCACAAATCTATTAAACCGCACCGCATTTTTAAAAAATGCAAACAAACAACTAGCAGATAACCCTAAAGAACCCTTTGCTTTATTATTTGTAGATTTAGATGGTTTTAAGCAAATCAACGATTCGTTGGGTCACAAAGTGGGCGATAAAGTATTAAAAGAAATAGCACTGAGAATTAGTAATGTATGCAACCAACAACTCTATAAATGTCGTTGGGGCGGAGATGAGTTTTTAATTTTAGCAACGTATCAAAGCCAAACTGAGCTTATCGAGTTTGCTAATAAAGTGCTTCAAAGCATTAGCGCCGAGCATGAAACATATAAATATCAAAAATGGGTATCAGCAACTATTGGAATGGCCATGTACCCTGAGCACGGGAGTGATTTAAATACCTTAATTCGCTCTGCGGATATTGCAATGTATCACCAAAAACGCATGGCTAAAGGTAATATCAATATTTATAACGATTCACTCAAATTAAAACAAGAAAGAGAGTACCTGTTGAGTCAACGCCTAGCCAGTGCCATAGAAGAAAACAGTTTAAGACTAGTATTTCAGCCAATTGTAGATAGCAAAACATCAAAAGTAACCTCTTTCGAATCATTATTACGCTGGCAACTAGACGGTGAAAATATTTTCCCTGATGAGTTTATAACTATTGCCGAGCAATACGGTTTAATAACCCAAATGGGCCTCTGGGTCATAGAACAAGCATGTATACAAGCAAATAAATTCAACCATTTACCGACAAAAATTGCAGTAAGCGTGAACGTATCGGTAATACAATTACAAGATCCAAATTTTGTAACTAAGGTATTAAAAATAGTAAACAATCACCAAGTAGAGCCTAAAGATCTGCATATAGAAATTACCGAATCAGTATTTGCCGAAGATAAACTCACATTTTTGACAGCCGTTAAAGCACTACAAAAACAAGGCTTTTGTATTTCAATTGATGATTTTGGAACTGGCTACTCATCACTATCAAGCATGCTTGATATTGGTGTAGATATAGTAAAAATAGACAGAAGTTTTATTCAAAACATGGATAAAAGAGGGTTAAGTATTATTCATGCAATTGTACAAATGGCCTCATCTTTAGATTTTACTGTTGTTGCCGAAGGCGTTGAAACTATTGAACAAGCAAACACGCTTACTAATATTGGTGTATCTCACCTGCAAGGTTATTACTTTTCAAAACCGATGGAAGTAGATTTTGTAGATGCTTATTTAAATGAGCAAAATAAGCTGTGCCGTTGATAACTAAAACCCGCTAAAAGCGCTTAACTGCCATATGAGTTTTGCACTACCTTTTTTATTAGGGCTTGTTTATCTTTCGAGGTTAAATTTGCAGCAGACTGTTTGGTATTTAGGCAATGCATAGCCTATGTAGTGTGGTTATTAACCATACATAGTTGATAACGTAGCATAAATGCCAAAAATGCGCTGCCCGAAGGGTTCTGCCTAGGGGAGATTGACTCTTTGTTATTAGGTTACAAACCTCGCGCCGCGATTAAATCTTCCTTGGGTTGAAAAAATTTCAATCCTGAAAGGTCAACAAGCCCTCCTTAAAACATAATCTTACAATTACTTACACCCAGTACATAGTTATTAGCGTAGGCTAAATATAAACCAACTTACATAAGTGTATTACGTTTAAATTTACGCTAATTAGCAAACCGCCAGCGCTGGACCCTACGTTAAGTTGTGCGCTGATGTTGCTTATATAAGTGAATAATAAAAATGTAACGATACAACTAAATATAAAAAAGGGATTTGCATGATAAAACCACTTTGCTATTCACTCATCACTTTACTTACCCCCATTAGCGCTATAGCTCAAACAATGGCAATAAAAACAACGGATGAATTAGTATCAACCGATTCAGAGATTTTATTTGCATATAATAAAGAATCAAAACAATTAGAAGCCATCAATTTACTCACATCACTAAGTAGTGAACTTGCCTTACCAAAAAATGCCATCGGGTTTGATGTGGCTACACTTGCTAACATTACCGATAAACAAGCACTCGTACTAACAAGTGATGGCGTATACAAAGCCCATGCTGGTAAACCAACACTATTGTTTAATTATGAGTCGGTTCTAAATCAATTAAAAATAGATAAATTTGAAAAAGTAGACTTTGTCTTCGATGCCAACAACGACGGTCTAAGCGATATTTTCATCCCTGGGTTAGCAAGCAGTACTTTATACATTCAAAATAAAGATGGCAGCTTTAAGCCTAACAAATTTAAACAAACACCTATGTATGAAGGCAGCTTTTCAGGAAAAGGGCTTTCTCTAGAAGTTAATATTAACAATAAACCCGTTGTTATTGATTTTAACCACGACGGGTTAAGCGACTTGGTTTTTTCAAATGACTTTGGAGCAGATGTACTACTTGCTAATTCAGAAGGCTTTGAGCAAAAGCTCACCTCAATTGATTTTAACATCGAATTAGGCGAGCTAAGCAATGGCGAAACTCGCAAAATAAAGCAAATTATTGATATTAATAACGACGGATTTCTAGATTTTACAACTAGACAGTTTAAGCCAACGCAAGGTATGGATTCGTTAGATATAAAAATAGCACATACTTTGTACCTAGGAAGTGCTAAAGGCTTTAGTAATACGCCCATTACCTTATTTGAAACACAAGGCCCTAGTGAGTTATTGCTCAAAACTGATTTTAATAATGATGGCTTAATTGATTTACAAAAAATGGATTTAGATATTGGCTTAGGTACTATTGCGTCTA
The DNA here is from genome assembly GCF_030408075.1 of Pseudoalteromonas sp. APC 3358. Classification (NCBI taxonomy): domain Bacteria; kingdom Pseudomonadati; phylum Pseudomonadota; class Gammaproteobacteria; order Alteromonadales; family Pseudoalteromonadaceae; genus Pseudoalteromonas; species Pseudoalteromonas sp. APC 3358. The sequence goes on from NZ_JASDCE010000003.1 coordinate 283,710, forward strand.
TGGCATTGGGCGGTGGCAGTACTGATGTAGATGTAGAAATGAACATTTATAAGCAGCAACCCGACGGCTCATTTGCCAATAAATCGAGTATAGAACTTGATTTAGAAATGGAAGTAGGAATGAACGGCGATGATTCCGAGCCAGCCCTCTATTTAGGTGATATTAACGGCGACAGCTATATTGACGCAGTATACAAATACAGTAAAAAAACGCTGTATATTTATTACGGAGAGCAAGACTCACTGCTAAATGATAAACGTAAAAAATTAAAACTAACGCTGCCTAAAAATAATAAAGATATTCTTCTGGTAGACATAAACCAAGACGGTAAAAAAGATTTTGTATTTAAATTTACCGAAGAAGATGGCACCAGCAAAATAGAAACACGCTTAAATTAAGCCAATAAAAAAGCCCAACAGAGTTAACCGTTGGGCTTTGGACTTAAGACTTTCGAGTAACAGTCAGCTTTACTCTAAGTTATAACACCTAAGCAGTTACATTTAGCAGTGAATCGCCTTCACTTAAACCAAACTTCTCTTGCACTGATGCAAGGATTGATTCTTTATCTTCATCAGACAACTGGCTTGAATACTCAGTTAATAGCTCATCTAAGTAGCTGACTACTTCGTCTGTATCTACTGATTCTAATGAGTTCTGTAGCGGCGGTGGCGGTCTTTGACCTTCCACTCGTCCTGCATCACCAATGCTTTTAGCATCAAACTCAAGTTCGCTCATTAAATCAGCAAGCTCTTTTGTTGGTTCAATACCTTGTTCTTTAAATGCCGCTTGAATACTTTGCGCGTTTTCTTCGGTTAAGTTTTCAGCGTCAAACTCTGCAAGCGTTTCTTTAACAAAATCGCTTTGCTCTGTTGTTAGTTTTGCAGCCTGACTACTTTGTTGCGGCATAAAATTCGCAGAACTACTGTTAATACTATTAATCATTTTAGTATCCTTTCAGCGTTCACGACGAGGTGGTTTATGATCGCTAAGTTCTTGTTCACTAATTTCGCCATTACCATCGGCATCTATAGAATCAAAAATTGTTTGTGCATCGCCGTGTGGCGGTTTTTTAGCACTAAACTCTTCAAAGCTAATTACGCCATCACCATCAGTATCAATAGTTGAAAAGTCAGGTTTTTCAGGAGGATTGTCACCGCCTCGAGCAGCTACATTAGCTGAAAAAGCAATAGATAATATTGCCACAGTGGCAAGAGTTGAAAAATGCTTCATAGTAATAACCTCGTATTTAAGAATTAAACTAAGCTTACGCTTTAAAAACGCAAACAATGTGCAAATAATGAGGAAGTAATAAATTATTTTAATAAAAAATAGTAATCTAAATGCTTATTTAAAAAGTTCTGGTTGATTGCTTTGCAATCAATATATAAGCTAATAAAATAATACGATTAATTACTCTCAGGCAGTAGTGTTACTGCCCTTAATTCTCAAAGCTGATATACTGCTTGAGCCAATTAAACAAACAAATACAGAGCACTTTCATAAATAATGATTAATAACCAACCCTACTTAGCAGGCAATCTGTGAAAATACCTAAACGCCTACAACCCCTTGTTGATGATGGCCTTATTGACGAAGTTATAAGCCGACTAATGAGCGGTAAAGAAGCCGATGTATTTATTGTCCGCTGTGGTGAGCACATTCGCTGTGCGAAAGTGTATAAAGACGCGGTTAAACGTAGCTTTAAAAAAGCGGCACAATACCAAGAAGGCCGAAAAGTACGTGGTGGACGCCAAGCGCGTGCTATGGGTAAACGTTCTAGCTATGGCCGTCAATTAGAAGAAGAGATTTGGCAAAATGCCGAAGTTGATGCGTTATCTCGTTTAGCTGGCGTGGGTGTACGTGTTCCTGATACTTACTTTTGTATTGATGGCGTGCTGCTTATGGAGCTTGTGTCGGACGAGAATGGTAACGTAGCCCCTCAACTTGGACATGTCGTTTTTAGTGAAGAGCAAGCGATTGAGCAGCATAAACTCATGATGCATTACATTAAGCTTATGCTTTGCGCAGGTATAATACACGGCGATTTATCTGAATTTAATGTACTTGTAGATAATAACGGCCCTGTAATTATAGATTTACCGCAAGCAGTTAACGCTTCAGCAAATAACAGTGCACAAGCTATGTTTGCACGCGATGTAAATAACATACGCCGCTACTATGGTGAATTTGCGCCAAGCATACTAAAAACTAAATACGCTAAAGAAATGTGGGCATTATTTGAAGAGGCCAATTTAACGCCTAATTCAACGCTTACAGGTGAATTTGAAGACAGCGACGAACTTGCCGATGTAGATTCTATTCTTGATGAAATTCAAGCTGCCGAATACGAAGAGTTTGACCGTTTAGAGCGAATTAAAAATGCTGACGATGATGAGTAACTCATCGTCATAGCTCACTAATACCTCTTACTGCGGGTGCACAAATCGGTAGCCAACCCCATAAACAGACTGAATAACACTTTCAGTTTGTGTCACTTCATCTAGTTTTTTACGCAACTTTTTAATATGGCTATCAATAGTACGATGGCTCACAATACGCTGATCGGCGTACATGGTGTCCATTAAACTATCGCGCGAATAAATACGATTTGGGTTGTTAAACAAAGGTTTAAATAGCTGAAATTCAAAGTTCGTTAGCTCTATGCTGCTTGATTTGTATTTTACGCTGTAGGTGCTCTCGTCGAGCTTCATTGTTGACTCTGTAACATCACTTGCGTTACTTAATCGCCTTAATATAGCTTTAACTCGCGCCACCAGCTCAGCATAACTAAACGGCTTACAAATATAATCATCTGCACCTAACTCAAGTCCAAGCAGCCTATCTATTTCTTCTACTTTTGCCGATACCATAATAATAGGCACATTTGAAAAGCGCCTGATTGCTTTACATAGTTCTATACCACTTTGACCTGGTAGCATTATGTCGAGCAAAATTACACTCGGCCTGTTAATTTCAAGCCAAGGTAATACTTCATTTCCGTGATGTATTTGATGAGTAACAAAATGATGGCTACTTAAAAAGTCACTCATTAAGTTAGCTAGCTTTACTTCATCTTCCACAATCAGTATTTGTTCGCTCATAGAGTTCTCTGTTATTAGTAATCCAAAATTAGGATAAAAATACCATATCAAACAAAGTTCAAGTTACGTATTATTTATCTGAATCAACTAAAGCTAAATAGTTGGTAGCCTAATAATAATAGCAAGACCGCCTAGAGTGGCTTTTTCAGCAGCTATTTCACCATTATGGCCTTTAACTATATGTTGGCAAATAGATAAGCCCAAGCCCGAACCGCCCTCTTGGCGATTACGCGAACTATCTACTCGATATAAATACTCAAACAAATGCGATAAATGCGACTGCTCTACACCTACGCCATTATCTTCAATTATAAGCTCTAAGTAGGTTTGCCCTTTAATGCTTATATTATTAGCCGTTAATGAAATAGTGGTGCATTGTGCATAGTGCACGGCGTTCATTAAAATATTATCGAGCAGCTGCAAAAGGCGTGTTTTATCTGCTTGTACAGTTATGTGTTTAGCGCTATTGAGTAAGTAAATTTTTATATTATGTTGCTCAAGTATAACCTGATATTTTTGCTCAATAGTATTTAATAATAAAGCCATATCAGTAGGTTGCATAGTGTAATGCATACCCCCTAACTCTGCGCTATTGAGCATATGCAAATCATCTATTAAGCGTTTTAAATGCAATGCCTCGTCGTTAGCCGAGTTAATATTTTTTGCATTAGGCTCACGTATTCCAAGTAGCATAGCTTCAAGTTCACCGAGCAAAATACTCATTGGCGTTCTAAGCTCGTGAGAAATATTGGCAAGCCAGCGTTTGCGCACTTGCTCGTCTTTAGCGAGTGTAAATGCAAGGATATTAAAATCTTCGCTTAATTGGCCTAATTCGTCTTTTCGCTCAAGCGTAAGTTTGGTCTCGTAATTACCTTGCGTTAAGCGATGCATACCATTAGCAATTTGCTTTACTGGGCTAACTAAGTGACGAGACAATAAAAAGGTAACTAGCAATGTAAGCAATACAGCGGCTAAAGCAATAAACCATAAGTAGTTAGTTTGCTGCTGTAAAAAATCAAGCTCATAACCATCAACCAAGCTATCTCTTTTAGATACAGCTAAGTAACCCACTGTTTTATCGCCCACTGTAATTGGGGTTGTTATATATTTTAAATCGCTGAGGTATCTACCCACTACTCGCTGCTTATTTTCGTCAAGCAAAGCGTAGTGAGCAATATTTTCAGGTGGTAGGCGGCGCTCTCCCCCTAAACGAATATGATCGGGTGGCGGCCGTCGCATCATTCCCCCTCTGGGGCCTGGACCTTCTGGTGGCCTAGGTAAAAACTGGCTATTTTCTAGCTGCGATTCAATAAGTTTTCTAAAATTTTCGCCATTGCCAACAACACGTTCCCATGAGGGGGTTTTTTCGTATTGCTTTGCAAGTTGCACAACAAGTGGTTCAAGCGCTTTTACTTCTTTTGCATTAACAAAATCAATTACGCCTTGCCCTATACTCCATTGTATAAGTACTACTAGCCCTGCAATAACACTAAAGGTAAAACTAAATAGTATTAAAAAAAGTTTATTATGAATTTTCATTAATGCGTGTTTTCAACCTTGCTAGGAAAGCTTTCAAATCGGTATGTTATAAACTCTTTGGTTTGATCGTTAACATACAGCGTAGCAACTATTTTTTTGCCCTGAGCGGTCCAATACATATGACCATGATTATTTAAAGTAACCGATACGGTATTTATACCACTTTTAAATAAGTTAGCAGGTAAATGCAATGCATGTCCGTAAATTCGCTGTATTTTAACCCCATTAATATACAAATGAGCATGACCTCGTAAAAAGCCCGTGTCATCGTTTGTAGTAACGCTCATCATTTGTTGCATGTTCATTGCGCCCTCAGGAGGCACAGATAAATCATAGCGCTGCGTATCTAAAATTAAGTTATAACCCGACATACTATCTTTTAATAACTTAAGGCTTAATGCCGGAATTGGCGTATCACTTGGCACTGCTATAGGCATATGGCTATGATCCATCATTTCCTGCTGCGCAAAGAGCTTAAAGCTCAATAGCGCAGCAGTAGTTAGGATCAATGCGTATTTAAAATAACGCATAGTTACTCCTTACATTCCCGGTGGTGGACCCATTGTTTCGCCAGTATCACAGCGACCAATTGAATTATCGGCTAATTGACCTTTAAAACGAGGCCCTATTTGATAAGGGAAAGAAGGCTGTAATTTACCATCGCTGTCTAACGTTAGTGTTATATGGTAGTGATAACCCTTGCCATCGTTAGTATCGTGGCCGTTATGCTCATCTAATTGAGCACCGGTTACTGTTTTTTGTGCGTAGTAGAAATCTTCAAAGTAATACCCATCGTCGGCATTTAATGTATTACCAGAGAGCGTCGTTACTTCTGCGCCAATAGCAGGACCTGCATCACTTGTTTGTGTACCTTGGCTAACATCGTATTGATTAATTAAAGTACAGCTTCGCTCACCCTCAGTACCACAACCACCCTCACTTTCTGATGCGCCATAATCACGCATTTCCCAGCCACTTAATGCAAGTTGACCGTTACTTTCATAAGGACCATAAAGCGGATAGCCATCAGCTGCAAACCCATAAATAGGTGAATGCGCATCGCCATCATCTTCGAGTAAATCAGCTAAGCAACTCGTGTAAAAATGGTGATGATATTCTCCGTTAGCAGCATGTCCGCCACACACATCAACATCGTATTGCTCAGCAATGGGCGCTAATGTATACCAAATATTATTACCGTAGCTCATACCATCGCCCCAGTTAAATATACTGGTGCCATTAACCATTAAGCCAACTGTACCTAAACCTGTTTCACAAGTTTCAGTGTCAGATAAATCGGTAGGTGTTATCGGAAAATACGCCTCAACTGTTTGTTCTGTCGGACAACCTGGTCCTGGAGGCCAATAGCCTGCACCGCCTGTGTCATCACAGTTTTCAGTACTGCTGTTATAGCCAATATCTTCACCAAACGAAATGGTTTGCCCTACTGCTGCTGAGGTTACACCGTTATAAAAATCGGTAGCTGCACGCGGGCGGTTATTTAACGCGTCTACTTGGTCTTGTGTAAGCGTTACGTCATATTTAGGAATGTCAGTTGTTTGCACATACATGTATTCAACGTCAGCATCTTCCTCAGTAACAGTAACAACCTCAACTGATTGAACATCTTCAACCACTGCGCCATTGTTTTGTATATAAGTAGAGGTTGTATCGTTGTTAATTAACCAGCTGGTAAGTTTTGCACTATTATCAACTGCACCAGTGTCTGAGCCTGAGTCTGATGAAGCAATAACATTAACTATAACGGTATCTACAACGACATCGTTTGTGCCGTCATCTGCACTGATTTCAAATACAAGTGCTTCATCGGTTAATACCTCAGGTGCAACAAACTCAGTAGACGTTGCAGTACTTGAAGATAAGCTAACGGTAGTGCCTGATGTTTGTGACCAGCTAACAGATACTTCGCCATCATCTTCAACTGTTGAACTTAAATAAACGGTATCGCCCGCATTAACAGTTTGGTCAATACCGGCGTCAACCGTTGGAGCACTATTACTGACCGTTTCGCCGTCTGTTGTAGTACTTGTAGAATCGCTGTTACATGCGCTTAAAGCGATACAAAGCGCGCTTAATGCAAATAACTTAGTTACATTAGAGGCTTTTGTTTTAAAAAGTGTTTTCAATGTTTGAACCTTTACTTTAACGTTTAATAAAACAAAGTTAACAAGTAAAAGTGCAAACAATGTGCACAAACTAAGGAAGAATAAACATAAGACTAGGGCGTGTTGATCTTTGGTGGTTGAATTTGCAGCAGTATGTTTGGTTTTTAGGCAAGGCAGAGCCTATGAAGTGTGGTTATTCCCCATAAATAGGCGATAACGCAGCATAAAGACCAAACATGCGCTGCCCTTTGGGTTCTTTCTAGGGACGATTGACTCTTTGTTGCTCGGTTTTTACTTAGCCCACTAGGTTACAAACCTCGCGCCGCGATTAAATCGCCCCTAGATTGAACAAATTTCAATCCACAAAGATCAACACGCCCTAAATTTGTGGTCGTTTAAGTACAAATTTGTCTTTAGTGGTTGCATAATAATCCCCACCCATTCTACCTACCGCATCTAAAAGTGTTGGGTCAATATAACCGTCAACAAACACCTCATCGTCAACACAAATACCCACTATGTCTAACAACATCATTTGTCCGCCGCCAGGCTCGCTTGAAATAGTAATAACTTCACGTAGCTTACACTCATAGCGTACTTTTGAATCAGCAACACTCGGCACTGCGACCATTTGGCTATCAATTTTAGTTATATTTGCAGCATCAAACTCACTAACATCACTAGGGTAATTAGCACAGCTTTGATTCATTTTTTCAACCTGCTCATGACTCACAATGTTAATCACACATTCTTTAGTCGCTAATAAGTTAATTAATGTATCTTTACTTGGTTTATCGCGTGGATTTACTTGCGTCACACTCAATACTGGTGGGTTACAACTCGCTACTGTAAAAAATGAGTAAGGAGCAATATTAGCCACACCGTCGCTACTTAATGTACTTATCCATGCAATTGGACGAGGGCTGATCCCGCCAACTAAATACGAATAAACATTAAGCTCTTTATTTACAGTTAAATCTAAAAACATACTTTTCCTTTTAATACATTAAAACTAAATCTTAATTCAAGTTAGTTACGTATAGGTTTGGCTTACTCAGTTAAATAACAAGCTAATTTTTATCTCTATTTAAAGCAATAAACAAATTATATGAAAATAAACATCGTGTGGTTTAAACGTGATTTGCGTCTTAGCGATCATCAACCATTAAAAAATGCATTCAGTAATGGCTTACCTACCCTATTACTTTATAACTTTGAGCCATTATTGCTCGAAGATGCACACTACAATGAGCGGCACTGGCGCTTTGTGTATCAATCTGTCGTTGAGTTAAATAAGCAACTAGCGCGCTTTAATGCCTGTGTTTATATATTTAATTTAAATATGAGCGACTTACTTGAGTCGTTAAAGACGCAGTTTGAAATAGTTAATATTTTTAGCCATCAAGAAATAGGCTTAAACAACACCTTTGAGCGCGATAAAGCAATAAAAGCATGGTGCCAGCATAACCATATTAACTGGCAAGAGTCGCAAACAGGCGCGGTTATTCGCGGCAAAAAAAATCGTAATAATTGGAACGAACGCTGGCAGCAAACAATGCAAGCACCTATTGCAGTTCCTAATTGGAAGAGTATAAAAACAATTACCCTCAATAACTACCAAACACCTGAGCTACCAAGCGCTTACACGCAAGATCACGACAGCTTTCAACAAGGTGGCCCGCTGCATGCCCGAACTGTAATGCAGAGCTTTTTTGCCGAGCGCGGTAAAGGTTATCAAAAAGGAATATCGAGCCCAAGTTTAAGCCAAACTCATTGCTCCCGACTTTCGCCGTACCTAGCATGGGGGAATATTAGCCTTAGGCAAGTGTATCAAATGGCCATTGATGAATATCATTCAAAACACCCTGACAAAAGAGGCTGGAAGCGCCCGCTTGCTGCGTTTGTATCGCGCTTGCATTGGCACTGCCACTTTATGCAAAAGTTTGAGAGCGAATGTTCTATGGAGTTTTTAGCCCTTAATCCGGGTTATCATGTATTTCCGTATCGTGATGATGAACATGTTAAAAACGATATTGAACGCTGGGCGCAAGGTCAAACAGGTATTCCCATTATTGACGCTTGCATGCGCTGCTTAAAAGCCACCGGCTATATAAACTTTAGAATGCGCGCCATGCTTGTAAGCTTTGTCACGCATCATTTAAATATAAGCTGGCAGCAAGCAAGCTTTCCTCTCGCTAATTACTTTTTAGATTTTGAGCCCGGAATTCACTACCCGCAAATTCAAATGCAAGCCTCGGTAACAGGCATTAACACCATTAGGCACTATAACCCAATTAAACAATCAGAAGATCAAGACCCAACAGGTTCGTTTATTAAAAAGTGGTGCCCCGAGCTTGAAAAACTCCCTATTGAATATTTACACCAACCTTGGGAGCAAACTCCGATGGAAGCACTCTTTAACGACTTTAAATTAGGGGAGGATTATCCCGAACCCATGCTTGATTTAACAGCAGCCTCAAAAGAAGCACGCGAACGCTTATGGCAATACCGTGAGCGAGCCGATGTTAAACGCGCCATAGGGAGGATTCTTAAAAAGCACGTTGGGGGTACTCAAAAAGTTACTCGAACAAAAAGTAAAACGGATGCTAAAAGTAACAGCAAGGCTAAGTAAGCATGGCGCACAAAAAACTAAACTTACCTCAAAAAATATGCCCTATTTGTAATAAACCTTTTACGTGGCGTAAAAAATGGCAGCGCGACTGGGATAACGTTATTTATTGTTCAGAGCGCTGTAAGCGAAATAAACAGGGATAACAATTAACTGGCGTCTATTTTGCAACATCATCAGTAATTAATGCTTTTAAGGCTTTATATAAGTTTATTTTGTAAATAACGCTTAGCTAACCTGAAAAGCTTACACTCAAGCAAGGAGAAGATGATGACGATTAAAAAAACGGCTAGTTCAACATGGTCTGGCGATATTAAAACAGGCAAAGGTAGCATATCAACTCAAAGTGGCGCGCTTGATAAACAACCTTATGGTTTTAATACCCGCTTTGAAGATAAGGCAGGCTCAAACCCTGAAGAATTAGTAGGTGCAGCTCACAGTGCATGTTTTAGTATGGCACTTTCGCTTGCATTAGGTGATGCAGGCTTTACCGCAGATAAAATTGATACTAAAGCCACTGTAAGCCTTGATGAAGTAGATGACGGTTTTTCAGTAACGCATATTGCCCTTGAGGTAAAAGCGCGTATTGATGATATTCAAAACGAGCAGTTTCAAGCCTTATGTGAGCAAACCAAAAAGAGCTGCCCTATTTCCAAGCTCTTAAATACCGAAATATCACTAGATGCGACACTTCAATCAGCATTTTAAATATTTAGACTTAACTATTTAGACTTAACTATTTAGACTTAACTATTTAGACTTAACTGTTTAGACTTAACTGTTTAGACAGTTCCTTACTAAGCAAGCCAAGTAATTACTTGGCTTGCTTAGTATAAAGAAGTATTTTTAGGTTTATTCCTACTCAAAGTACTTACTACAAGCCCTATTCCCATCCCAATTGCTGGCCATACTACCCACATATAACTAGGCGAAGTTAGTAAATTTATAACGCTTAGCAAAGTTAAAATAAGTAAATATCCTTTAATTTTTTTGCCTAATGTCACTGTATTGCTCATTTATATTCTCCAAGTAATGTATGTCGCTATTATTGTTTTAATAAGCAGCGTACACACCTGCTAAATGTCACTAAGTGATCTGACATTAGTCATCACTTTTCATTTAATTACATAGTTATTTATTATGTATAAAAACATAAAAAACAATACTTTAATCTATTTGTGTTAGAATCTAATCTCAACTAACCTAAACAAATAAACATAAAAGGATGAGCTAAATGAGCGAAAAATCAAAAGATTGCGAAAAAGTTACGTGTAGTAACTGTGCTGACGCTAACGATCTCGAATTTGATTTTTCTATGGCTTTTCAACCGATTATAAACTGTAAAACTAATCTTATTTATGGCTATGAGGCACTAGTTAGGGGTTTAAATGGCGAGTCTGCTTATTCAATCATTTCAAAAGTGAATGAAGACAACCGCTATGCATTTGATCAGCTTTGCCGCATTAAAGCCATTCAACTAGCCTCAAAGCTGGGCATAACATCAATGCTAAGCATTAACTTTTTACCTAATGCTATTTATAAACCAGAGCGATGTATACGCACCACACTAGAAGCGGCAAAAAAGTATAACTTCCCAATTCAAAATATTATGTTTGAATTTACTGAAGTTGAAAAAATAGAAGACACCGCACACATTAAACGCATTGTTGATTACTATCAGTCTCTCGGATTTAAAACCGCCACTGATGACTTTGGTGCAGGTTATTCTGGTTTAAATCTGCTGGCTGACTTTCAAACAGATATTATCAAGCTGGATATGGCGCTAATACGCGATATAAGCAACGACAAAAAACGCCAATTAATAGTAACTCATTGCTTAAATATGTTTCGCGATTTAAATATTATCGCACTGGCTGAAGGGATTGAAACAGTAGAAGAATATACATGGCTTAAAAACGCAGGTGTTGAGCTTATGCAAGGGTATTTATTTGCCAAACCAAGCTTTGAAAACTTGCCTGAGGTAACCTACGTTTTTAATTAGGAAAATCTACAATACCCAAACACTTTATTACAATCATTTAATTGCCTTATAAAACCTCATAAATATAATACCCATTCTAGTAACAAATTTACTTAATTATAAGAAGGGATACTTATGCGCTTTTTAATGCCACTCACTTTACTCGCACTTAGCTGTACAGCGTCTGCAAACGTCGAGCAGTCAGAATCAAAACAATGGTTTAACTCTATAAACTACGCAAAAATTGATTCTGATTATTACAGTGATGATGTGTACGGGTTATCAACTCACTATTACTTTGAGGAACAGCAAAACTCAGGTGTGTGGGATGATTATGGCTACTTGGATACAGATAGTAATATAGGCTTAAATTATTTTAATTCAGATGGTTATAGTGGAAAAGGTATTTTTGGAGAAGGCTTTTACGGCAATGCTTTTGCAACTTTTGAACTACCTAATATTGGTGATGCCGACAACTATTCACTTGGTTTAGGTTACTTATTTGCTGATTCACTAAAAGTATCTGTTCGTATGTTAGATTATGAATATAGCGATACAGTTTATTTATTTAAAGCTCAATATAATCATGAAATTAATGACACCGACTACATTGGTTTTACTGTTGAAACAGATGATGAAACAGAGTCATGGGACCTATCATCACGTTACTTTGCCCATCTTTACGACGACAGTTATTTTGCTATAAATGTTGACTACCTAGATGTTGGCGACGACTCAGTTTTTAATGTGCTCGCAAACTATTACTTTAATAAACATGTTGCAGTCGGTATTGGCTCAAACGACTCTGATTTAGTTATTGAAGGTAAGTACTTTATTAATGATAGCTACTACTTCACAGCTAATTACACTGATAATGATAACTATGATGTATATAATCTTAGCTTTGTAGCCCAATTTTAATAAACACAAAAAAGCCGCCTTGCTGGGTCAGCCCAGTTAACCAAGGCGGCATTTTCTAAACAACTATAACTTACATATTACCTAGCTCTATCATCATTGCTGTGTACATACGTAAATTAAGCTTAAGTTGCTCAATGGTCATAAATTCATGCTCTGAGTGACCTGTGTAGCGTTTACCTGGCATTGAAGGACCAAACGATACCGCGTTATCAAACAGCTTTGCGTTAGTGCCACCACCAATTGATACAAAGTCAGCTTTTTCGTCGCCCGTAAAATGCTTGAAAATATCAAGCAGCTTTTGTGCATGCGGCGCGCTATCAAGCAGCATAGGTGTGCCAATAATTGTTTCTATGTTGGCAAGCGTTACATTGTTAGTGGCTTGCCAATTAGCGAGCGCATCATCAATTTGCTTTTGTAATACAGCTTCGTCTTTACCCATAGGGCGACGTGCATTTACAGCAAGTGTTAGCGCATTACCATCGCGCTCTATAACGGTTGGTGCCACTGTCATCGGGCCCATAAAGTCGTGCTTGTAAGCTATTTCGCCAAACTGTTTACCATGAATATCTAAACCAATTAACTGATTCACAAAGTCGATTAGCTCGCCGTCACTGTTATTTTCAAGCTCCACGCCTTTAAATAACTCAGCTAAATACGCAATCGCATTTGTACCCGACTCCGGCTCTGATGAATGCGCCGACATACCTTTAACACTTATTGCTAAGGCATCATTTTGCTCACTAAAGTTAAACTCAACTTTATTTAATGTTTTGGCTTTTGCTTTTAATGTATTAATAAGTGCAGCGTCTGCATTGTGAAGTACTAAGCTGGCGTCTTCTGGAATTTGGCTTCTAAATGCACCGCCAGTTACATCCTTTACATATAAACCCGTTTGTGGCGATGTTGCATTAAAGGTAGGAGCAATTAAGCTCCAGCCTTTCTCGGCAACCACTACAGGATATGATGCATCAATCGTTACTGCATATTTTGGTTGCTCATACGTTTTCATAAATTTAGTTAGCGGACCCCAATCAGACTCCTCAGCAAGATAAATCATCAGCTCAATACGGTTATTAAGCGTTATGCCTTTATCTTTAATTGCTTTCATGGCGTAAAGCGCTGTCGCTATTGCGCCTTTATCATCCTCAGTACCACGACCAACTAATTTACCAGGTTCAGACGTATCAATAATAAAAGGGCTTTGTTTCCATTTGCTAGCATTAGCAGGTTGCACGTCGCCGTGCGTTACTACCGTTACTTTTTCGCTTTGCTCGCCCATTCCAATTAAAACGGTGTAGCCTAAATCTTGGTAGTCAAAACCAAGCTCTGCGGCTTTCATTTTTAAAAGTGCTTTAAAGCCAATAAAATCGGGATTTTGAGGGGCTGTAATGTCGCTTTTATTAACGGTCGGAAAAGCCACTAAGTTAGTTAGTGTGTGTATTTGAGCATTTTGGTAGGTATTTACTGCGTAATCGGCAACGCTATCAATATTTTTATTTAACTGTGCATGAGCACCAAACGCAAATAAAGCAATACTGGCTAAAGCTAACTTTTTCAAAACAATTCCCATTTAATTAATAACTAAGAGCGGTAATTATAACGCTATGAAGCGCTTACTTATAGCTCTTTACGCTAAACACACAAGTAACTTAAGCTGAATATTTATATAGCAGCTTTTATGAGGATGACTGTATAATGCGCGACTTAAAATTAACAGGGTATTTAATTGTGAACCGTCGTAAAAAAATCGTCACTAAATTTCAAAAGAAAGATAAACGCACTAACGCTAAACTACATAAAAGCAACAAACCTGGTTATGTGTCAAAAGCTGAGCGCGAAAAACTAGCTGAACAAGAAAGTAATGAGCCAGAGGCAACCCAAGAGTAACTTTACGCTACCCGTTGCTTTGATAATTTAAAGTGGCAAAAGTACCGAGCACTTACATAACCAACTACTGCCGTGGCAACTATAAGTTCAAACGTAGCTAAGTAATTAACTGTATCTACATATGGCATTGCGAGGTTTATACTTTGCATCCAGTCTTTCATTTTAAATAATCCAGTTGCCCCAATAACCATTGGAAATGTAAAAGCAGCGTAGCTCGGCGTAAAAGGCCTGCGTAATAACTTTATAAATAACACATAAACAATCAGTGTTTTTATTATCGCTAATATAAATAATGCCCCCACTATAAAGAGTGATGGATTAGCTACAATATGAAAATACCCCGCTAATGTTAAACTGGCAGGCGCTGCTAAAATGGCAAGTGTTGGCTGTATTTCGTAGTCACTTTTTAATGCTAATAAAAAGCGATAAAACATAATTGGCAGCATAATACTGTACGTTGATATACCAATCACCAGTGCGCTATAAGCTAACCATGCTAATGTCGGATTTCCCGAAAAAGTAACATCTGCAATAATTATCCCCACTGGCGGCACAAACCAGCTGGGCGCCATATCCTCAAAGTTAAACTTTTTTGCTCGCTGGTATAAAAAACTCACCAAAAATGTGAGATGCAGCACAAAAGCTAAAACCCACATAATGTCGCCAGCTAATGAATTAAATTGCCCAACTGAGTTTGAAATAACAAGATTAGCCATTGCAAATGTAGGGATCACACTTCCTGCAACTGGGTGTGCTAAATCGGCTTTTAATAAATGAGGGTGTAGTAAAAACTTAGCAGCCAAAAGTAAAACTAATACGCCAGCTAGTACCGCTCCCAAAAATTGCCCTTGGGAGTTTAAATTAAAAACGTTTTCCCATGTCCATCCCATACTAGCAATACCCAAAGCTAAACCGGCCATAGCTGTTGGCGCACCCATCACTTTATTTTTAAATTGCTTAAACACTGTATTTCCTAATTATTGGGTGATGAACAAGTTACTGCTTTTTACTGCATTGCCTTAAAATAACGCTGTAAAATTAATACAAGCGTGCTTAATAGAACGCTTTTTGCGTACAAATATTTCATAAAAATAAGTTTACGGCTTAATTATTAAAGCGCAAAAAAAGCCATAACGTGGTTATGGCTTTTGCTTTATTTTAAATTTGAATATGAGGTTAATTAGAACGCGTAACTAACGCTTACATTAAATGAACGACCCTGCCCAGCAAGTTGTTCGAACCCGTTGCTGCTATCTTGTTTAAGTGCCGCAATACTTACACCCCCTAGCGGAAGTTGGTAGTACTCATCAAACACGTTACTCACTTCAGCACTTAGCGTTAATGAATCCCATGTGGCTTTAGAGCTTAAATTAACCAGGCTGTAGCTGTCTGTTTGGTTTTCAAAACGATCATTATCTACACGGTTTTTAGTATCGACCCACTGCCAAGATAACGCATTTTCAAATCGACCTATTTGCTGGCTAATACCTAGCTGAGTTTGCAGTGGTTTAATTTGATAAAGTGGCTGATTAGTATCGTCGCGCTTGCCTCTCGTATTAGCAACATTAGCGTGTAACTGCCAGTTACCTAAATCCTTAGATTCATAAATATTGGCTGTTAAATCTATTTTTGCACCATACAAAATAGCATCTACATTAGTAAACTGAAAAATGTTACGCGCAGTGTTGTCCAAGTCATAACTATTGAAGCTTCTTACAATATCAGCATCAATATAGTCACTCACATCGGTATACCAAACATTGGTGCTTAACCGCCAACCATCATCTTTAGCCTGCTTAATATAAGTAGCACTTATTGTATGCGCTGTTTCAACGTCTAAATCAGGGTTACCAATATAACCATTACCATCGCCATACCAACCAATCATGGTGGTTGCCATGGTGCTTACACCCCAACTGTATCGCTCGTATAAATTAGGCGCTCGGTTTTTACGGGCAAGACCAAATTGCAGCTCATCATAATTTGTTATTTGGTAGTTAATTAATAAGTTAGCATCAACTATGGTGTCGGTGTTATCTCTGTCGCCAGCATTAAAGTTCTGTGCAGCGATGGTATTATCTGTAGACGTATCGCTCATGGTCATACTTTCCATACTACCCATGTCGCTCATATCGTCCATATCCATCATACTCATGTCATCGTTGTAAGATTGAACCTCTCCAACGTGGGTATTAATACTTTCAATACGTACGCCTGCGTTTAACCATAATTTTGTATTTATTTGGCTCTCAAATTCTGCAAATGCCGCTATGCGCTCTCGTTTACCGTTATTTACATTTACGTAATCGTCTGGTCCCATCATGGTTGAGCCTTCAATACCTGGCCACCAATCATCAATACTGTAATTGTAATATTCTTGACCGAGTAAAATACTGCTGTTTTTATCAAGCGCGATACGCCATTTAAGCTGCGTACTTATATCTTGTGCATCGGTTTTCATTCGCATCATGCCTGTTTTTTCTTGGCTGAAAAAACCCATTTCGTGCTTTACGCTATGCCAGTTAACTTGCCCTTCAAGCTCGCTGTTTTCAAAGGAGCGTTTGTATTGAGCTATTGCACCGTAGCTGGTGTTATCGGTCATATCCATATACTGATTTGCAAATCCCTGATACGGGATTTTTTGATGCGTTAGCTTTATAACTAATTGCTGTTTATCATCGCGCATAGCTGCGGTTAAACTATGATTTTGTGCTCGATACAATGTATCTAATACTACATCGCCGTTACCGTCTTCATAACTATCTGCGTCACTAAACGAACCCTGATAATTAAGGCTAAACGTGTCACTTGCTAAACGTGCACCAACGCCAAGTTTACGTCCGTTATCAACGCTACTGTACTTCGCTGACACATAACCTGAGTGCCAACCTAATTCATTGCTATCGCTATACTGTGGTGAAATAGAATTAACGCTTATTACACCGGCAATATTATCGCCGCCCGCGCTTACTGGCGACACGCCTGCAACCACATTGTAAGACGTAATTTGATTAGCCGAGATATACGAAAGTGGCGGGTTCATATGATTAGCGCATGCAGCGGTTACATCTGCACCATCAACTAACACTTTAACTCTGTCGCCCATTAAACCATTTAAAATAGGGAGGTTAGATACGCCGCCCGCCGCAGAAAAATCGACACCTAAATCACTTAATAACGATTCTGACGAACCAAGTGCTAAATGCTTATTTTGAGCATGTCCGTGTACTTCAATCACTTCTAAAGGCGTATCGTCGGCAAATGCAAAAGGAGATAGCACACCGCTAATAAAAAGTGCGACAGGAGTTAGTAAATATGTTTTTTGAGTTTTGCTTTTATAAACCATTGTTAATTTATGCCACTGTAATAATTGGCGTAATTATAGTGTGAGTTGCAAAAGCAAAAGCGCGACATATTGTCGCACTTTATCAATTTAAAATGTTGTTAGGTGTGTTTGAGCACATAAGAAGGCAGCTTTGAACATAGGAACATGCAATTAACTAAGTATTTAACTTAGCTACCGTTTGAGAAACAATATCGGCTCCACGTTCAATCTCTTTAATGACCTCAGACACATTAGCAATAAGCTCTCTTCCTTGTTTTGATGAGTCTGAAACTGACGTTATTTGCTTTGATATATCATTAGTGAGCTCTTGGTTATTTTTAACAACACTTGCTATTTCATTAGTAGAGCGACTCGTGCTGGCTGCAAGCTGCCTTACTTCATCAGCTACTACAGCAAAACCTCGACCATAATCACCAGCACGCGCTGCTTCTATTGCGGCATTAAGTGCCAGTAAATTAGTTTGATCCGCAATGCTGCTAATTGTCGAAACAATGGAGCCTATGACCGCAGACTGTTCATTAAGATTTTTTATTAAATCTACCGATTTAAGTACTTGGCTTACAATGGCGTCGGAGTTCGCTATAGAGCTTTGTAGTATTTCAGAGCCTTTTTTAGCGGTTGTAGCAGTAGCTACCGCCGATTCATGTGCTATTGCAGCGGCTTCTGTCACTGCACTGTTATTGTTAATTCGATCGGTAATATTTGATGCAAACTTAATTATTTTAATTACATTACCTTTGCTATCTAAAATTGGGTTATAAGTTGCTTCTAACCAAATTTCTGAACCGTCGGCGGCAATACGTTTAAATTTTCCTGACTTAAACTGCCCCTGCGCTAATTCACTCCAAAAGCGTGGGTTTTTCTCATAAAACAATTTAGTACAAAACATTTTATGATGCTTGCCTACAATGTCTTTTAAGCTATAACCTATTGTTGCTAAAAAGTTTTGGTTCGCCTTTAAAATATTACCCTCTGGGGTAAACTCTATTGTAGCCAAGGCTTTGTCGAGTGCATTTGCAATAGCTTCTTGCGCTTTTCTTTGTATGTAACTGGTCGTAATATCAGAGGCTATTTTAATAACTTTGGTGACTACGCCGCGCTCTTCTACAGGAAAGTAAGTTGCCTCAAGCCAAAGCTTATCGCCATTAGCTTTGTACCTTAAAAACGAGCCTGCTTTAGAATTCCCTGCTTTCAATGCTTGCCAAAATTGACTATATTCGTTTGACTTTGCATATTCAGGTTCGCAAAACATACGATGATGCTTACCAATTATTTTCTCTTTGCTATACCCAATCGTTTTTAAAAACAACTGGTTTGCATCTAATATTATTCCATCAGGTGTAAACTCTATATAAGCAACGTGCTTATTAATTGCCGATAAAATAGATTGTTTTTGAATTAATTGAAGCTCCATTTCTTCAATTTTTGCGTTTCTTTTAGAAATACCAAACATATAAAAACCTTAAGGAGTAAATTAGTACAAAAATTAGCAAATTAATGTGATATCAATATGTAGCTGTACTGTAAATATAAGCTTTAAATAACCTTTCGGCTAATATTTAATATCTTATATATATATGCTTTATAAATAGTTTTTTTATTTTATAAATGTTAAGTAGCATTTTCTTCTAATTAACATTTTAAAAACCTAATAAAACCACTAATTTATGCATGACTCTGTACTTTTTTTAACTTAAAATAGCGCCCTCACAGACTACCCTCTCACACCAAAATTTAAGCATACACATAATATTTCCTATTCAAGATCTATTGTGCAGTTTCATTTTTAAAATTAAACCTTAAGGGATCATCTATGACATCAGATGTAACGTCGGCATCTAGTCAACTTAACAGAACCGCTATTTTACTCGTATTAGCGCTAGGCACATTTATTTTAGGATTATCTGAGTTTTCGATGATGCCTATGCTGCCACTAATTAGCGAAACATTTGGCTCAACGCCCTCACAAAGTGGTTACGCAATTAGTGCTTACGCCATTGGTGTTGTAGTTGGCGCCCCTATTTTAATGCTCACTACAGCTAATATGAGAAAGCGCAAAGCATTGCTCATTTTTATAAGCTTAATGTTTATCTCAAACGGGTTAAGCGCGATGGCAACGTCGCTTGAGCAGCTTGTAATATTTAGATTTTTAAGTGGTTTACCTCATGGTGCATATTTTGGCGCGGCTATTTTATTAGCATCGGATATTGCCCCAAAAGGTAAGCGTGCTAGCTTTATGTCTAAGGTGTTTATGGGTTTAACTGTGGCTACTATTGTTGGTGTGCCTGTTGTAACACTTGTGGGTCAAAACCTTAGTTGGCGGTATTGTTTAGCCGGCGCTGCAGTGCTTGCATTTATTGCTTTTATTTTTGTTTATAAAGTAGTTCCAAATATAGATAACGCTAAGCCTTCTAACTTACTAAACGAGTTTGGCGTACTTAAAAACAAACTGGTTTGGTCTATTTTGGGTATTGTAATTATTGGCTTTGGCGGGGTATTTTGTATTTATACTTACATTGCCGACACCATCTTAGTGGTAACAAAAACAGCCCCATATACTATTTCTATCGCAATGGTAATGTTTGGTATTGGTTGTACGCTCGGTAACTATGTACTGGGTAAAGCTGCCGATAAATCAGCAATTAAAACGACTGGCCTTGCGCTTGTATGTACCATTGTATTTGCCTTTGCTTATGTAACGGCAAGCCATAATATTTGGGCTCTTTATGCAGTGATCTTCTTTATTGGTTGCAGTGTGGGCTTGGCTACGCTGATTCAAACGCTTTTAATGGACGTTGCACCCGAAGGCCACGCTATGATTGGTGCCTTAGTACAGTGCGCATTTAATACTGCCAATGCTATAGGCCCTTGGGTCGGTGGAATTGCAATAGCACAGGGTGCTGCACCTAATCAAACAGGTTACGTAGCAGCTGCATTATTTTTAGGTGGTTTGGGTATGTGGCTACTAAGTTACTTACAACTAAATAAACAGCAACCAACAGCGCAAGCTACTAATTAACTTGAGTTCAGATTAATTTAAAATACAAAAAGAGCCGCTAATTAGCGGCTCTTTTATTTTTAATTTACCTAGGGCCTGTTGACCTTTCAGGATTAAAATTTGTTCAATCTAGGGGCGATTTAATCGCGGCGTGAGGTTTGTAACCTAGTGGGCTAAGTAAAAACCGAGCAACAAAGAGTAAATTGCCCCTAGAAAGAACCCAAAGGGCAGCGCATGTTTGGCATTTATGCTGCGTTATCGCCTACTTACGGGGAATAACCACACTACATAGGCTCTGCCTTGCCTAAATACCAAACAGTCTGCTGCAAATTTAACCTCGAAAGATAAACAGGCCTTAGTAAATTAAGCGCTTAGCGATGTCATATCAATAACAAAGCGGTATCGTACGTCAGACTTTTCCATACGCTCGTATGCTGTGTTAATTTCGTCTATGTTGATCATTTCGCACTCAGGTAGCACGTTATTTTCACCACAAAAGTCGAGCATTTGTTGCGTCTGTGCAATACCACCAATAAGTGAGCCTGCAATACGACGGCGACCCATTAATAATGGCACCGTGCTTAGCTCATCTACAGGACCAACTTGGCCTACAATAACTAAAGTACCATCTACATCAAGTAGTGGTGTGTAAATAGATAAATCATGTTTTACAGGTACCGTATCTATAATGACGTCAAAGGCAGATTGCGAGTCTTTCATTTCGTCATCATTAGATGACACTAAGTAGTGCTGAGCACCCAATTTAACCGCATCATCTTTTTTAGACTCACTACGGCCAATTACCGTAACGCTTGCGCCCATTGCAACTGCATTTTTAACGGCCATATGGCCAAGTCCGCCTAGACCAACAACACCAACACGGCTACCTTTTTTTACGCCCCATTTATGAAGTGGCGAGTAAGTAGTAATACCTGCACAAAGTAGCGGTGCTACGCGAGAAAGGTCTAAATTTTCTGGTACGGAAAGTACGAATTCTTCGCGTACAACAACATGTTTAGAATACCCACCTTGGGTCATTTCACCACTAATGCGGTCTTTGCCTGCGTAAGTACCAATCATACCTTCGCGGCAAAATTGCTCTTCATCGTTATCACATTGATCGCAGCTTTGGCACGAATCAACCATACAACCAACAGCAACCGTGTCGCCTTGCTTGTATTTTTTAACGTCGCTACCTACCGACATAACTTTACCAACAATTTCATGCCCAGGTACTAATGGGTAGTCACTGCCACCCCAATCATTTCGTACGGCGTGTAAATCTGAATGGCACACACCACAGTATAAAATTTCAATTTCTACATCGTTATTTCGTAAATCGCGGCGCTCAAAAGAAAATTCTGTCAATTCAGAACCTTGGCTTTTTGCTGCATATCCTACTGTTTTCATAATAACTCCATAGTGGTTAAAAATTTAAATCATCAACAGCATAGTACATAGCCTGTGAATAGAACCTGACAATATAAAATAGGCACAAAAAAAGCCCAAACAGTGTTTGGGCTCAATCATTAGTACTAGGGCGCTAAATTTAGTTATTTTGCAAGTAAGCTGTTTAATTCATTAATAATTGAATGAATGCGCTCTGCATTTTTTCCTAAATCACTACGCCCTACTCGCGACTTACTACGAATATCAACAAAACGTTGGCTGCCTTCATCTTTAATACGAATAACCACATCGTCTTTAAAACCAAACCACGTTGTTGTATCGGTAGCTTCCACAATACCTGTAGCCGTATTTGCACTTACCAATGCAAAGCCAAGATTTTTAACTGCTTGTTCGCTTGCTGTCATTAAATCGGCTTTAGATTGTGCAAAGCTTAAAGTTACCAGCTCAGGGTATGCTTTGCGTTGCTGTACTGCCGTTTCTTCACCCGCGTATTCTACTGGGTTAGATGCATTTGCACGTAGTGGTGCAATTGCTACAAATTTTGGTGGATTAACTAAATCAGTTGAAATGTCATGAATTGCCGGTACACCTTCAGCCTTGTTCATCATATTAAGTGGCATAGCAATAGCCACAACCGAAAATACAAGTGCAATAACACCACTACTTAGCGTTAACGTTTTACGCATAAATAACGCTTGTACTATAAGTAGCACCAATGCAGCGCCACCAGCATAAACGCCAAATTTAAACCCCGTAAACGCAACACCTAATTCTACAATACCAAATTTATACAAAGGCCCTGGCAGTATGACGAGTAAAAAAGCGATTAAACTTACTAAGCTCACTAAAACTTTCATTTTATGATTCCTATATTGTGTGTGATTTTTATTATTAAAACAGATAAGCACTATTAACCAGTAGCTTATACTACTAACAAGTGCTTTTAGATTACTATTAGCGACTAATTACACAAAAAAGTCCAATGTTGTGTGATCAAAGTTACTCAAGTTTGGAAAAATATCAACAAGCTCAGAGCTTGGCACACCAAACCACTGAGCCAATGTGGCAAAGTACTGCTCATTAGCAACACTTGGAATTAAACGCCCGCCACCGGT
Source organism: Pseudoalteromonas sp. APC 3358 (assembly GCF_030408075.1). Classification (NCBI taxonomy): domain Bacteria; kingdom Pseudomonadati; phylum Pseudomonadota; class Gammaproteobacteria; order Alteromonadales; family Pseudoalteromonadaceae; genus Pseudoalteromonas; species Pseudoalteromonas sp. APC 3358. Next base: position 306,763 of record NZ_JASDCE010000003.1, read on the forward strand.
ATCTTGTGGGCCATCCAAATGTTGAGTTAGTAGCTCGCCATATATATTGCCGCCTTTTACTGCGCCGCCCACTACTATTTGGTTTCCTGCCCAACCATGGTCAGTGCCATCGCCATTTGAGGTCAACGTGCGACCAAAATCAGACATAGTAAACGCAGTCACTTTATCTGCCATATCAAGCTCTTTCATCGCGCTATCAAATTCACTTAACCCTTGAGCTAACGTATTTAATAAAGCAGGGTGCGTTGTTAATTGGTTATCGTGCGTATCATACCCCCCCATAGAAACAAAAAACACTTGGCGCTGAGTGCTCAATTTTGCCTGTACGCTAATTGTTTTAGCGACTGCTGCAAATTGCTCACTAAGGCTATTATCGCTAAATGGGGTAATAAGTGCAGGCGCGCTTTCTAACGCGCTGTTCATTGCTTGAGTGTTATTTATCGCACTTGTTAAGCCATTGGCATAAGCTGTACTTAATGGATGGCTCGTATTGCCTAGTAAGCGGTTCATAATAGAAGTTACGTGCTCGCTACGAGGTTGATACCCTCCAAACGCGTTAATACTACTAATGCCGCTTTTGTTAAGCGCAAATGCATTGCTAGCACTTCCCGTTTGCCATAAATTAGTACCGTCGAGTGATACATTAGCTGCAAACTCATCTTGTAACTCTAAACGATCTAAAAGTCGTGCGCCCCACCCGCTATTAAGTGATTGTTTTTCTCGACCATACATCCACGCAGCTTGCTGATCGTTATGCGAAAACAAATGCTTAGGCAAACCTATTGCTTTATTTTTATAGTCATTCAATGTTGTGGGAGCGAGTAAAGTACCTACCCCGCCTACAAATGCTAAATTTTGAGATTCAAACACATTTTGTATAGGTTCAAGTGAGGGATGAATACCGACTCCACCGGCAAACTGGCTTTTAATACTTAACTCAAGTGGGCTCTCTACCGCTAGGTTCTGCCTACTTTGCTCGTAAACACTACGTTGCTCGCCTTCAAGCGGAACTAGCATATTTAACGAATCATTCCCTCCATATAAATACACACACACTAATGCTTTGTAATCTCCTAGCTCAACTGCATTAGTCGCTCCAGTTAATGCTTGTAATTGCAGGCTCGTTAACGCGGCAGCCGATACACTGCCTTTTACACATAACGACAAAAACTCTCTTCTATTAATGCTCATTATGCGCTCCTAATACTGCACGTTAAATTCAGGTGAAATAGCAATCATATATAATAAATACGAAACCCGTTCACGGTATTGCTCTTCATTAAAGTAGGCATCTAAATCAAGTAACGCTTGGCGCGTGTCACTGCTCATTGCGCCTGCAAAATATAACGTGTTGTACTGAGCTAATAGCGCGCTAACACCGTTTTTCTCTAAAACATTCATGTCGTCTTGAACATAAATATAAATACTATTTGAATTTAAATCGCTGCGCGCTTCTGCGGTACTCCAAACTAAACTTGCGTAAAGCGCGTTCATGGTACCAATCAGTGTTGCGTCGTTTGCTATTTGTAATTCTGGTGCAACAATACCTTCATTTCGCAAAGCTGCGGTTTGATAATCAGGCCTAAAAAAGTTAAATACCGAAGCCGATTGCATGGGTCCTTGTCCGTAGCTATTTATTAAATTCCATGTTTTATAATAACCCGCTGGCGATTTAGCATCTAGATTTCGCCAAAACTGTACAGTTTTTAAAATAGGCTCTTTAATTTTACCTTGGTAATTAAGCACTGAGCCAAAATGCCGCGCTTCATCATCTAAATATATAGCCTTTACTACAGCCGCTAAATCGCCGCGTACACCGGCGCCATTATCAATAAATACATTAGCTACTCGTTCAACGTATTGGGGGGTTGGATTTGACGTAATTAATCGCTGAATAAGCTGTTTGCTAATAAACGGCGCAACATTTTGATGATTAAATAAATTATCGAGGGCTATTTGCAATGACTCTTCTGCTGCATAACCTTGTGGTATAACCTCACCGTTTAGTAAGGTTTTTTGTTTACTAGAGTGGTACTCGTCAAATGCTTCCATTGGTTTAATATAATCACGACTTTTACGCTTAAATGTTTCACTATCGGCAAACGTCCAACCAGTAAATACGCGTGCAAACCCCTCTATTTCTACCTGTCCGTAAGTGGCAATGGTATTACCTTGTGCATCAAGCTTGGCGCTGCCATCTAGGTTTAGCTCTTCAAGGCCAATAGTAAATAACTGCATTACTTCACGTGCGTAATTTTCGTCTGGGCGAATATTGAGTGTATCGTCTGCTTTTTCGTTACCCAAATGGCTTAAATAAGTTCCCATAATAGGCGAAAGCGTGACATCTTCGAGTAAGTCACGATAATTACCAAAGGCATGCTTTAGTAATAAATCGTAATAAGTGATCATGCCCTCAGGTTGCCCTCTTAAGGCACTGTTCTCATCCGACACCACTAATATTTCACTTAACGCAAATGCAACACGTTGACGGAGTTGATCGTCACTTTGCATTACTGCTTTCCACCATGCATCTATGCGGCTTATGTATTTAAAGTCGTCATCGTCATTTAGCTTTACTAAATAATCACGGTGATAATTAATAGGTAGCGCTATTTGTTTATCAAGCCATTGCTGCTCGCTTAAACCTTGTGCGTTTTGTATTTCACTAAGCTTAGGCCCCATTGTTGCTTGGTGTAGTAACCGTGCGGCGCTAATCTCATCCATATTATTGCGCGCTATAAAGCTCAGCGTTTTTACACTGCTTGCTCCTTCATTGTCGGTTGCTGTGACCGAAAAAGCGTAATTAACAGGCTTATAACTTTGCGCATTTAGCAGTGTTACTGAGGTGGTTACTGCCTCTAAAGGCCCGCTAATTAGTTCAGGCCCTTGCGTTTGTTGCCATACAACCGATGTAATAGTGCCGTCTTTATCACTGGCTGTTGCTGTTAGCTCAATTGTTTGGCCCTTACTTAATTCACTAGGAATATCAGCGACTGACAAAATGGGGATTTTATTTCCGTTAACGGTTGGCGTATCATCTGAGCCTGAACCACCGCAAGCGCTTAGTATAAAAACAGTGCTTGCGATCAGAGCAAATTTATAATGCATGTAAAGTCGTCATCATTTGTTAATTAAAGTACGTTAGTGTGTACCGAGTTTGATGCATTTATTGAAACACAAAATTTACAATTTAACTCTTTATTTTTTGTAACCGAATCATGAACGCCCCATTAATAATGCACTAGCTGCAGGGGTAAACAGCCAGAGCTTTATTATTTATGAAAACAGAAATTCGCTATTGTTTTGAATCTTCACAAGTTGCTAACCGGTTTTTACACGAGCTGAAAGACTGGCCGGTTAACGATGTAAAAACACGACTTTTTAATGGCGGCGATAGTGTAAAAGTGACATACGAATACGACGAAAGTGGTTTTGATTACACTTGCGCCGAACTTGACGACCTAGCACAGAGCCATGGCGGGAAAGAGGTTTAAGCGTTTTATAATAAAAAACAGCTGATGCATCTTTAATAATTCACTTGAATTATATAGATTTGATTGATGTTTTATCTCTACCTGAGTTTTTCGCTTCGTAAAGCATTATGTCAGCTTCTTTAATTAGTGATTGCATAGACACATTATTACTACTTAAGGTTTCTTTTGTAGCAAATACACACCCAGCACTAATTGTTAAATACTCACGTACAGGCGACGCTTCATGAGGTAGATTTAATTCCCTAACCGCCAAAAGCAATTGCTGAGATATATCTACAAACTCTTCATAAGAAAGCTGTTTAAAGAATAATATGAACTCTTCGCCGCCATAGCGCGCCACTGTACCTGTGTTTTGCTTAGCTACTTGCTTTAGCTTTTGGGCAAGAGCTTGTAAAACGTTGTCTCCGCCTTGGTGACCATAAAAATCGTTATAATTTTTGAAATGGTCTACATCAAGTAATATTATTCCAAAGGCATTTTTTTGCTGTTGAGCCTGTTCCCATTGCGCCACAATAATTTCGTCAAAGGCACGCCTGTTGTAAATTTGGGTTAACCCATCAATTTTACTTATTTTTTCAAGCTTAAAATTTTGATCTTTAACTTGTTTAATTAATGCATTAAACCCGCTAATTAAAACGCGCATTTCTAAAAATTTATTACTGAATCTCAGAGGCTGTAAATCGTTTTTAACCAACATTGAATTGATAGCGGACGCACCGTTAATAAGTGGTTCAATAAAGTAACGATTTACAATATAGAAACTCAAAAGTGACATTACAAAAAACATTAACAAAATAAGTTTTAAATAGTGATCAAATAAAACTGGCAGTGTTTGATGGTGGTGCTTAATGTTCAAAGCAAGAAGTGGATTACCGTTTATATCTAGAATCACCCTTTTCCTTTGAGTGGCAATGTCCTCTCCTTGGAGGCTCCCTTTAAGCGTCGCAATATCGTTTAAAGAACTAGCCTGTTCTATTTGTAAGTAGCTAAGCTCCACTTGTGCAATCTCAGCTAAGGACTTGATCAACGACGGTCTTACTTTTTTTATAAAAACAATACTACCAACAGGCTCACCTGTTTTATCTGTTCGCTTTATTACATGCGATGCAAACATGACAGGGCCGTCCGCTGTTTGCAAAAAACCAGAATGGCTTAAACTGTTGTCGTCTTCAGAGGCTTTTGAATTAGGAATAATTGCGCGGTTTAATTTATTAACCTGTAAATCTAAATCAGGAGCATCAAACTCAGTATGTGTAATATAATCATACGCTTGCCCGTAAACCATATTAAAATTTATATCGTAAATAAACACACCATCAATTTTGAGAGAGTAGAAGGTGTCACCTACAAAGTTTGAATCTACATATTCTACGTCAAAATCAGCCATGTAATTATAGGTATCATCCCATACGGCGTAGTCATAATTGAGTGTTTCTAAAAATATAAACTCTCTATCAAGCGCAATTTTAAGACTTAATAATTCACGATTTTGATAATCTTCAATACTAGTGTTTATGGTCGGCAGGCTAAAGAAATAGCGGTACCCAACTAATAAACTTGTTACAAAGCACATTAAAATCAAAGTACCTATTATTACAAAAAATCTTAATGTCATAGTCTCTATCTAATCGTGTAAAATTAAGTCAAAGTAGCTTACATTTTTATATTTTAGACTCCCTGTACCTAAATAATAAATAATTAGCTTCTTACTAAAGCGTAGTATAAATTCATGAGCAGGAATAAACAAAGCTTACTATTAAATTTTATAGCGTTAAAATTTTAGCCTTTTCAATAATATATTTAATATAGACATAAAATTATACCAATTCGCTTAATTAAGTGGTCTATTTTGAGGGCGGAAAAACGTGTTGATAGCTAGGCAAAAAATTCGCTATTTAGTTGTTCTAAATGAGAATTTTTTAACGCAGGTAGCGACACGTTTAGCCCCGCAAAATGATTAAGTATTATTGCGGATTGGTATTACACATTTAAAGTAGTACAAAAAGCTGAAATTATTCCACTACAGAAAATTCAACTTTTGATGGAGACGAACTCGCAAGCTCCAGTACTTCGTAATAATTTAAACCATCTATTTTTTTGCCAATAATAAAGTAATTCATTTCCCCCATCATGGTCGGGTCGCCCATAATATCGTCTAAGCTTTGCACGTCAGAAAATTGAATTGCGATTAAAGCGCCTAAAAAACGCATGGAATCTTGAGGCTTTAATGCTTTTAAAACTTTATTAACTCCCACTTGAGTTGTCTCTGGTGTGGAGCCATCAAATCTAAAATCATTTTTTGTACTAACGCATGCACTAAGCATTAATATTGATAATGCGATAAGTAAATGTTTCATATATATCCTTATTTGTTATTCGTGATACTTGCGGATCATCGCCACTTTGCCGTTTTCAATTTCAATCACTTCCATCATTGTGGAGGTATACTCAATTGGCTGTTTATTTTGCGGATGAATACCTTTTACATAGTTTTTATAACGAATAGCAAAGCCTGTATCGTTAAACACAAATGTATTAAGCAGTGTGCTTTCAAACAATGTGTGCGCACCTAAGTAAAAACTCATACCTTTGCGCATCTGCTTTTTACCATCTGGAGTACGTGAGTCATCCGGTTGATACGGAATATGCTGATTGCCAATATCATCGGTTAACAATGCAAGGTAGGCCTCAAGCTCTTTAGCACCTGCGTTAGGTGCTTGTGTGGCGGTCATGGCGTTGTAATAACTTTGTGCAAACAACTTTAGGTCTAACGTCTCATCGGCACGGGCTGAAAAGCTAAAAAATATAATTAATAGAAAGCTTAGCTTGCACTTCATAACGATTACTCTTAAAAAAGTATTTTTACTAAAACGACTAAATTTATTAATACATTAATTTTTTAGCGCAGCTTTTCTTGCAAGTTCTTTTATATCTTCATCGATATTGTCATCAAAAGACATTGAATAAATTCTCCAACCTTCTTTCACTTTAAAAAATTGAAATTCAAAACGAATAGGCTGCCTATCGTAGGTTACTAGGTAGGTTACATGAACAAAAAGCTCCCCAACTTTATAATCAGAAACCTTATTAATGAAATTAATTTCACCAACAAGATCATCAAGTGAGGATAGCTGCGTTTTTATCTGTTTTACCTGATCAGGTATCGACGACACATATTTATTACTTGCGTAAATAGAGTCAACAGCATCGCTTATTTTTTCATCAGAGTACAATTCAAAAAAATTATCAACTTCTTCTTGGTAATTGTTAGCACTGACACCCGATGAGAGTAGAAGTAAAGCAGCAAATATTATTTTCATTTTTAACATTCCTTATTGTTTCTAATATAAAAACACACTATTTAAAGTAAATAAAGTTATAAAATACGGCAAATTACATTTTGCTCTTTACTCTATTTGTTGCAACGCTGTTGGCAGGGTCGTCTGGCCAAAAATGCTTAGGGTAACGACCTTTCATTTCCTTTTGCACATCGCGGTAACTGCTAGCCCAAAAGTGGGCTAAATCTTGAGTAAGTTGCAATGAGCGTTTACCTGGCGATAGCAGCTCCATAAGCAGTGGCAGTTTACCGTTGGCAAGCATAGGCGTACTGGTCAAGCCGTAAACTTCTTGCATACGCACGCTTAGCTTTGCGGGGCCATCAAGCTGATATTCTATTTTTATATTTGAGCCACTTGGCACCGTTAAGCGCAGTGGTAACAGTGCTTTTAAAGCGGTTTGTTGTTGCCAATCAAAACAGTTTTGTAATGCTTCAAAGTAGTTAAACTTTTTAAGCTGCGTGAGCGTTTTAATATCTTCTAAAAACACGCTTAGCCACTGCGCTGCATTTTGAATGAGTTGTTGCTCATTTGTTTTTGGGAATTTATCAGGCATTAAATTACTTGCTAAGCTCATACGTATCAGCAATTGCTGCGCATCAGGTTGCTCGTTAAATAATGCAAAGCCATGTTTAGCAAATAAGTTTAGCCACGCTTTAGCGCGCTCGCTCTTATCTAGTTTTTGCTTACTAGGCTGGCTGCTGAGCGTTATAGCCCCGAGCTTTACTTCATCTTGATGAATAAAACGTGCTGATTTTTCGTCAAACTCACAGCGAGTAAGTTCACTAAATAAATGCGGTAAAAATTCTTGTAACTCAAATGGGTTAAGCGCAGTGGCTGTAAATATACGCCCTCCTTTGTGCCCGCCCATGGTTGCTATAGCTAAGTAATCGTCGTTGTGCCAGTAATCGGCATTTAACTCAGCACCTGCACCATTGGCAAGTAAATAACCATTACCGCGTTTTTTAGCAATACGATCGGGGTATGCCAATGCCACTAGCAAACTAATATAATGCGTATTTAATTCGCTGTTTTCGTCTTTTACTTTTAAACGGCTTTGCCAATATTTTAACTGTTGCTTAAATACCGGATGCGGACGTTGCTGTTGGCTATGCAACGCTAAACTCAACTCGTTTGCACTGTTTACTCGGCTCTCAAGTAATGCCACCAAATAAATAGCGAGCCTAAAAATACCAGGGAGTTGGTCATCAAGTATTTGTGCTTTTAGTAGCATATGCGCCAAACGAATATCAGCACCAAAACCTAACATTTTACTGCCAAGCGGTGTGAGCTTACCTTTGCTATCAATAGCTTCTAGCATGTTAAGCAGGTTACTTGCTTGCTCGCCTTGTTGCTCAGTGGGCTTATCAAGTAGGGTTAGCTCATCAATACTGGCTCCCCACTGCTTTGCCTCAAGCATAAGTTGGCTTATGTCTGATGTGAGTATTTCGGGATTGTCGTGGCTATTACGTCTCTCAAAGGTTTGCTTTGAACCAATTCGATAAACAATGCCCGGCTCTATTCGCCCTGCACGCCCTGCACGCTGCACAGCAGACGAGCGCGATATACTTTGTGTTGTGAGCTCAGTGACCCCTGTTTTTAAATTAAAGGTAGCTGCACGGCGCTTGCCGCTGTCAATTACAATGCGTATGCCTTCAATAGTTAAACTGGTTTCGGCTACATTGGTGGTAAGCACTACTTTGCGCATGCCGTTTGGTGCAGGAGCAATAGCAGCTTGCTGATTGGCTTTATCTTGCTCGCCAAATAGCGTTGCTACTTGGCAGTTACTGGGTAAATCGCTAAGTGCTTGTTGCACGCGTAGTATTTCAAATTGTCCAGGTAAAAATACCAATGCGCTACCTGTTTGCTCATTAAGTGCTTGTTTTATTATGGTAGGAATTGCATCAAGCCAACGGCTTTCATCTTTTATGGGTATGTATATTTCGTCTATTGGGTAGCTGCGACCGCTTGATTGAATTACAGGGCAGTCAAAAAACGCTGTATAACGCTCAGTATCAAGAGTTGCCGACATAAGCATAATGGTTAAATCTTCACGCAGCGCACTTTGGGTCTCGAGCGCAAAGGCAAGTGAGGTATCGGCTGCAATTGAACGCTCATGAAATTCATCAAATATCAGTAAATCAATATCGCTTAATTCGGGGTCGTTTTGCAACATGCGCGTTAGCATGCCTTCGGTGACTATTTCGAGGCGCGTATTAGCGCTTACTTTACTCTCGCCCCTAATCCGCAAGCCCACACTTTGCCCAACACTCTCGTTTTGGCACTTTGCTAGGTAGCTGGCTATATTACGAGCAGCTAAACGGCGAGGCTCTAGCATTACAATACGTTTAAAATGCCCATCGCGCATTAGTTGCAGCGGCAACCACGTAGATTTACCCGCACCAGGCGGCGCTTGTAATAACGTAATAGGATTACTTTGTAATGTAGTAACGAGTTGTTGATATATGTCTTGAACCGGCAGCACAGCTATTTACCCTAAATTGCTTTGCAGGCATTGTAACAAAAAACCGCAGCGACACCGCGGTAGATGTTTATTAATAATTGCTATTAACTACCCGACACCATTCTAATTCGATCTGCAGGCACTCGTAATTGCTGCATTAAGTAAATTTTAAATGAGGCTTCGTAAGGTTGCTTATCAACCGCTTTTTGCATGCATAAAAGCCATGCATCACTTTGCTCAATTCCTACATGTAAATGTTTGTGCGCTTGAGGAATGTTAATACTGCCAAAATGTTCAGCGTATAATTTAGGACCACCTAACCAGCCCGACAAAAAGTAAGCAAGTTTTTTACGCGATGCCAATAAGTCTTTTGAATGCATACTCCTTATATGTTCAGCCTCTTTTAAAGCGTCCATATTGTCGTAAAACGCATTCACCAATTGTGTAATACCTGCTAACTCACCTGCCATTTTGTATGAGCAGTCATCCACTCCGTATTCACACGTTTTTGTATTCATAACTCACTCAGGTTAACTACTTTGTTTAATACCTGCATATTAGCTTAAAACAAAAATTTAAGAATGAGTTACATCAAAGCGGCCTAATTTATGTCAGCAATAATTACAGGCTGCTATGTATATTTTTTAATAAAAAGCGCAATATTAAAAACAAAATCGCTCAACATAAAAATATAACCAACTGATAATAAAAATAATAAAATCATTATTATTCATTGGTACAAGGCTTGCTACTTTATAACTGACAGTTAATTCACTAACCTAAAGTAAGGATAAACTTATGAACAGCGATCGTATCGAAGGTAATTGGAAAGAACTTAAAGGTAAGGCTCAACAAAAATGGGGCGATCTTACCAACGACGATTTAGATAAAATTGAAGGTAGCCGTACAGAGCTAGTTGGTAAAATCCAGCAGCAATACGGTAAATCTAAAGAAGAAGCAGAGCGTGAAGTTGATGAGTTTGAAAAAGGTCGTTAAACCGCGTTAACCGCTTTTAAAAAAACCGCCATTTGGCGGTTTTTTTTGTTTAAGCTGTAGGTTATTTAGCTACGCTTTTAATTGGTTACCAATCGGTAACTGCCTAATACGCTTTCCGCACGCTGCAAAAATAGCATTACATAATGCTGGCGCATAAACTGGTGTAGACGGCTCGCCTACTCCTGCTGGTGGTGCATCACTTTGTACAATTTCAACTTCAATCTCAAGAGGTGCGTCGCTCATACGCGGTACGCGATAATCATGAAAATTACTTTGCTGTACGCGCCCTTTATCAAAGGTAATACCATCGCTGATTGCAGTTGTAATCCCATAAATAGAGCCACCTTGGGTTTGGTTTTTCACGGTGTCGGTGTTTACAACAGTACCCGCGTCAATGGCAACCCACGATTTAATCACTTTTAAATCGCCAGCATCCGACACTTCTACCTCAACTACCGTAGCTACGTAAGTTAAAAAGCTTCTATGCGCTGCTATGCCTAAACCTCGACCTTTAGGAAGCTCTCGCCCCCATTTACTCATGTCAGCTACTTTTTCAATAACATGGCGCAGTCTGCCAATATCTAGAGGATAAACCGCTTTATCGCCACCGTAATTATCGTATGTGGCATTTTGCTCAGTTACATCAACAATGCGACTCGGACCTATAGTGTCTAGTAAATAGTCTTTTTGGTCGCGACCGGCTTTATGCGCTGCTTCGCCAATAAATGACTGAATAGCAAAGGCATGAAAAATATTTGATACAGAGCGCATCCAACCAATTCGTGCTTTGGCTTGCGCATCACCGTTTTCTAACTTCATATTAGGTGTGTTAATAGGATTATCGGTAAATCCTAAGCGTAGTTCAAAGCTTCCTGGCGTAGTCGCCCCTTCTGAAAAGGTAGAGGTAATTGGTGAAAACGCGGTGCGGTGTAAATACGATTCTATTGCGCCATTTTTATCTAGCGATGCTTCAATGTGCTGAGCCGAAACTGCATGGTAAAAACCATGTTGTATGTCGTCTTCACGCGTCCATTGCACACGAATAGGTTTGCCTACTTTCATTGAAAGGTAAGCTGCTTCTGCTGAAAAGTCAGGTTTTGACTTACGCCCAAAACCGCCTCCTAACATGGTAACGTGAACATTAATTTTGCTCTCATCCATGCCAAGCATTGCCGCCACTGTTTTCATATCGGCTTGTGGATTTTGCGTAGCAGCCCATATATCAACACTGTCTTTGTTGTACATAGCTGTTGCACAAGGCGGCTCCATTGGTGCTTGAGCAAGATGCGGTGCGTAATAATCAGCTACCAATTTATTGCTCGATTTAGCCAACACGCCCATGGCATCGCCTTTATCACGTATGTTTGCCTGTGGAGTTTGTACTGTTTGTAATAATGACTTTTTAAATTCTTTTGAATTGTAATCGCCATTTTTGCCATCATCCCACACGACTTTTAATGCTTTACGCCCTTGCCATGCAGCCCATGTGTTTTTAGCTATAATCGCAATGCCACCTTTTGGCTGAAACTGCGGTGCGCCTTTTGGTGCAGGTATTTCAATAACATCTATAACGCCGTTTATCGCTTTTGTAGCACTGGCATCAAACGACTTAACAACACCGCCTACTACCGGCGGGCGTTCAATTATAGCCACCAGCGCTTGTGGTTCGCGTACATCGGCTGCAAATATAGCTTTACCTGTTACTAAATCGGCTAAATCTATGTGCGCCATGCCGGTATTAATATAACGCCATTCTTTGCGTGTTTTAAGCGTTAGTTTGTCAGCTTCTGGTGGCGTTATTGTAAGCGCTAAGTCGATTAAATCTTTATAAGTAAGCGATTTACCTGAGCTGTGTGTAACAACGTGTTGATTAGCAGTACAGGTTCGTGGATCAACTTTCCAAAACTTAGCGGCAGCATGCTGCATCATGTAACGTACACTTGCGCCCATTTCACGCAGGCGCTGCATGTTGTAGCGAATACTGCGCGAGCCATCGGTATTTTGATCGCCGTATTTAGGGTCGCCCTTACCCTGAATAACAATAACCTTATCCCACGCGGCTTCCATTTCATCGGCAACTATTTGTGCAATCGCGGTGCGAATTTGCTGACCCATTTCAGAGCGATGGCAGGTTATTTCAACCATGCCGTCTGGGCGCAGTGCAATAAATAAGTTTGCGCGTTTTGCCAGCTCAGATGGCTGCTCTAACACACCCGCAAATGCTCTTGGCGCACTGCTTACAAAATAAGTGCCGAGTACCAACGCACCTATTGCACTGGTTTTTAAAAACTTACGGCGGTTTAAATCAAAATATTTGTTATCTTGGCTCATACTTCTTCCCCTTGTTCATTTGGGTCAAAATACTGAACACTCGCCATTGTTTTAGCAGCTGATTTAATTGCTTTATGAATACGCGGGTATGTACCACAACGGCAAATATTTCCCGACATATTACTTACTATTTCATCGTCGGTTGGGGTTGGGTTTGCAGCTAATAAGCTTGCAGCTTGCATCATTTGGCCGCACTGGCAAAAACCACACTGCGGTACTTTATGCTCAACCCATGCTTGTTGCACTGGGTGATCGCCCTGCTCGCTTAACCCTTCAATTGTTGTAATTGAAAGACCCGCTACTGCCGCTACAGGTAATACACACGAGCGCTGAGCTACCCCATCAATATGCACAGTACACGCACCGCACTGAGCCATACCACAGCCAAATTTAGGGCCGGTTAAATTCAATTCGTCTCGGAGATACCATAATACTGGCGTTGACGGATCGCCAGAAAACTCATGTTTATTACCATTAATGGTAAGCGTGATCATACAAAACTCCTTGGCAAAGCGCTTTACAGGAGGGTTCCTTGTTGCGCGAGAACTATTTTTAATTACTTACTATTTTATACTTACTACTTTTAGCCTACCACTTAGATCTGTTTTATAAAAATACTAATTATTAGAACGTTTAAACCACATTGAAATTATTAACGTCTGATTATTAGTATTAGACTAGGGACTGCAGACCTTTTTAGATTGAAGTTCACTCAATCTAGGGGAGATTTAATCGCGGCGGGAGGTTTGTAAACAACAAAGCGTAAATTGCCCCTATGCAGAATCCTCGGGGCAGTGCATGTTAAACCTCGAAAGATAAACAGCCCTAAATAAAAGCCTAAAAACACCCAAGTTAAAACTTACAATATATTTAAGCAAAAATCGTATTAAGTAACCACATCGTTTATTTGCAAAGTTTAGGGTTGTACAATACCCACAACAAAAGCAAGCAATAAATCGTTGATTTTAAAAAGATTATTAATAAATAAAAAACCGCCATTTGGCGGTTTTAGATAGTGTAAATAAGCTTTTAACTACTAATTAAAACGGCGTCTACCAAATAAAACCACTGATAGCAGCGTAAGTAAGTAATAAATACTGCCACCTGAGCTAGAGCCTGAATCAGATGATGGAGTCGCTAGCGCAGCAGCTTGCTTACCTTCAACGTTTATAGTCACAGTTTGAACTGCTGAACTATCAAATTTATCTTTAGCTACATAGCTAAACGTTACTACATGATCGGATTCGCTCGTAGGAGTTAGTTTAAACAATCCAGTATCAGGCTCAAATGTTAGAGTTCCTGAGTTTGGCTCTGTTACCACTTCAAATTCAAGTGTATCGTTGTCGCTATCTAATGCTGAAAAGCGACCATTCACTTCACTCTTATAAGAGGTGTTATATGTTACATTTTGAGCTTGTGGGGCTGTATTTGTAAGTTCAATAACAACATTATGAAGCTCAGATTCAACTAAAGAATCTTTCACTGTAAAGCTAACTGATACTGGCTCAACCGAGTCACCACTTGGTGAAAAGGTCACGCTACCTAAAGCAGAATCCATTAACTGAATTTGCCCATGAGCAGGCGAATTTTTAATTTGAAATACTAATTGCTCAGCGTCTTCATCCATACCTTCTAGATTAAAGTTAAGCGGTGTACTCCAATGAGTTTGCAGTGTCATATTATTTGCTGTTGGTGCTGTATTTGTGAGCTCTAACGTTAAGCTTGATAACGCTGAACGTGAACGATCTTTTACTGTGTAGTAACTAAGCTCGTCAATGCCTACAGTCCCCGAAGGTATATAAGTTAGTAGACCCGTCTGTCTGTCGGTAAACTCGACCCTACCCAGAGTTGGTCTCTTATTTAAAACTACATAATCAATATCATCTGATACAGGTAAATCTATTTGTATGCTTTTTAAAACATGATCAGAGTAGCTTACAGCTTCAGGTTTAGCTAAAGGCTCAGCAACTTGATTAGAAAACACCTCCAATGACTGACCTGCCAACAAGGTATAATCAACATTATTATACGTAGAAGTTGCTAACCAACTGTCATTATTATTACGCTCAACAGTGTATGAAACCACATTGCTATCTAGGTTATATTCACCAAACTGATCTGAACACGAATACTGCACAAACCCAGCTCTTACAGACACAATGTTATTTAAAGAGTTTTGGCACACTTCACTAATTAATGTTGTCTGCCCATTTAAAGCCACTTTATAAAGTGAGCCATTATAGGTAGATGCAACTAAAGTTTCTTCTCCATTAATAACAGTGTTAACCAAACCGTTAAAGCTCTGCTCCAAAGCAACTTTAGATATAGTGTTTTCAGAGTAGTCATAACTAATGAGGTAATCACTAACGAGACTAACCACATCTATATTTTCGTTATTAAGAAAGCTTCCAGTTACTATTGAACTCATACCGCCCCAATAAAATCCTAAGCGAGGCGATGTCTTTAATAACTCTCCAGTTTGCCCATTTAATACTTTAAAAAAGGTACCTTCACTTCCTGTATGCTCAGCACCATTACCTACTATTATTTCTAGCTTGCCATCATTATTAATATCTAACGTTGTTAAGGTACTAATGTAGTCTCCGTCGCCAAGATATGTTTGAAATAGCTCTTCACCCGTTTCAGGTGAAAACACCTGTACATTCGCATCGTATATAGCAGAGCTGCCAGCAATAATATAATTCTTACCATCATCAAACAGCTGAGCAGTAGTAACTAAATTATTATTATCCCAATCGTTATTAACGCTTATATTTGTAAGTATTTTTTCATTAGTTTGTGTATCTACTATATGCAAAGCGTTACTGTCACGCTCGGAATAAAGTATATCTAAGCTTCCGTTGTTATTAATATCAGCAAGTGCTAACGCTTTATTTGAGTAGTACTCAATGCCTTTAGCCCACTGTTGAGTTTTGTCATCCGTGTTGTGAATATAAAAACCATCTTCACCTGACGAAGAATAACCTGAGCCCCAAGCAATATTTTGCTTACCATCACCGTTAAGGTCATCTACAACAATGCCCGACACACCATGCTCTGGATTATTAATACTCCAAAACTCAACGCCTGTTGTGAGTGAAAGCGCGTATAAACTCCCCCACTGACCATCGCCGTAAACTAAATCGTCGGTACCATCATTATCGATGTCTGCAACTATTACTTTATCAATATCTAAGTCGCTTTGGGCTGTCCATAAAATGCTTTCAGTGCTTGGGCTTAGCATTTCTATGCTGTACCAACTTTGCCCATTAATCACTTCATCTAAGCCGTCGTTATTAATATCAACAGCAATTAAATGATCGCCATTAATACTTACACTAAGTTGTTTTTGCAGTACAAATTCTGAATTTTCGAATCTATAAACCGCACCATCACTAAATAAAACTTCTTTTGCATTAGCCTCAGTAAATGAGCCTGTCACAAAGTTTTGTGGTACGTTTTCAAGTACCGCAATTTCAGATAAATCGAGCGAGTTAAGAACAAAAAGCTTACTGCTTTGATAAACAAAAAGCTCATCTTGCCCATCGCTATTTATATCAAACTTATCTGCTGCTCTTGGGTAATAAAACTCTTTACTTAGTTCTATCTCTTGAGTGACTAAATTAACTTTATGTACTGCGTTATTTTCTAAAACATATAAGTAGTATGTATCTGCCACTGTATCTTTAATTAGCGTGGTATCTTCAATATAGTCATCAAAGTCGTAGCGAGCAGTTACTTCATACGCACCTTTCACATATTCTATAATATTAAAATTGCTCTCTTGGGCGGATATAATGTGCTTACTACCCACACCCGACAAAGGTGCCACGTACAAGCCTTTTCGACCTGTTGAGTTGCCTAACGAAAATTCACGAAATACGCTGCTAAGCTCTATGCTTTCCTCGTCTGAGGCAGGTTGAGTAAGGCTATTATTTTTTATAATTGGCGCGAGTAGAGGTTTTTTAGATAAACTTTCAAAATGAGCTTTATCAAAATTTATTTTTTGATCGTTAATTAAAACAGCATCACCGTAAGTATTTTCTTGAGTGTTTTTTATAGGCTGAGCGTGAGTATTGGCATTCACTGAATACGCGCTCATCATGAGCAACGTAAGGCAAGATAGTTTAATCAATTCCATAATCCTTTGTATTTCTTTATTTAATCACGTCACTACAACTGCAACGTTCCATTAACACGGCATTATATAGAGTACCAACCGGAAATAAAGAGGCGATTAACAAAGTTTTACAAAGGGATAGAAGAATAAAGTAATAACATTTAACTTGCAGCTAAAGCTACTTTTATAGAGATTTTAGCCGCATGCTTACTAATAAAAAGCGATTAATGAGTGCTTATAACATCTTCAGACAACAATCGCTCATCGTCTTTATAAACTTCAAGCCAACCTGGTGGTGATGTATCGCAGCCAATAATGGTTACTTGTAGCACATAACTATAACGACCATTTTTAAACGTATAGTGATGATTCCCGCCGCTGCCCTCAAATGTAATATCGCCATTTAGTAAAACCATATCAGGCTTGTCACTTGGCTTTTTATTAATACCCCACACTGCATACCGAAAATTATGCTCGCCTAAATCATCAACACGAACATGATAGTTAGCCGTTTTCCAATTGAGTACTGGTTTTTCAAAAGTATTAATACTTGCGTGCAAGGATTGCTTACCTTGTTCGATTAAGTTTTTAGCAAGTGCCTGCTCTTTAGTATTTTGTGTATTTACAGCAATAATTTTACCGTCAGTATCTACCCACATAACGCCGTTATTTAGCATAATGCCGCGCCAACCTACTTTCTCCCAATCGGTGTTAATGTTTGAACTGGCAATAACTGCCACTAGCTCATCATTAAATACTTCATCAAAGCGGTTGATAAACTCAGCTTCATTTTTAATGTCAGGTATGGGGTATCGTCGTTTTAGCGGGTAATAAACAAGCGAAGCAATAGCTGCTTTATCGTCACTTTCAAAGGCTGCAATAACAGGTAAAACGAACTCGTGATATTTTTGCTCAAGAGCAAATGTGCTAGATGTGAAAAGTAGAGATAAGCACAGTAGGATGTGGTTTAGATGTTTCATTTATAGTCCTTCAATTTGGGCTTTTATTATATTTCTAATACTTTGACCTAAAATCTTAGAACATACCTTTCTGCTGAGGCGCTTCTTTATGATCTGTAACTTTCGTAATGAGTTTTTCGATCTTCAAACCTTGCGGTGTTTTGGTCTGAATTATTTCCATTTCAACTATTAATAGATCCCCTTTACCAAACCGCTCTCCTTTATCTACAGTCTCAATAAATTCTCTATCAGTAATCTCTGCATAGAAACTGGATTGTCCATCAAATAATTTCCACTTATTTCCATCTTTAAAGGATGGTGATTCAATAGTTAAACCTGTTGTAATTGTATTTTTTGAAATTGGTAAATCGAAATCTAGAGGTTTAAAAAATTCAGCATCATTAGCCGAAGCTTTAGTTTGGATGTCAAACTTTGAAGATTTTAACTTTACTTCGCTTAACCCTTTGAGCAAAGGCTCTCTAATAAATGTATCCAATGAATTAGCAGCTTTTGGGTCAGAAAGAACATTTAGCGTTTGAATATGAAATACTTGAGTATGACCATTAGAGTTTTCAATATTAACTGTATTCGCATTACTATCTGGTGTGCACTGCTTCGGTTGATTGCCAGCTAAATGAATACACAACTTAATTGAGTCAGTAGCCAGAGTAATAAGGTCTTTGGGGGAGCTGGTGCAAAATAGTGCTCCAGAGGATAAACCTACAACCTGAAGTAAAAAATCAATATCAAATGATTGTCCTCTAAAACCTGATACATCCATACATAGCGATGCATCTTTACCATAAGCTTCTGTTGTAATAACGTTCATAAATTCATCTAATGCCAAAATATAGCGAGCAACATCTTTCGCTTTTAGTTGCCCTTTTTCAACTGCTGCACCGTAATATTCAAGAGATAGCTGATCTTCCGTAATTGTCTGCATTATAATTCCTTAGTTAGAGTAACTAAAACTTAGTATCCTTTATGCTTAGTCCAAAACTAATACATAGACTACATGTTCAATCCATTTAATAGTCACATCTAATACCTATTATGTAAACAACTGAGTTATCGATATTTATTGTCATAACAAATATAAAGATACAAAATAAAAACGAGCCAAATTAGGCTCGCTTTTTGTTTTAACGGATAGTTGACCGCTGCGCTTTTACTCCGGATCATACCCCAAGTTAGGCGACAGCCATCTTTCAGCTTCTTCAAGCGTCATATTGGTTCGTTTAGCGTAGTCTTCAACTTGATCGCGTTGTACTGCTGCTACGGCGTAGTATTTAGCCTCAGGGTGTGAAAAGTACCAACCTGAAACAGCAGCACCTGGCCACATTGCGTATGAGCTGGTTAGCTGCATGCCAATGCGTTTTTCGGTATCGAGTAATTGCCAAATTTTCTTTTTCTCGGTGTGCTCTGGGCACGCAGGGTAACCTGGCGCTGGGCGAATACCTTGGTAGTTTTCGCGTATTAGCTCATCGTTTGCTAGGTTTTCGTCTGGTGCAAAACCCCAATACTCTTTACGTACTTTTTCGTGTAAGTATTCTGCAAACGCTTCTGCGAGCCTGTCGGCAACCGCTTTAATCATTATTTTGTTGTAATCGTCTTGCTGTGCGTCAAACGCATTTGCTAAGTCGTCTTCTTCTAAACCGCCCGTTACTGCAAACGCGCCAAAATAATCTGGTGTACCTTTGGGTGCTATGTAGTCGGCTAGGCAGTAATTAGCAAAGTCGGTTTTTTCGGTTTGCTGACGTAAATGGCACGAGGTAGTTAACAGCTCTTTGCGTGTTTCGTCGGTGTATATTTCTATGTCGTCCCCAACGCGGTTAGCAGGGAATAAACCTATTACGCCAAGTGGTTGCAAACTGCCTGCTTTTTCAAGGTCGTCTAACATGTCGTTAGCGTCTTTAAATAAGCTTTGCGCTTGCTCGCCTACTACTTCGTCGGTCATTATGCGCGGGTATTTACCGGCGATTGACCACGTCATAAAGTATGGCGTCCAATCTATGTATTTACGCAAAGTGGCAATAGATACGTTTTTAAACTCGATCACGCCAAGCTTTTTAGGCACTGGCGGCGTGTAGTTATCCCAATCAAGCTTTGCTGCATTATCGCGGGCACGCTGAATAGTAACAGGCTTAGAGCGTGGTTTTTTACGGGCTTGTTGCTCGCGTACTTTTACATATTCAGCTTTAGTTTTAGCTAAAAAGTCAGGTTTAATGTCTTTTGATAATAGGTTTGAAACCACACCAACTGCACGGCTGGCATTACTTACATACACAACGCCTTTGTCATATTGCGGCTCAATTTTTACTGCGGTGTGCGCTTTAGAAGTAGTAGCACCACCAATTAGTAGCGGCAGTTCAAAACCACGGCGTTTCATTTCTTTTGCCACATGTACCATTTCGTCAAGCGATGGGGTAATTAAGCCCGACAACCCAATAATATCGGCTTTTTCGTCGATGGCGGTTTGGAGTATTTTATCAGCCGGTACCATTACACCTAAGTCGATTACTTCATAGTTATTACATTGCAGTACAACACCCACAATATTTTTACCTATGTCGTGTACGTCACCTTTTACGGTCGCCATCACTATTTTACCGTTAGTTGAGCCTTCTTCTTTTTCAAGCTCAATGTATGGGTCTAGGTAGGCTACGGCTCGCTTCATTACGCGCGCCGACTTAACAACTTGTGGTAAAAACATTTTACCTGCGCCAAATAAGTCGCCTACTACGTTCATGCCGTCCATTAACGGCCCTTCAATTACGTGAATAGGTTTAGCTGCTGCGGCGCGGCATTCTTCGGTATCTTCATCTATAAAGGTAGTAATACCTTTTACAAGCGCGTGCTCAAGGCGTTTTGCAACAGGCCATGTGCGCCACTCTAAATCTTCTACTCGCTCGGCTTGTGCCATACCCGAATACTTAGGTGCAAGCTCTACTAAACGCTCACCTGCGCCTGAGTCGGTATTAAGTATTACGTCGGTAACGGCTTTACGTAGTTCTTCTGGTATATCATCGTAAACGGCTAGTTGCCCCGCATTTACAATACCCATGTCCATACCAGCTTGAATAGCGTGATATAAAAACACTGAGTGAATGGCTTCACGTACGGGGTTATTACCCCTAAACGAAAACGATACATTTGATACACCGCCCGACACTTTACAGTGCGGCAAATTTTGCTTAATACGGCGAGTGCCTTCAATAAATTCTACGGCGTAGTTATCGTGCTCTTCAATACCGGTGGCTACGGCAAATATATTAGGGTCGAATATAATATCTTCTGGCGCAAAGCCAATGTCTTCTACCAATATTTTATAACTGCGCGCACATATTGCGAACTTACGGTCTGCCGTGTCGGCTTGTCCGTCGGTATCAAATGCCATTACAACAGCGGCTGCACCAAAGCGTTTTATTATTTTAGCTTGGCGAATAAACGGCTCTTCGCCCTCTTTTAGCGATATTGAGTTAACAATCGCCTTGCCTTGAATACACTTTAAGCCTGCTTCTATTACTTCCCATTTTGAGGAGTCGACCATAATTGGTACGCGAGAAATATCAGGCTCTGAGGCTATTAAGTTTAAAAACTTAACCATGGCGGCTTTTGAGTCCAACATGGCTTCGTCCATGTTTATATCAATAACCTGTGCGCCATTTTCTACTTGTTCGCGTGCCACTGTTAGCGCGGCTTCAAAGTCTTCTTCCATGATTAAACGTTTAAACATGGCAGAACCCGTTACATTGGTACGTTCGCCGACATTAGTAAATACTGCTATTTGTTGGGTCATGCTGGCTCCTTAATTTAAGTTACAGGCTTCAAGGCCTGATAAACGCATGCGTACTTCAAGCTCTGGTAGTTGGCGTGGTTTAACGCCCGCTAAACCTTTTGCAAAAGCGCGAATATGCGCAGGCGTGGTGCCACAGCATCCGCCTACTATATTAATAAAGCCCGATTTACCCCAATCGATAATTTCGGTTGCCATATCGTCCGCTTCTAAGTCGTATTCACCAAACTCATTTGGTAAGCCCGCATTAGGGTGTACCGATGTAAAGGTTTCGCACACGCGCGATAACTCTTCTACATACTGGCGCAGTAAATCAGGGCCAAGCGCACAGTTTAAACCAATCGAAATAGGCTTAATATGGCGAATAGAATTATAAAATGCTTCGGTTGTTTGCCCCGAAAGCGTACGGCCTGAGGCATCGGTAATAGTACCCGAAATCATAACTGGTAATTTACGTCCTGCTTGCTCAAAGGCTTCTTCTACGCCAAACGAGGCGGCTTTTGCGTTAAGGGTATCGAATATAGTTTCGATTAGTATTAAATCGGCGCCGCCTTCCATTAATGCAAGTGTTGATTCAATATACGCAGTAACCAGCTTATCAAAGGTGACATTTCGGTAACCCGGATCGTTTACGTCTGGCGAAATTGAACACGTTTTAGATGTCGGCCCTAAAACACCGGCTACATAACGCGGTTTTTCTGGCGTTTTAGCCGTAAATTCATCACAAATGGCGCGTGCTAATTTAGCCGACTCTAGGTTTATTTCACGGCTTAGGCTTGCCATGTCGTAATCTTCCATCGAAATAGTGGTCGAGTTAAACGTATTGGTTTCGATAATATCGGCGCCCGCTGATAAAAAACCACGATGAATATCAGTGATTAAATTGGGCTTGGTTAGGCTTAATAAATCGTTATTCCCTTTAATTAATACATGCCAGTCTTTAAAACGCTCTCCGCGATAGTCTTCTTCTTCTAGCTTATGATCTTGGATCATGGTGCCCATAGCGCCATCTAAAATTAAAATGCGTTCTTTTAATGCGGCGCTTATTTCGGCTTGCTTATTATTTGTAGGAGCGTTATTCGGCATAGTTGTTAGTCCTCACGTCTTGGCTAACTAAATTAATATCATACGGTGTGGTTTGGTACACGTAGTAATTTAACCAGTTCGAAAAAAGTAAAAAAGCATGGCTTTGCCACGTTTTTGAAGGTTGTTTGGTTGCATCGTCATCCGGAAAGTAATTTTCGGGTTTTGGTGCATTAGGGCTTTTTTTACAATCGCGCTCGTATTCTGCTTTTAGCGAGTCGGCGTCGTACTCAGGGTGACCAGTTATAAACACTTGGCTACCCGATTTATTTTTAAGTAAGTAAGCCCCTACTCGCTCAGAACCAGCCAGTACAACTAGCTCATCACAGGCGTTTATTTTATTTATATCAATGTGGCCGTAGCGTGAGTGCGGTACTAAAAAGGTGTCGTCGAACCCGCGAGTCAGTGCACCGTGATCAAAATAACATTGGTGGGTAAATACACCACACAGTTTGTCGTCTTTTAAATCACGCTTTAAATTGTAACGGTGATATAACGCTGCATGTGCTGCCCAGCACGAAAATAACGTAGAGGTAACGTGTTGCTCAGCCCAATCTATAATGACCTTTAACTCATCCCAATACGCTACATCGTCGTATTCTAAATGCGCAAGTGGCGCACCGGTTACAATTAATGCATCGTAATTGTTGTCTTTAACCTCAGAAAAATAACGATAAAAGGTATCAAGGTGCTCTTCT
Source organism: Pseudoalteromonas sp. APC 3358 (assembly GCF_030408075.1). NCBI lineage: Bacteria > Pseudomonadati > Pseudomonadota > Gammaproteobacteria > Alteromonadales > Pseudoalteromonadaceae > Pseudoalteromonas > Pseudoalteromonas sp. APC 3358. The sequence goes on from NZ_JASDCE010000003.1 coordinate 330,039, forward strand.
GAATTACTGCTACTGCGGTGAGTGTCGAGACGCAGTAGTTCTACGTTTACTTGCAAAGGCGAGTTGGCAAGCAAGCGAATAAACTGAACTTCGGTTTCTACTTTATTAGGCATTAAGTTTAAAATAGCCAAACGCATTGGGCGTATCTCTTGCGTTTTTGCACGTGTTTTTGGCATTACAAATACGTTTTCTTGACGTAAACGTGCAATTGCTGGCAACTCGTCTTTTACTGTAATTGGCATACTTTACTCCTGCTCATAAAAACCGAAGCTTAATTATGAACTGAAAGTAAAAAATATCAACCTCTAGATGTATAGATGTCTAAATGAAATTTATTCATGATTTTATACTTTACTTACAAGCATGCTTTAGTGCTTTAAAACCCACCATTCGTTGACTGTTTCACCTGTCAGCCACTACAATACAACATTGAAATTTTTATTATTATTTGAAGGCTTTCCTCCATGGTTTTACCTGATAAATTTATATTCTCGATGAGTCGAGTATCTAAGGTTGTGCCACCTAAGCGCACTATCTTAAAAGATATTTCGTTACACTTTTTTCCTGGCGCTAAAATTGGTGTGCTTGGTTTAAACGGTTCTGGTAAATCTACGTTGCTACGTATTATGGCCGGTGTTGACCAAGATTTTGAAGGTGATGCACATCCTCAGCCTGGTACAAAAATTGGTTATTTACCGCAAGAGCCTGTTTTAGACGAAAGCAAAACAGTTCGTGAAATTGTTGAAGAAGCTGTTGGCGAAGTTAAACACGCACTTAAACGTCTTGACGAAGTGTATAACGAATACGCCATGGAAGACGCTGACTTTGACGCACTTGCAAAAGAGCAAGGCGAGCTTGAAGCTGTTATTCAGGCGCACGATGGTCACAACATTGATAACGTTTTAGAGCGTGCTGCTGATGCACTTCGCCTACCAGAATGGGATGCTAAAATTGAGCACCTTTCAGGTGGTGAGCGTCGTCGTGTTGCTATATGTCGATTACTGCTTGAAAAACCAGACATGCTTATTCTCGATGAACCAACTAACCACTTGGATGCTGAGTCGGTTGCATGGTTAGAGCGCTTCTTACACGATTACGAAGGCACTGTTGTGGCGGTAACGCATGACCGTTACTTCCTTGATAATGTAGCTGGTTGGATATTGGAGCTTGACCGTGGTGAAGGTATTCCATGGGAAGGTAACTACTCTTCTTGGCTTGAACAAAAAGATGCGCGCTTACAGCAAGAACAAAAATCTGAAAAAGCACGTCAAAAATCAATTGCGCAAGAACTTGAATGGGTTCGTTCAAACCCTAAAGGTCGCCAAGCTAAGTCAAAAGCACGTATGGCTCAGTTTACTGAAATGCAGCAGTCTGATTACCAAAAACGTAACGAAACTAACGAGATGTTTATTCCACCTGGTCCGCGTTTAGGCGACCAAGTGCTTGAAGTAACTAATCTTCGTAAGAGTTTTGGCGATCGCGTTTTAATTGACGATTTAAGCTTTAGCATGCCAAAAGGTGCCATTGTGGGCATTATTGGTGCTAATGGCGCGGGTAAATCAACGCTGTTTAAAATGATCAGTGGTGAGCAAAAGCAAGACAGCGGTAGCATTACCGTTGGCGAAAGCGTACACCTTGCTACTGTTGATCAGTTCCGCGACGGTATGGACGAAAGCAAAACTGTTTTCCAAGAAATATCAGACGGTCAAGACGTACTAAAAATTGGTAACTTTGAGTTCCAAAGCCGTGCGTATGTAAGTCGCTTTAACTTTAAAGGTAACGATCAGCAAAAGTTTGTTAAAGACCTATCAGGTGGTGAGCGTAACCGTTTACACCTTGCTAAGTTATTAAAAGCTGGCGGCAATGTGTTACTACTCGATGAGCCAACCAATGACTTGGACGTTGAAACACTACGCGCACTAGAGAACGCTATTTTAGAGTTCCCTGGTTGTGTAATGTGTATCTCGCATGACCGTTGGTTCCTTGACCGTATTGCTACGCACATTTTAGATTACCGCGACGAAGGTCAAATTAACTTCTTTGATGGTAACTATACTGAATACGAAGAGTGGCTTAAAAAGACACTAGGTGCAGCAGCAACTGAACCTAAACGTATTAAGTACAAAAAAATTGGTTAATATTTACTGTAGCTAATTTATTACAGTAAAACTAAGCCCTGCATTTATGCGGGGCTTTTTTATGCCACCAGCATTACAGGAGCATATCCTGCTAGCATGTAGAGAATTACCCGCTATGCTTAATTTATTATAAAAATAGTAAGGCTAAATTAGGTTATGCAAAATCGTCGTCAGTTTTCTCGTGTTTTATTTTCAACCGATGCACAAGTGATTTTTAATGATCACCAATACCCATGTAAATTACTTGATGTATCTTTGCATGGCGCATTAATCACTAAATGTGATGCTTTTATTGGCAACCAAAATAGCCAAGCTGTTCTGCGTTTTTCGCTGCCTCAAAGCGAAATAGAAATAAAAATGGAGGTTGTGGTGTGCCATATAGAAGCGGATCATATTGGTTTAAAATGCCACCATATTGATATAGACAGCATTACTTATTTAAAGCGTTTAATAGAGCTAAACTTAGCTGATGACGAACTATTACATCGCGAACTCGCTATGTTGATTCACGACACGCAAGAATAGACTCATTTGGATTAGTTGATTACCATGGTGCAAACTTTTCAACTTGTGTAAGCATGACTTTAAATCCACATTTACCTTTGGTGTATCACCCTAACTACTCGTTTAATTTCGATCCAAAGCATCGTTTTGCAATGAGTAAGTTTGCACATTTATATCAGCATGTTGCAGAGCTTGGTTTGATTGGCGATAACCTGGTTGAGCCAATATTAGGCACGCCAGAGCCACTTGAGCTAATACACTGCGAAAATTACATACACGATTTGTGGAATAACCGCTTAGATGAAAAAGCAATGCGCCGCATTGGCCTACCTTGGTCAAAAGAGCTTATGGCACGTACCTTTACAGCTCCTCAAGGTACTTTGCAAACAGCTCGTTTAGCACTTAAACACGGTATAGCGTGTCACTTAGCCGGTGGTACACACCATGCGCATACCGATTTTGGCTCAGGCTACTGCATGGTTAATGATTTAGCCTTTACCACGCAAACTTTAATTGAATCGGGTGAAGTAACTAACGTACTTATTTTTGATTTAGACGTGCACCAAGGTGATGGCACAGCCGCAATGTTAGAGCATCAAGCATACGCTTATACTTGTTCTATCCATTGTGAAAAAAACTTCCCCTTTAGAAAGTCCGCTAGCGATTTAGATATTGGCTTAGCCGATAATATGAAAGACGACGAATACCTTGCCGTAGTTGACGACACCTTGAGTTATTTACTTAAAGAGCTAAACCCAAGCTTGGTACTTTACGATGCTGGCGTTGATATTTGGCAAGGCGATGGCTTGGGTAAATTAGATATCAGCTGGGATGGCATAGTTAAGCGCGACCATTTAGTGCTAAAACGCTGCCTTGAACACAATACACCCGTTGCTACAGTAATAGGTGGTGGCTACGATAAAGACCATCTTCGCCTCGCTAAACGCCATGCTATTGTTGTTGAGCAAGCCGCTAGCTTTTAGTTTGAAATAAAAATGTTAAATTCTCGTTCTTATTTAATATGTAAAATAAGAACGAACATATTATGAAACAACTATTTATTGCCATCGCACTAATTTTTATAAGCTTTACAAGCTATTCGCAAGAAGAAAGCACGCAAGAAACATACCCTAAGCTACCTACATTAAATTTACAAATGGCTGATGGGTCGCCGCTCAATACTCAAGATTTATTAGGTCAACCTTACGTTTTACACTTTTGGGCAACGTGGTGTCCGTACTGTAAAAAGCTTCAGCCAGCACTTCAAAAAATTGATGATATGGGCTTAAAAGTTATTGCCGTGAGCTTTAAAGAAGATGACGATGCTACTCCCGCTAAAGCGCTTTCAGGCAGAGGTTATACTTTTAAAACAGCCGTAAAAGCCGATGCAATAGCACAGCAATTAGGTATACGAGGCACACCTACTACATTGTTTGTAAATAAAGAAGGTAATGTAATTTGGCTGACTAATACGTCAAACCCAGAGGACGCAAATCTACATTTAAAGGCACGAACATTGTTGCATTCCATCGACATGGCAACTGAGTAACTTATTGCGCTTTTAACTGATTAGGTGTTAAGCCTGTCCAGCGTTTAAAGGCGCGCCGAAAGTTAGGTATATCGTAAAAAGCTAAATGCTCAGCGACTTGTTCGTTATGTTTAGCGCACAGAGTAAGTAGGTAAATAGCTTTGTGCTTATTTTGCTCATCTATTAACGCTGAAAAGCGTACCCCATTGAGTTTGAGTCTGCGCTTAAATGTAGCTGAGCTCATAGCAAAGTGCTTTGCGGTACACTCTAAATTAGCACTTGGGTGAGAGTATAAGTATCTGCAGACGGCTTCAATAAAAGTCATGCTAACTACGCTTTTATTATGTAGCTGCGACTGCGCTTGCATAAATCGTAATTGACTCGCATGCGGGTTTTTAGCCCTTAACATGGTTTTATTTAATACCCAGCGAGTACATGGCTTATCAAAACTTACCTTTAGCCCTAAATTTTGCTCGTATTCTTGAATATGCCGAGGGCGTTTAAAAGCAAAGTCGAACTGACAATGCGGGTAACTTTCGCTCACTCGTTTAAGTAAACTATAAAATGCAGTGCTGTATATCTCTAGCACATAGTGGTAAAGGCTTTCATCAAACCCATGTGCTGGCTGAATATAAATATAAACATTATCGTTTTTAATATACGTTTGGCTAAACAGCAAAGGCGCTAATTGCATTCTTAAAAGTGATAATTGCTTTAATACTTGAGCTAAATTATCGCTATATTTTAATGCCTGAGCTTCGGCTCGCGTGTCGTTAATAAGTTGGCTACCGAGTAAAAAACCACTGTCAGTACTTTTCATCAACAACTTAAATTGAGCTAATAAACGCACCTGCTGAGACACACTAAATGTATGCTGAAAATTAAGTAAGTCTTGTTCAAAAATACCGGTACCGCGTAGCAGCTTATGTAAATTTATGTTTCGGCTTTGAGCAAGCTCTACAGCTGACGTAATAAGCCCTTGAGCGCTTAAATATTTATCGTCTTGGCTAACAAACATGTGTACGGTGCGCTACTTTTTGTTGATGCTTTTTTTGTTGTAATTGACTATGCAGTTGGCTTGTTAGTTTATCTGTACTGCTATGCTTATTACCTTGTATTAAGGCGGTAGTGACATATTGAAACTTTGCTTTTTTAGATGCTTCAACTTTAAATGCACAATGCTTTAGAGCTCCTTTAATTTGTGCCATCAACTCTTTAGCTTGCTGCTCTGTAGTGGCTGGCATTAGTACCATAAAGCAATCTCCTGCGTAGCGGCACACTACATCACTTAGTCGGCAATTCATTAACAATAGCTCGCTAATTTCACGCAGTAACCGATCGCCCTCACTAAAGCCAAACTCACTATTAAAATGCGAAAAATCACGAATATCAATAGCCCCAAGCCAGAGTGGTTGTTTGCTCGTAAGTTGCTCTTTAATTGCAGAATCTAGGTACTGCGCCTTATAAAGACCTGTAACTGAGCACACCTTATCGTGCTCACGTAAATGCGCTTCACGGCGGCGTAGCTGACGATTTAATACGTACTGCTCTTGATGCCAATAATACAAACCCACACTCGTTAACAACATGCCTAAAGGTGCTGGCAGAGATTCAATCCAACTGAGCCATTGATGGGCGGGATGCATTAGCCATTCATCAAGTAAATCTAGGGTTGCCGAGAACATAAATAGCCCAACACCTATCACTAAGTAAGTGGTTACTTTACTCGGTGGTCTTGAAATTAATAACGCGGCAATCCATACAAGGGTCATTAATACAATACCGCCCTCCCCCATAATATCGAGCCACTGAATACTGGCGTAAGTTTTTAATACACCTAAGTAACTACTTAAAAACACAGCGCTAAAAAACATCGCAATAATAGCGTTTATTAATAATCGGTGGCTGATAAAGGGGTTAAATCGCATGTGCGGTATCTCGTTTATAAATGAGTTTTGAAGTTAGTTCATACAAGTTTTTGTTAGCAGGGTCATATTAGCTCAGCTATATGACAACGAGATGATACCTACTTTAAAAACAGCCCTGCACGGTACATAACACCTGACTTTACGAGGAGTGATAAAAGCTCAATACGCTCTAGATATTGCTCAAATACCTCTAAATACATGTATTTAACCTAAACCCTGTCACATTTACGTAATCAAATATCTTTAGCTTGCTCGCCATACCAAGAAACAACCCAGCAATAACCAAGAGCAAATACAATGAAAGACTTTAAAATAAAAGCACTGGTAGCCGCATTAGCCTTATGTAATTTGACGGCTTATGCAGAAGATGATGCAAAAGAAACCACAAAAAAAGATATCGAAGTTTCTGACAAAATTGTTGTATACGGTGAAATTGGCTACAGAAACCGCTCAGACGAACTCGCACCAACCTTAGAATATTCACAAGAGTACTTTCAACGTTTTGAACCATTGACCGCAGGCGATGCATTAAAACGAGTACCCAGTGTTACATTTTTATCGGATGTGCTTGAATCGGATGGTGCACGTATGCGGGGGTTAAGCCCTGCTTATACAAAGGTGCTTATAAACGGTGAAGAAGTACCTGGCGCTGGTGCCGATCGTTCATTTTTTGTTGACCGAATTCCGGCTGAGTTAATTGAACGCGTTGAAATAATTCGCTCATCAAGTGCTAACCGCTCAGCCGATGCTATTGCGGGCACATTAAATATTGTATTGCGCGATGGTTACAGTTTAGATGGCGGTTACTTGCGTGCTGGTGGCTTGCTTTATGACGATGGTGAATTTAAAGAAAGCTTAGCTGCAGTGTACGGTACTGAATTTGCTGGTGGGCGCTTATTACTTGGTGCAAATTTACAAGGCAGATATAACCCAAAACAAAAAACTAGTTTGCGCTACGGCGATAGCCCTGAAAACAATATAAACTTTCAAACAGAAGAATTTGATAACCGCGAAGACCAATCTGACACTCGCGATGGCGACGACACGTCACTTAACTCCAGCTACGAGATTGTTTTTGATAACAATAGTCAGTTTAATATTAGCGCTATGTGGGTTGATACAGAGCGTACTGAGGATGAACGTTCATTTGAATACAACGACCCAACTGCAACCAATAACGATATTGTAAATGGCGGTAACTTAGAAACAGATAATGCGAATGTTAAATATATTGACCAAACTAATTACAACATCAATACCGCTTATGAATTTCCACTACTAAGCGGCACAAGTAAGTTTAAATTTGGCTTTGCTCGGTTTGAAGAGTCTGTTTATGAGGAAGAAGTCGAATTAGATACCTCAGAGCTGCCTATGGTATTTGAAGAAGAGCAAACTAAAAGTGAAATAGATGATAAAGAATGGACTCTACAGTGGCAACACAGCCAACCTTGGGGTGACAGCAAAGAAATTCAGTTTGGTGCATTTTTACAAAATAAAAAACGCGACAGTGAAATTTTAGAATCGCAAAACGAATTAGAACTTGCACTTACCAGTTGGGATCAATACGCAGCAACACCTTTAACGCTTGCTGCATTTAATAGCGAGTACGAAGCGGTTACTGGTGGTGTAAATACTTTAGAAGAAGATCGCTTTGACTTATTTGCCCTTGTTAAGCACAAAGATGATTTATTTGCTTGGGAGCTGGGCGTTCGCTGGGAGTCTACCGATTCTAAAATTAATGATAAAACAATTGGCGTGACCGAAAATAATAGTTACGACTTTATCCTCCCCTCGGCACACTTTCGTTATAACGTTAGCGAAAATGGACGCGTTAGCGCCTCTGTTGCGCGTAGTTTACGACGCCCCGAGTTTGATTTTTTAACACCGGCACTTATCGAAAAAGAGCTTGGCGATAACGACCAACTAGGTAACCCTGAATTAAAACCAGAATCAGCTTGGGGTATGGACTTAGGCTACGAGTATCGTTTAGGAAAAAGCGGTGTTGTCGGTATTAATTTATTTTACCGCAAAGTAAATGACTTAATAGAAATTGCCAACACAGAACAAGAAGGCTCTGAGGGCGAAGGTACATTTGTACTGCAACCACGCAACACAGGCGATGGTAATGTTAAAGGCGTTGAGCTTGATTTATCTACTCCACTTGGCGCATTTAGCATGCCTAATACGGGTGTATTTTTAAACTACTCATGGCTTGATAGTGAAGTAACCGATTTTTTTGGAACTCGCAAATTTAACGACCAATCAGACTACGTTTATAACGTTGGGTTTATTCAAGACTTACCCGAACTCAAAGCTGCATTTGGCGTAACTTACCGCAAGCAAGGTGATGCATATGGACGTATTGTAGGTGAAGAAATCACTACATCTTACAGTGCCGACTTTGAAGTGTTTTTAGAAAAACGTTGGGAAGATGTAACGCTACGCTTGGTGGGTTCAAACCTACTTGATGCAAGTAAAGACGAAACCTTTAATAAATTTGATACCGTTGAAGATCAGTTTAGTAGAAGCTTTGATGAGTACGAAATTGAATCTGAAGAAGCGGGACCGGTTTATCAACTTATGCTGCGTTACGCGTTTTAAATAAGTTTATGAGGTAGTGCTAATCACTTTATTTAGCGCTATCAAACATGGGAGAACAATAATGATAAAAAAAACATTACTGCTAATAACACTTGGCTTATGCAGTATACAAAGCGTATTGGCAAACGTAACGTACACCGACGTATTATACGAGCAACAAAAAATTGCCAACTTGACAGTGCTGCCTAAGAGCTTAAATTTTACGGTTATTGGTGATTGGGGTCATAACGGGCACTTTTATCAAAAAGACGTAGCACACCAGTTAGAAATAGCGATGTTTCAAACGGATAGTGATTTTACTATTTCAACTGGCGATAACTTTTACCCCAATGGCGTAGCAAGTGTTAACGACCCGCTTTGGCAAAGTGCCTATGAAGATATTTACCATGGTCCACATACATTCGAGCCTTGGTATGTAGTACTGGGTAACCATGATTATTTAGGTAATGCGCAAGCACAACTTGATTACAGTAAAAAAAGTCAGCGCTGGAATTTACCTGCACGCTATTACAGCAAAACCTTTACTTTAAAAGGTGGCGAGCAGATATTAATGGTGTTTTTAGACACTAATACTTTAAATCCTGAATACAAAACACGCGAAAAATACAAAGCAACTCAAGGGCAAAACAGCCAAGCGCAATTAACATGGTTAAATAGCCAGCTCGAAAATAGCCAAGCACGATGGAAAATAGTGGTTGGTCATCACCCACTTTATAGCAGTGGAAAACGTTACGGACTTACTGAAGGTTTACGTAATTTACTCGAGCCCATATTTGAGCAAAATGGTGTGCAAGCATACATAGCAGGACACGAACATGACCTGCAACATAACCAAATAGATGGCAGTAAACTCGACCACTTTGTATCTGGTGGCGGTAGCGAAGCGCGTTACGTAAAACAACGTGAATTTACGCGTTTTGCAGAAGCTACTCCAGGATTTTTGAGCTTTTCGATTAACAATGAAGCACTAAAAGCAACGGCTATTAACTATAAAGGCGAAGTGCGTTACAGCACTCAAAAGCGCTTTGACCAATAAAGGGTTACAACATGAACTTTAAATTAAAAACATCTCTTAGCTTAATTGTAAGTAGCTTAGTGCTTAGTACATTAAGTGCGTGTAGCAATAGTAACGTGACTACAAATACGGCAGTAAAAAACACACCCGATAAAGTAGTCATTAATAGTACTAAATTTGGTCCAACAGATAACATGCAAGGCTCACAAGCGGCATGGTTAAATAATAACAATTGGTTGCTAGCAAGCGAAAGCAAAGGCTTAGTGTTAGTTGAAAGTGAAACGCAACAAAGCAGCATTATAAAAAAAGGTAACTTTGAAGCACTTTCTGTCACTAAGCTAACAGCACACTCATTTTTGGTTGCAACTATTGATAACAATCAAGATAACGTTGTTATATTTAATCTTGAACACACTCAAAGTGGCTGGAATACAACTGAACTAACACGTATTAATCCACCACAAGCACAACCCGATACAGTGTGTTTATTTGCTAATAAAGCGAGTGAATCAATATCAGCATTTGTACCTGATGTACGCGGGCTAATTACTGAAACTATTGTTTTTGATACAGCAAATAATAAAGCGGTTAACGTAAATGTACGTGAATTTTCTGGCGTTAGTGAGGCGTCGGGTTGTGCTGTAAGTACAACAACAAATACCTTATATGTAAGTGAAAGCGAAGTAGGCATTTGGGCAATAAACGCGAACGCTGAATCGCAAGCAGATAAAAAACCGATTGCTTTAGTCGCACCCTTTGGAAAGTTACACAGTGAACTAGGAGCTATTTCGGCTTCGCAAGATGGTATGATCTGGTTTACTAGTACCAAAAACAATACTGTGTATGCTTATGATCCAATTAGTAAAATGCTTAATAACTGGATGTTAAATGGTGACTTGAGCTTGGAATCGGTAGCGGTAAATTACACAAGTAACAATGCGGCAACGGCAGTGCTGTATAACGACGAAACAGGCGCTTATATTAAAAGTACATTACCTGTAACACCTATCAAAAAATCATTAAAAACCAGCACCCAATCAATTACTCAAATAAAGGCAAGTGCACAAACTGCCCCCGTTCAAGCATTTGGTGATGCAGCAGACGATCCGGCAATTTGGGTTAACCCTAAAAATGCAGCAAACAGCTTAATTTTAGGCACCGATAAACGCCGTGGACTAATGGTATATAGCCTAAATGGCAAGCTTGAACAGTCACTCGAAGTTGGTCGTTTAAATAACGTGGACCTGCGACAAAATAGCACCATTAAAAACAGTACCAATACATTAATAACCGCCAGTAACCGAACACTTAACGGTATTAGTGTATTTACAGTACAAGCTAATAATAATGTGAAGTACATTACTGATATTCCTACCAATCTTGATGAAATTTATGGCTTATGTATGTACTCGTCAAATACGGGGAACTATGTATTTGTAAATGATAAATCGGGGCTGTATCAGCAATATAAAATCAGTGAGGATAACGAAAAAACAACAGGCAAACTTGTTCGCGAGTTTAACCTACCAAGCCAACCAGAAGGCTGTAGTGCAGATGATGAACTAGGACAATTATTTGTAGGCGAAGAAGATGCCGGTATTTGGTTTATAGGTGCAGAGCCAACGGCAGGAAGTACACCGGTTATGCTACAAGACATAAATGAGCAACTTGTTGATGATGTTGAAGGTATGGAAATTTACCACAGCGACCAAACACGTTATTTAGTTGTTTCGAGCCAAGGTGATAACAGCTACGTACTGTATAAAATAAAGAATGGTACTGCGGGCATTAAAACACCTAGCTTAGAGTTTGCAGGTAAGTTTAGTGTAATAAGTGATTTGGTTAATGGTATTGATGGCTCATCAGAAACCGACGGGTTAACAGTAACATCTAAGTCTCTTCCGGGTTATCCTGAAGGTATTCTAGTTGTACAAGATGGTTATAACCGTATGCCACAGCAGCCTCAAAACTTTAAAATAATAGATTGGCGAGAAGTAAAAAAAGCAATTAAGTAGTGCTTATTTAGTCGCTATTATTTTAATGTCGCTTTGAGATTACCTTGAAACCATCTTGAAATTACCTTGAAATTGTATAAAAGGCTCACTTGAGCCTTTTATACAATCCTTTGCAGTTAAGTATTAAGTGTAATTAACTCAATGTAATATATATTTTTATACTACAATTTAAGCTCATAAATTAATTGAGATTATAATGCGCTTACTACTTACTTTATTACTAATCACTTTAAGTGGCTTTGCCGCAGCTGAAGAAGAAAAAGCAGAACTTCCACCGGTAGACACCGCTTACAATGCAGAGCACCCTATGGCTTTGGTTAATCAAGGCTCGTCTATTATTGCAATGAATTTACCCACCTATAATTTACCCAATGATGTGCAAGTTGTTTATAAAATAGGAAACCCCGATGTTCCATTTTTAGGCTTTGTTAGAAATGCCGAGTTAATCACCGTAAAGCCACAAGCGTTTAATATTCAGCATTTAATGCGTGGTGAAGAAATTACGATTATTGCCGATATTTACGAGGGTGATTATCAACAAGGTGGCAGTTTAATTTATTCAAAAAAAGAGTTGGTCTTGAGTAAGCAGCTGTATGCCAGAGAACTAAAAGATTTGAGTGAATCATCGCAATGGCAAGACTTCGACATGATTACACTAGGCGGTACTGAGCGTATTTATATTCATAAAATTCAAAAAGCACCGAGCTATAACCATCTTATTTTTGTCGATTTAGTTAATGCGTGTATGCAAAAGCTTCGTACCTCAAAACGTGTCCCAGCTGAAAATGAGCTTACCTATAAGTTTATTAATTGTGGCACCCTTAAACCACTTTATTACAATGCTGATGATTTTAAGAAATAGTTAATGGTATCTAGTTACTTATATTCAGTGATTAGTTTGAGCCCTTGCTTCATTGCCTCAACTGATTGTCCTGCAAAGCCTAAGCGAACATAACTATATTGCTTAGGCATTAAACTTCTCACTGAATCAGCAAAGTAAAACTCAGATTCTGCTTGTAAATATAGGCTTTTACTTTGCATTGCTTGTTTTATATTGCTCGTATTTTTATTTAAGTTAACCCACATTGCCATGCCGCCATCTGGCTTTTTATACTCTATTGGTAAACCCTGTGATTGCAGCAGCGCCAACATGTTGTCCATTGCTTCATAACGTTGTTTATAGTGTTTAGTCATGCGTTTTAAGTGTCGCTCAAATCCACCTTCTTGCATAAAGTGCGCAACGGCTAGCTGCATAACCACATCATTTTTATGATTCATTAACTGCTTCCATGCGGTTAACTGTGCTAATACTTCAGGAGCTGCACAAATGTAGCCAATTCTAGCGCCTGAGAACATGATTTTAGAAAATGTAGATAAGTAAATAATAATCCCAGCGGGATCGTCCCCAGCCATAGGCTGTAATGGCTGACAGCGATAATGAAACTCGTGATCGTAATCATCCTCTACAATCATTACGCCATACTTATAACATAATTGATAAATTTGCATGCGCCTTGTAGGCGAAAGCGTAACGGTAGTTGGGTATTGATGCAGCGGGGTTAAGTAGAGCATTTTTATTGGATATCGTTTAAGTTGCGCTTTTAAATCATCAACACATAAACCACATTCATCTTGTTTTATATCTATTAATTGCGCGCCACAAGCAGCAAAGGCTTTGCGTGCTGGCGGGTAACCTAAAGTTTCAACGGCTACGAAGTCATCTTTACTTATAAATGCCTTTGAAATTAAAAATAAAGCTTCTTGTGAGCCATTACATACAAGTAAGTCTGATGCTTTTAAATTTCTAGTTTTATGTAAGTAATCACTTATCTGAGCTTTTAGCTCACTCACTCCAGCTATATCGCCATAATGAAGTTTACTGGTATCTAAATGATTAAATACATGGTTCATAGAGCGTTTAAATTCTTTATAGGGAAAGCTATTTAAATCAGGAAGTCCACCTGCGAAATTATATACGTAGTCTTTTAAATTCATTGCTGGAACAGGCACGGCTAACTCTGTAGCAAATTTATAAGGTTTTGGTGTTAAAACTGGCGTGTGCTCACAGTTAACACTGCTTTGAATTGGCAGTGTTTGAGTGACGCTATATCCAGAGCGTTCATGGGACTCTAGCCATCCTTCGGCTACTAATAACTGCAATGCGTTCATTATTGTATGACGGTTTAACTGATACGTTTGCGCCATAACTCGAGCAGAACTTAGTTTTGTACCAGGTGCAATATCTCCCTTTACGATAGAACCGCGCAGAGCATCTGCAACTTGTAAGTACTTAGCTTTGTTTGAGTTATTAAATTCAATATTAAGCGGTTGCATGTTATTCCTTTAAAACTGGTATAGCTAAAAAGCCAATTCTGGTTGTTTTTACCAAACCAAATAAGCGTACATTTGTTGCTCGTAAATAGCAAAGCTTAGAGGCAACATGTTTACTCAACAGATACATAAAACAAATAAGGTCATTTTAGAGCCATTAAATTATGAGCATTTAAACGGCTTATATAAAGCTGGGCAACATCCAAAAATATGGGAATGGGTATTAAGCAACTATACAAAAACACCCGAACAGTTAAAGAAATGGTTTACTACAAGTGCACAATTTAATAAAAAAGAACAAATTGTATTTGCCATAATAGACATAGCCAGCAAAGAGGTTGTAGGCACTACACGACTATTTAGATTAGATACACATAACTTAAGTGCTGAAATTGGTCATACATTTATAAGCCATCACTGGCAGCAAACTTATATTAATACTCACACTAAATATTTACAGCTTAGCTATGCTTTTGACGCGTTGAATTTAGTGCGAATAACATTTAATACTCACGAACAAAATCAAAAATCTCGAAATGCAATTACTCGACTAGGCGCCCGATTTGAAGGTATAGCCCATAAAGATAGATTGCTAAGTGATGGAAGTTACAGAAGCACTGCAAAATTTAGCATTATTGACGAGCATTGGCAGAGTATTAAGTTGCAGTTAGAGGAGAAGCTTTAATGTACCCACCAATACATTTTCAAGAACATAATATTGAACGTTTGCAGGCATTAGTTGAGCAATTCCCTCTAGCGAGTATTTTAATGCCCTGCTCGCAAAGTGACTTAAATAATATATGCCAAGTCCCTGTATTATATGAGCCCTCACGTAATGTATTTATTGCACACGTAGCAAGACATAACCCGCTAACGCAATGTGACAAACAGTCAGTGAAATTACTATTTAATGGCGATAACTGTTATTTATCGCCCTCTTATAGCAATAATAAAACCCTGCCAAGCTGGCTTTATTCATCAGTACAAGTAACTGCAAATGTGAATATTATTGAAAGCGATAATGAGAAAGACAAAATAATGCGGCAACTAACGAGCCATTTTGAGCAAGGCTTTACGCCAATTTGGAAGATTACTGACGTGCCCAAAAGCAATCGCCAAGAAATGTATCAACAATTAAGCTTTATAGAATTTACTCCCACTCATTGGAGTGGAAACTTTAAGTTAAGCCAAAATAAATCACCTGAGGTAAGAGCAAGCATAAAACAAAGCCTAGAACTTGCCAATAAGCGCTCTATTGCAAAACTATTTTAGGCATAAAAAAAGGCTCTTTCGAGCCTTTGGATTAACTTTGGAATAGTTAAAAAATTTTAAATTAGGTAAGCGTTAATAGCTGTGGAGCAACGCTATGATAGTCAACAGCCATAGCAATACTTAACGCTGTAATATTAATAATTGAAAATGCGAACACTTTACGTGCCCAGCTACTCATATCAATATTACGACGATAACCACGTAGCGCCATTAGCAACCACCAAAAGCTGGTAATACAAGCAACAGCCATAAAAGCAGCACCTGTGTAGCCAGTAATTGGCAGTAACATCACCACTAATGCGTATACAGCAATATAAAGCACAATGTGGCGTTTTGCTTTGTCGATACCTTGCGCCACAGGTAATACTGGAATACCTGCAGCTTGGTAATCTTTAAAGCGAAAAATAGCGATGGCGTAAGAGTGCGGCATTTGCCACAAGCTAAACATAACTAGCAGTATTAATGCGCCCATATCGAACTGCCCTGTTACGGCGCAGTACCCTACTACTGGCGGTACAGCGCCAGAAAGGCTGCCTACAAAAGTGCCATATACTGAGTTGCGTTTCATGTAGAGGCTATAAACCCCTACATAAATTACGTAGCCAAAGGCTGCAAAAAATACCGCGGCTTGAGTGGTATAGGCGATAAGTAAACCAAAGCCAATAACGCCCAATAAAACACCGTGGCTAAGTGCAGCAAAGGCCGACATTTCGCCTGTTACTGTTACCCGCGTACGAGTACGTGCCATGGCTACATCTATGTCTCTATCTATAACATTGTTGATAGCACAGCCCGATGCAACCACTAGCGACAAACCAATTAATGTGGCAATCATTAACCATGGGTCTATATCACCGCGCGAGGCAAGTAAAAACCCACCCGCTACGCTAATCAAATTGCCCATAATAATACCCGGCTTTGTCACTGATAAATAACGACGAAACATCTTCAACTCCTAGTACATCATCATTGCGTTAGATTCATAAATGATCCAAACAGATAACCCAACAACCATTACGATGATCAGAGCACTGAATAGGAATGAGAAAGTACTTGCTCGGCCATTTTCGGTGGTAAAATTAAGGTGTAAAAAGTACTTTAAATGCACCCAAATTTGTACGATTGCAAAAGTAACAATGCTCCAAAGCGTTGTTGCTTTTGAGAAGTCACCTTCCATAACCATATAAAACGGTATAGCAGTTAAAATTACCGATAGCACAAAGCCAATTAAGTAAGTTTTAACACTTCCATGAGATTCATCATGATGATCACTTTGCGCTTGTTTTAACGCATGCGTTTCGCTGTGGCTCATTACATTGCTCCCATCAAATAAACAACGGTAAATACACAAATCCAAACAATGTCTAAGAAGTGCCAAAATAGGCTTAAGCAGCTTAAACGCGTTACGGTTGCTTTGCCTAGACCACGTTTAGCAACTTCAATCATCATTATGGTCATCCAAATTAGTCCAGCCGTTACATGTAATCCATGTAAGCCAACTAATGAGAAAAACGATGTTAAAAAGGCACTTTGTTGTGGGCCATTACCGTGCACAATTAGGTGATGAAATTCGTATACTTCCATACCAATAAACACAGCACCTAAACAAAACGTAACAAATAACCAAGTCAGTGTTAGTGCCTTTTTTTGCCCTTGAGCGGCAATCATGGCAAAGCCAAAGGTAATACTACTAATAAGTAGTGCAGCAGTTTCTACTGCTACAAAGTCGAGTTCAAAAATATCTTTACCCGATACACCACCCGCTGTGTTCATAAATAACACAGCGTAAGTGGCAAAAAACGAGGCAAACAATAGGCAATCGGTCATTAGGTATAACCAAAAACCGAATATGGTGTCACCCGATGTATCGTGATGATCATGCGCGTGGGCATGATCATCGTGCGATACTGATTCTAAATTTGCAGAAAGTGTACTCACGCTTTTAGCTCCTTAATGCCACTTGAATTATACGCAGCTTCAGTGCGTGCAATTTCATCAGGTTGAATATAGTAATCAACATCGCTGGTGTAACAACGTTTGATAAAGATGGCAATTGCGCCTACTAGCCCAACAACAGCTAACCACCAAATATGCCAAATCATTGCAAAACAGAATACTGTTAAGCTTGCTGCCATTAACACGCCAGCTGATGTGTTTTTAGGCATATGAATAGGGCTATAGTTTGCTTTATCTTGGTATGCTTGGCCTTTTTCTTTCATGTCGGTCCATGCATCAATATCATCGATGTGTGGAATTGTTGCAAAGTTATAAATTTGCGGAGGTGAACTTGTAGCCCACTCAAGTGTGTGGCCGTTCCACGGATCGCCTGTTGTATCGTCAAGCGCTTCACGGTCTCTAAAGCTCACATATAATTGAATTACTTGGCTAACAATACCAAACATAATAATTACAGCACCGCCTGCGGCAATGTATAACCAAATGTTCCAATCTGGGTTGTTAGTGTGGTTTAAACGACGTGTCATACCTAAGAAACCAAGTACGTACAACGGCATAAATGCAACGAAGAAACCGATAATCCAACACCAGAATGATGCTTTGCCCCATTTTTCGTTAAGTTTAAAGCCCATTGCTTTAGGGAACCAAAATACAAAACCAGCAAGGTAGCCAAATACAGCACCACCAATAATGGTGTTATGAAAATGTGCAATTAAGAATAAGCTGTTATGCAGTACGTAATCGGCACCAGGAATAGCAAGTAATACACCGGTCATACCGCCTACGGTAAAGGTAACCATAAAGCCAAGTGTCCAAAGTACCGGTACGCTAATACGTAAGCGACCTCGGTAAATGGTAAATAACCAGTTAAACAACTTAACCCCAGTTGGTACAGCAATAACCATGGTCATTACCCCAAAGAACGCGTTAACGTTAGCACTCGACCCCATCGTAAAGAAGTGATGTAACCAAACAATAAAGCCTAAAATTGAGATTGCACCGCTGGCGTAAACCATCGATTTGTAACCAAATAAACGTTTACCGGCAAAGGTAGAAATAATCTCAGAGAAAATACCAAACGCTGGTAATACTAATATGTATACCTCAGGATGACCCCATGCCCAAAACAGGTTGATGTACATCATGGCGTTACCGCCCAATTCATTGGTAAAGAAGTGGAAATCGAGATAACGGTCAAGCGTTAGCATTGCAAGTACAGCAGTTAAAATTGGGAATGATGCTGCAATTAAGATGTTTGCCCATGTACATGTCCATGTGAAAATTGGCATTTTCATTAGGGTCATACCTGGTGCACGCATTTTAAACACGGTTGCTAAAAAGTTTACTGCTGTTAGAAGTGTACCGAGCCCGGATATTTGCAAGGCCCAAATATAATAATCTACCCCCACCCCAGGGCTAAAGGTCAACTCCGAAAGCGGTGGATAGGCCACCCAACCTGTTTTAGCAAACTCACCAAACACTAGCGACATATTAATTAAAATGGCACCGCTGGCTGTAAACCAAAAGCTTAAGTTATTTAAAAATGGGAATGCAACATCGCGAGCACCAATTTGCAGTGGTAAAACAATGTTCATTAAACCAATCATAAATGGCATAGCCATAAATATGATCATAATTACGCCGTGGGCAGTAAATATTTGGTCGTAGTGTTCAGGTGGTAAATAACCGGGCGCACCACTGGTAGCAAGCGCTAACTGAGCACGCATCATAATGGCATCAGAAAAACCACGGAACAGCATTATTAGTGCTAAAAGAATATACATTACGCCTAAGCGTTTATGATCAACAGACGTGATCCAGTCGCGCCAAAGCACGCCCCATTTTTTATACTTTGTAATAAGCCCGGCAATAATAAGCCCAGCTATAGCAATAACCGACATCGTGAACACAAGAATTGGCTCATGAAACGGAATTGCGTCTATTGTTAGTTTACCTAATAACGACATTATTATTCCTCGCCCTGGCTGTGAGATGATGGCATTGAGTGTTCATCCATTGCTTGATGCTTCTTACTCATTTGCCCATGTTCGCCCATTGCATGTTGCTTTTTGTTCATATCGCCATGTGCCTGCATGTATTTCATAACGATGGTATGAAATAAGCCGT
Organism: Pseudoalteromonas sp. APC 3358; assembly: GCF_030408075.1. Lineage (NCBI taxonomy): Bacteria > Pseudomonadati > Pseudomonadota > Gammaproteobacteria > Alteromonadales > Pseudoalteromonadaceae > Pseudoalteromonas > Pseudoalteromonas sp. APC 3358. The sequence continues at coordinate 349,454 of NZ_JASDCE010000003.1, forward strand.
CATCAACTTTACCGTAATAAGCAACTGGGTTATTTTCGCTTGCTTTTGCAAGCTCAACATAATTTGCATGAGTAAGATTATTAGCACTTGAATTCGCTTTTACATCACTCACCCACTTATCAAAACCAGCTTGAGTAGGTGTAGCAATGGCATTAAACTTCATACCAGTAAAGCCTGCACCACTGTAGTTTGCCGAAAAGCCTTTAAATGTACCTGGCTCATTAGCAATTAAGTGAAGCTTGGTTTCCATACCGGCCATTGAGTATATTTGACTACCCAATTGCGGAATGAAAAACGAGTTCATTGTGCTCTCTGAAGTGATTTTGTATTCAACAGGTACATTAGCCGGAAACACTAATTCATTAACCGTAGCAATACCTTGCTCAGGATAAATAAATAGCCACTTCCAGTTTAATGAAACCACTTCAACAGTAAGATGCTTACCTTTACCTTCAATTGGTTTGTAAGGGTCTAGCTCTTGGGTAGACACCCAGGTAATAACACCTAAAATAATCACAATAACAATAGGGACAGCCCAAACTGCGGCTTCAATTTTATTTGAATGAGCCCATTTTGGAGCGTAAATTTCATGAGTTTGCGTGTCTCTATATTTCCATGCGAAATACAAAGTCATCACAATAACGGGAACTACTACAAGCAACATAAGCACGGTTGCGATGATGATTAAATTTTTCTCATCTATGCCTATCTGCCCTTTTGGATCGAGTATCCCGCCTTTACAGCCTGACAACGCCAGCACTGTACTAGCTAAAGCAATATTACAAAGGTTACGAATTAACAAGGGAGTATCCTACAAACCTAAAAGTTCTAATTTGCTGCTTTAAATAAAAAACAAAGCAACGATTTTTCGGTAAAAACCCAAGTTAACTGGAATTAAATTATAAAAAATAAGGGGGCTATTCAAAACCTAAAGCTCATGCCAATAATGACCTAGCAACAAACCCAGCTTTCTAAACGCATTTATATAACGTAATAAAAGTTAACTTGGGTGAGTGGTGGTTGGCTGAAATGTGTTTAAAAAACACTGAGCTACTTTGTTTTAGCTAACCTTAATTATTTACAGCAAGAACAAATAATTAAAACCAGCAACAAAATGCAGCCTTACAGACAACCTGTAAAGCTAGGTGGAGCACGACAACCGTGTGCAACTTGCACTGGCTGAAGAACTTTAGCCTCGCTAAAAGCAAAGGCTGCTTTACGGAGGATAATTCCAGCACGACGCGCTGGAAAAATATGGAACAATAGCCAGCAAAGGCCAATAAGTAACTGACTTGATATGATCGGATGAGCTAAAAATTGCACAATAGTAAGTAACAGCGGCTCTACAATAAACCCATCACTTAATAGCGCTTCAAGCTTGAAGGCATCCTCTAGTGCACCGCTTAGCAACATTACAGTATTAAACACTAATAAAGTTATAGCTACACACACGCCCTTGCCTGCTTTATTCAAGCGCTCACACGTCTGCGGCTCGCCAGAGGCAAGATCCGTATTTGTATGATGCAAAGAAAGTGTGTTCAAAAACATTAACCTACTAAAATGACTATAACAAAATTAGAGGAATACAGTTTGCAATGGAAAAATTTAAAAAACATTGCTGTTGTAAGCCCTAAAACCAGGTGCTAAATACAATCAAATCCAGCTAGCACATATTTACCTAGCGAAAATTGATCCGTATCAATCAAACTTTCAAAACTTACTGAAAGTTCGAACGTGAGTATAACAAAGAGAATTTTCTGTTCAACTAAAAATCAATTAATTTGGGTTAAGCTTTCGAAGCTATTTTGTTAATAAAAAATAACAATATAAAAAACATTGAGTTGGCTTGAATTAAAAATGATTTAAAGCAGAATATTTAATAAAACTATAGGTTTTTTTGGAAGGAATAATAATTGTGTGGCACAAATAAAAACAGCTCAAATTCAGTCACCACCGAAATTGAGCCGCCTTTCACACTGACAACATCTTCACACACAATATAAAGATTTTTGGTTTACATTACGTGGCATTGAAAGGAAATAAAAACAACTCAAACTCGTTCTTTATGGAAGTGAATCCACCGGATTTGAGTTGCCTTTCACACTGACAACATCTTCACACACAATATAAAGATTCTTGGTTTACACTGCGTGGCAATTGCAAGGAAATAAAAACAGCTCAAATTCAGTCACCACCGAAATTGAGCCGCCTTTCACACTGACAACATCTTCACACACAATATAAAGATTCATGGCTTACATTACGTGGCATTGAAAGGAAATAAAAACAACTCAAACTCGTTCTTTATGGAAGTGAATCCACCGAACTTGAGTTGCCTTTCACACTGACAACATCTTCACACACAATATAAAGATTCTTTTAAGCGAGGCTAACTTGCCTCAAGCTTATGACTAGAGCCTTGCTCTGTGTCTATGGTTAAACTTTAGAGTGTTAGCTCCAATTTGACAAACGAGAAAAATAAACCTAATAGGTGAAAAAAACTAAACTATAGACGTTTGTCTAATACATTAAGATTGGATTACTTTAGAAGCTATCGAGTTAAGCAGTTTTACAGACACAAAAAAAGCGCTATAAAGCGCTTTTTAATATTTAAGGCGGGCTTAAATAATTTGGTTTTCTTTCCAGGCTTGCTCTTTTGCTAAACGGTTTTTGCGTTTATCACATGGATCATCGCAATCACAGGCTTTATCAATACCAACCGAACCTAAACCACCACAGCTGCTTGCCATAGATTTTTTTTGCACGATCATACCAACGGCCATAGCCGAAACTATCAAAATTAGTAAGCCAAAAGTAAGAAGAAAAAGTGACATTGCTTAGCCCCTATTGATCAGCAATTAATTAAACTCAAACATTTTTGAGCGACTGCTATTATATACCCAAATAACGCGAAAATAAACAAGCCAGCACCATACTACAAATAAGGTTTAAATGCAGGGCTTGAATAAGTAACTAAACCCTTATTTGATTTACCTATTAAGTATACCGGTAAATCGTGCTGCTGAGCGTATGCTTGCGCTTTTTCCATACCCATCACAGTAAGTGCAGTCGCTAAACCATCTGCCGTCATAGCGCTTGGATGAAGCACAGTTACCGACACTAAGTCGTGCTTAATAGGCATGCCGGTCACGGGATCAATTAAATGAGTATAGATCTCGCCATCCATTTTATAAAAAATACGGTAATCACCTGACGTAGCAATACCGTTTGTACCTGGCGATAAAACACGGTGTACCTTTCGCTCTCCAGGTTGCGCATCTGGTTGCTCAATCGCAATTTTCCAATCCTGATTATTTGGCTTTTCACCTGCTATACGCAGCTCTCCACCAATCTCAACCATGTAATTGGTAATACTATGGCTTTCTAATAACTGCGCTACTTTATCAATACCATAGCCTTTAGCCGTTGCCGAAAACGAAAGCTCTAACCCATTAACTGTTTTAGACAGTCCTTGCTCATCTAAAATAAGTTTATCAATACCTATTTTTTCGACCATAGTTGCAAGCTCTTCATCACTTGGGCGATTGGTTGGTTTTTTATCAGGACCAAAGCCCCATAAATCAATTAAAGGCCCCATAGTTACATCGAGTGTTTTAGTTGATTCGCCTAAGCGAATAGACTCGCTGATAACAGCCCTAAAATCTTCGCTAATTGGCATAACTTGATTTGCTGGTAATCTGTTAAATGTATTTATTTCAGAGTCTTCTATGTAAGTAGACATAGACTGATTCACATCTTTTAAAACAGCGTCTATTTGCAGCTGTAATTGTGAAGCTGATAGCTGGCCCTGCTCATCGTAATATTTAATATGATAAGTGGTGCCCATAGTCTTACCTTCTAAAAAGGTTTCCCTCGACTCTGGTTTTTCACCACACCCAGACAGTAATAAGGTCAGTGTGATTAGTAAAAAGGCCATTATGCCTTGTGAAGTACTTACTCGATTCATAACAGCTCTACTTAATAGATTGATAAAATTAAAGAATAAAAAAAGCCTCGTAACACAAGTGCTACGAGGCTGGTATTTTAACCAAAACTAAACTGTTTTGGTATTAGTGTTAGCCACCGAAGTCATCTAGTAAGATATTTTCGTCTTCAACACCTAAATCTTTAAGCATAGTAATAACTGCCGCGTTCATCATTGGAGGACCACACATGTAGTACTCACAATCTTCCGGCGCTTCGTGATCTTTAAGATAGTTCTCAAATAACACGTTATGGATAAAGCCAGTATAGCCTTCCCAGTTATCTTCAGGTTGTGGATCTGAAAGTGCTGTATGCCATACGAAATTAGGATTTTCAGCGGCTAGGCCGTCAAAATCTTCTACGTAGAACATTTCACGTTCAGAACGTGCACCATACCAAAAGCTCATCTTACGTTTAGAGTTCAAACGTTTAAGTTGGTCAAAGATATGTGAACGCATTGGCGCCATACCAGCACCACCGCCAACAAAGATCATTTCTGCATCTGTGTCTTTAGCAAAGAACTCACCAAATGGACCTGAAATAGTTACCTTGTCGCCTTTTGTAAGTGACCAAATGTACGAAGACATTTTACCACATGGCAAGCTTAGGTTTCTTGGAGGCGGAGCAGCAATACGCACGTTAAGCATAATGATGCCTTCTTCTTCTGGGTAGTTAGCCATTGAGTATGCACGAATTGTTTCTTCGTCTACTTTTGACTCCAGGTCGAAGAAACCAAAATGATTCCAGTCGCCGCGATATTCTTCAGGAACATCGAAATCTGCATATTTAACATGGTGAGGTGGCGCTTCGATTTGGATGTAACCACCCGCACGGAAAGGCACTGACTCATCACCAGGGATTTGCAGTTTAAGTTCTTTAATGAAGGTTGCTTTGTTATCGTTAGAGATAACTTCACAGTCCCATTTTTTAACACCGAAAATTGACTCTTCAAGCTCAATTTCCATGTCGTTTTTAACATTTACCTGACACGCTAAACGACAGCCTTCACGGGCTTCACCTTTAGAAATGTGATCAAGCTCAGTTGGCAGGATATCACCACCACCTTCTTTAATGTGTACACGACATTGACCACAAGAGCCACCGCCACCACAAGCAGATGATACAAATATACCTGACTCAGATAATGCACTTAAAAGCTTATTACCTGCTGATGTAGTAATGGCTTTGTCTTTATCGCCATTAATACCGATGATGATGTCACCGCTTGCAACTAACTGAGATTTAGCACCAATGATCACTAAAACTAGTAGTACAACGATAGCGATAAAAACACCAACGCCTAAGAAAATCTGATAATCCATGATTTATCCTCGCTACCCTTTACAGTGAAATACCAGAGAATGACATAAAGCCAAGTCCCATTAAACCAACAGTGATGAAGGTAATACCTAAACCACGTAAGCCATCTGGTACGTCTGAATATTTCAGTTTCTCACGGATACCTGCAAGTAATGTAATTGCAAGCGCCCAACCAACACCAGCGCCAATACCATAGACAACAGACTCGCCGAAGTCATAGTTACGCTCAACCATGAAAGATACCGCACCAAATATTGCACAGTTAACTGTGATAAGTGGCAAGAAGATACCTAATGCGTTGTATAGTGCAGGGAAAAACTTATCTAATGCCATTTCAAGAATTTGCACAAGTGCTGCAATAACACCAATGAAAGTTAAGAAACGTAAAAAGCTAAGATCCGCATCTGGATAACCTAACCAAGTAAGTGAACCTGGTGCAAGTACCGCATGGTAAACCAAGTTGTTAACAGGTACAGAAATACCCAATACAACTATAACCGCTATACCTAGGCCAATTGATGTAGTTACTTTTTTAGATACTGCTAAAAAAGTACACATGCCTAAGAAGAATGACAACGCTAAGTTCTCAATAAAAACGGCTTTTACAAATAAACTAATATAATGTTCCACTATTTGCCCCTTACGCTTTAGCTTCTACTTGGTCTTTCTTATAAGTACGAAGTACCCATATGAATAAACCAATGATGAAGAATGCACTCGGTGGTAAGATCAATAGACCCATAGGCTGATACCAACCGCCATCTTGTACTAATGGGATAATATCAACACCGAATAGTGAACCCTTACCGAATAGCTCACGAATGAAACCAACAGTAAGTAGTACTACAGAGTAACCTAAGCCATTACCAATACCGTCAAGGAAAGACATAATTGGTGGCGACTTCATCGCATATGCTTCAGCACGACCCATTACAATACAGTTAGTAATAATTAGACCAACGAATACAGAAAGCTCTTTTGCCGTAGCGTAAGAGAATGCCTGTAATACTTGGTCAACAACGATTACCAACGATGCAATAATTGTCATTTGTACGATGATACGAACAGATGATGGGATCTGGTTACGAATAAGCGAGATAAAGAAGCTCGAAAATGCAGTTACTAATGTCAATGCGATTGACATGATTAACGCATTTTTTAAGCTAGACGTTACCGCTAGCGCAGAACAAATACCAAGTACTTGTAGTGCGATTGGGTTGTTAGCTAAAACCGGACCAAATAGGACCGCCTTCATTTCTTTAGTATCAGCCATTATTTCAATGCTCCTTTACGTACTTTCGCAAGGAAAGGGCCAAAGCCATTTTCGCCAGTCCAAAAGTCAACTGCATGATCAACACCGTTAGACGTTAATGTAGCACCTGAAAGACCATCGATCTTATGCTCATCATTGCCCGCAGTACCTTTAACAATTTGAATTGGAAGTTCTTTACCTTCCCATGTAGCAGTCCACTGTGGATTTTGGATTTCGCCACCTAGACCTGGGGTTTCATTATGCTTGTAAAAGATAATGCTCTTAACTGTTTCAGCGTCGCTTTCAAGCGAGATAAAACCGTACATTAAGCCCCATAAGCCGTAGCCTTGGATAGGAAGAATAATTGCATCAACTGAGCCATCTTCTTTTTTAGAGATATACACCGGCGACTCTTTAGTCACACGTTGAATACCAGCAATATCTTTAACGCCTTTCTCTTGAAGAGAAACACTTAGCGCTGCATCATATTTGCTTTTTTCAAAATCAAAAATTGTTGGGTCTGTATCTACAAACTCACCTGTAGTCATGTTTACAACGCGCGCTTCGATTTTTGCATCAAATGTTTCTAAAACATTTTCAACTTTATCGATACCCGCAGCAGCCAAGATATTGCTTTGAATATCTTTGTTTTTATTAGCTTGCTGTAAAGGACGAAGCTGTACAGAAGCAAACGATACAATGATTGCACACACTAAACATAGTGCTACAACAACTGATAACGTTTTACCGATTGATTCGTTATTACTAGACATTACGTGCCAACCTCCGCTTAATATTAGCCTGCACTACAAAGTGATCGAACAGTGGAGCGAATAAGTTAGCAAATAAGATTGCTAGCATCATACCTTCTGGGAAAGCAGGATTCACAACACGTATCATAACCACCATAAAGCCAATTAATAGACCATATGCCAATTTACCTTTGTCAGTAAATGCAGCTGATACAGGGTCAGTAGCCATAAAGAACATACCAAACGCAAAGCCACCTAGTACTAAATGCCAATACCAAGGCATTGCAAATACAGGGTTAGTTTCTGAGCCAACAGCATTTAGTAAAAACGCAGTTGCTACCATACCTAGGAATACACCTAGTACGATGCGCCAAGAAGCGATACGAACGTAAATTAAGAACAAACCACCTACTAACAATGCAAGTGTAGATGTTTCACCTACAGAACCTTGAATGAAACCGTAAAACGCATTCCTCCATAATTCCATGTTTGCAAAGTCTAGTTGCCCGATGAAAGCTTGGCCTAGCATAGTTGCACCAGAGAAAGAATCTACTGCTGTCCATACTGTGTCACCCGAGATTTGAGCTGGGTATGCGAAGAATAAGAACGCACGACCGGCTAAAGCAGGGTTTAAGAAGTTACGGCCAGTACCACCAAAGATTTCTTTAGCGATTACTACACCAAACGTAATACCTAACGCAACTTGCCATAAAGGGATCGTTGCAGGCAAAATAAGTGCGAATAATACTGAAGTAACGAAGAAACCTTCGTTAATTTCATGCTTACGCACAGAAGCAAATATTACTTCCCAAAAACCACCTACTGCAAATGTTACCGCGTAGATAGGTAGGAAGAAACATGCTCCATAGAACATCTTAGCGCCCCAGCCTGCATCAGCGGTTAATTCACCACCGAATAACTGGAACAAACCAACTTGCCACGTGTTTCCTAGTTCAAAACCTTGTGCTAAAGCACCTGCGGCCTGATGACCGATATTGAACATACCAAAAAACATAGCTGGGAACGTCGCCATCCACACTAAAATCATCATGCGTTTTAGGTCGATATTATCGCGTACGTGTGTCGCGCCTTTATTTACGTAGCCTGGTGTATAAAAAATAGTTGCAGCTGCTTCATACAGTGCATAAAACTTCTCATATTTACCACCGGCTTCAAAATTCGGCTCGATATCTTCTAGATATTTTTTTAAACCCATCTCTCTAGCCTTCCTTCTCGATCGTAGTTAAGCAATCGCGTAGGATAGAACCATACTCGTATTTGCCTGGACAAACGAAGGTACATAACGCTAAATCTTCTTCATCAAGTTCAAGCGCGCCCAATGAAATTGCACTGTCTAAATCGCGTGCAATTAAGTCACGTAATAATAGAGTAGGCAAAATATCTAGCGGCATTACGCGCTCGTAGCTACCAATTGGTACCATGGCACGTTTTGAACCACCTGTTGACGTTGTCATTTTAAATAAACGACTCGGCGCAAGGTGAGAAAGGAATGTACGCGTTACAGAGAATTTATCACTACCTGGTGCAATCCAGCCAAACAATTCTTTTTCGCGACCCTCAAGTAAAACAGATACTTGAACGTGGTAACGACCTAAGAATGCATGAACACCGTTTGAAATAGAACCTGATAGAACAGAACCAGAAATAACGCGGTTATCTCCGTCTTCTAGCTCACCAGCCACTAAATCATCCAATGAAGCACCTAATTGTGTTTTCACTAAACGTGGGTTTTTAACGCGAGGACCTGCAAGCGAAATAACACGATCTGTGTAAATTTCACCAGTAAGGAATAGGTGACCATACGCAATAACGTCTTGGTAACCAATATGCCAAACTTGTTTGCTAACAGAAACTGCATCAAGATGATGGATATGAGTGCCAACGAGGCCAGCCGGATGCACACCACCAAACTCATGTACTTCTACTTGAGCTATAGATGAGCTAGGAACTTGGCTACCAGCTTTTTTACACACAAATACTTTGCCATCGGTCAAACGCGAAATAACAGCAAGACCCGCTTCAAATGCTTGCGCATTTTCGGCAATTATCACTGCAGGATCTGCAGCTAATGGGTTTGTGTCAGTTGCGGTCACAAAAATAGAACTAGGATTTGCATCCACAGCCGCTACTTTACTGAATGGGCGAACACGAAGTGCTGTCCATTGACCAGACTGGATAAGTACTTCTTTGGCTTTTTCACGCTCTAAGCTCGCAAGCTCGTCTGCATTGAAAGAGTCAAAGGTGATTTGCTCACTGCCGCTAACTTCAATAACAACAGATTGCAGCACACGTTTAGCACCACGATTTATTTCTTTTACTGTGCCAGAAGCTGGAGCAGTAAATAGGACGCCTGGGTTCTTTTTATCTTCAAAAAGTACCTGGCCTTTTTTGACTTGGTCATCCACACGAACATGCATGGTTGGACGCATACCGATAAACTCTTCACCAAGCACAGCTACACGTTTGACAGTAGAACCGTCATGTATAACTTGCTGTGGCGAGCCCTCTATGGGTAAATCCAGACCTTTTTTTATATTGATCATACGCACTTGCACTACATTAAAGGAAAGAAACTGAAAAATCGTATCAACCACGTCGCCATTTGAATTATTCCAAGTTATATCAAGGTACAAAAGAGCAGCTTGCTAGATATATCAAACAAGCAACGTAGTAAAACTCATCACATATTGCCGAGATTTTAACATTATTTTAGATGACTATGCGAGTGTATTTATGAAAATTATACGACAGAAACACTTATTTAGTTTTGTTAAGTGACTTTAATAAAAATCAAGTTAGACCAAAGTGGTAGCCTAAGCAATTATCGTTCCTGATTTCATCGTAAATTAAACAAGTTACGTCACACAAAAAAAGCCGCTATTGCGGCTTTTTATAACTAGGGCCTGTTGACCTTTCAGGATTAAAATTTGTTCAATCTAGGGGCTATTTAATCGCGGCGTGAGGTTTGTAACCTAGTGGGCTAAGTAAAAACCGAGCAACAAAGAGTAAATAGCCCCTAGGCAGAACCCTTTGGGCAGCGCCTGTTTGGCATTAATGCTACGTTATCGCCCATTTATGGGGAATAACCACACTACATAGGCTCTGCCTTGCCTAAATACCAAACAGACTGCTGCAAATTTAACCTCGAAAGATAAACAGGCCCTAAGTTCTGTTAGTCAATCATATTAGCTATTGGCTTAACTGAATCTATGTCTTGATCGTAGTCAACACCGTCTATACCAAAACCAAATAAGCGTAAAAACTCATTATGGTAACCAACATAGTCTGTTAGCTCATCAATGCTGCTTGTATCAACACTATCCCATACAGCTTGAACGCGTGCTTGCACATCGTCCTCTAGCTCTTTATAGTTTTGGAATAAATGTCCACCGTCGTCAAAACGCGGTGATTCATTGTATAAGTTTTCACTAAATAATGCGTGAATTTGCTCAATGGTGCCCTCGTATGTGCCATCCGCTTTCATAACTTTAAATAAAGCAGAAATATATAACGGCATAATAGGAATAGCAGAACTTGCTTGCGTTACAACGGCATTAAGTGACGAAACATATGCTTCACCATTTAAATCTTTTGTTGATTCTTTAATTGCAGCCGTTGCACGGTCTAAGTCTTCTTTAGCTTTACCAATAGTAGCGTGTCCGTATATTGGCCATGTTAGCTCTTTACCAATATAAGTGTACGCTGTGGTTTTAAAGTTATCGGCAAGTACACCGGCTTCTTTTAATGCGTCAATCCACATTTCCCAGTCTTCACCACCCATTACTTTAATGGTGTTGTCGATATCGTCTTGATTTGCAGCTTCAACAGTAATTTCATCAATTTCACGCTTTGATGTATTTAAGTTTTTTGTTGTAACAGCATTTCCGATTGGCTTAAGTGTAGATGAGAACACTTCGCCGGTATTTGGATCAGTACGACGCGGAGACGCTAGGCTGTAAATAATACAATCTATTTTACCTAAATCTGCTTTAATGGTGTCGATTGCTTTTTGCTTGATTTCGTTAGAAAACGCATCGCCATTAATATTTTTAGACCAAAGGCCGGCTTCGTCCGCTGCATCTTGAAAAGCAGCAGTATTGTACCAACCAGCAGAACCTGTCTTACGATCTGTACCTTCTTTTTCAAAGAAAATACCTAATGTTTTAGCACCACCACCAAATGCAGCTGTAATGCGCGATGCCAAGCCGTAGCCTGTTGATGCGCCAATAACTAATACATTTTTTGGTGCACTTTTTAATGCGCCTTGTTGTTTTACATAGTTAATTTGTTCTTGAACATGCTCCGCACAACCAGCTGGGTGTGCGTTTGTGCAGATAAATCCACGAATTTTAGGCTTAATGACCATTGATCATCCTATATCTTTTACAATAAAAATTAGCGCTAGTTTAAAGGCTAATACTAAAAACACTGATCTGATCAGTTAAACATTCATCAAATACTCTAAAACATTACTTAGCTAATTTTAGAGCCACCCATACAATTAGGTGAATCAGGCGCTTCACCGCCCTGCTCTGCATACTCATCGGGTGTATATGTATGAATAGCGAGTGCATGAATATGATTTGCTAACTCATCTTTTAAAATTTCATTAATTTCGCGATGACGTTGTAATAAACGCTTACCCGCAAAACCTTCGCTAACCACTACTACTTTAAAGTGTGATTCAGTGCCAGCACTGTGCATATGGCTTTCGTTAATCACGTTTAAATGTTTACACGCAATGGCGTTGCTTATTTTTTCTTGGATCTGTTGCTGCATTGACATAAAAAGACCGTTTTAATTAGCTAATTTATACACTTACTATAACAATTTAACGCAGTGATTGGCTAACTAAATTGCTTTTGCTTAATGTGCTTTATAAATCGGTAAGTTAAACTTATTCGCGGATGCGCAAGCGTGGTTTGCTTAGGTATTGCATGTTGATAATCTCGTTGGCTATGTCCATTCATTATTAAACAGCTGCCACTTTGTAATTTTAAGTCGGTTACTTTATTGCTCGCCTTGTGCTTTAACTTTAAAACCCGATCAGCTCCTAGAGAGACACATACAATTGTTGGTTTATCACCAAGCTCTATTTCATCATCACTGTGCCATCCCATCGTATCATTACCATCTCGGTAATAATTAACGAGCAATGAGTTTAGAGGCTGGTTTAAATGTGCTTCTAAACGCTTTCGCATATTGAGTAACAATTCATCCCATGGTTCTACTATTTGCTTACTACTTGAATAGCCGTATTCAATATTTAAATCGCTCATGAAACATTGCAGCCGAGGAATAGGCCCCGTTTTGCCATAAACGGTTACATCGGGTTGCTGCCAACGTAGGTTTTTTTGCAAATAATAAAATAGATCGAGGCTTTTTTGTGCACTAAGTGCCCTACTTTGATAAGAAAAGCCATTTGGTAACTGTTGGGGGTTGGCGTTTTGCCGTTGCATGTTAGAATTTACCTACATTAGATTACTGATCAACGAACCATTATGACGACGCAAGCCCAGCTAGGCGATAAAACCTTTACTCTTGAACGCTTTCCATTGGATCAAAAAAACCGCAGCTTACAAGCGTGGGATTCGGCAGATGAGTACCTTATCAATTATGTTAACGAACATCACCCAGATTGTCGCTCATTGCTTATTTTAAACGATAGCTTTGGTGCACTTGCTTGTTATTTTAATAAGTTAACGGTTTGTTCAGTTAATGATTCTTATATTAGCCACCAAGCTGCGGCTTATAACTTACAAGAAAACAAGCTACCTACAGCAGAGTTTACGCAAGTAGATAGTTTGTCGGCATTACCAGAGGATGTAGATTTAGTACTTATTAAAATCCCTCGTAATGTAGGTTTTTTACAGTTCCAATTAAGTGAACTCAGTGAAGTACTTGCACCTGGTACGCCAGTAATTGCCGCAGGTAAAACAAAAGAAATTCATAATTCAACAATAAAATCATTTGAGCAATTTATTGGTGAAACAACAACAAGCCTAGCAGTTAAAAAGTCTCGCCTTATATTAAGCACAGCTAAAGGCGGATATAAAGCAGCAGACTTCCCTATAACATGGGAACTTGAAGGTACTGAGTTTAATATAACAAATCATGCAAATGTGTTTTCGCGTGATTCGTTGGATATTGGTGCGCGCTTCTTTTTTAACTACTTACCAGAAACGCCAAAAGCTAAAAGCATTATTGATTTAGGCTGCGGTAACGGTGTTGTTGGATTAATGACGCTTGCTCGTTGCCCTAATGCATCAGTTACCTTTGTTGATGAGTCTTACATGGCAGTAGAATCGGCTCGGTTAAATGTAGAAATTAACCTAGGCGATAGGTTTGATAACTGTGAGTTCATCGAAAACGATTGTTTAACAGGCTTTGAAAGAGACAGTGTGGATATGGTGCTTTGTAATCCTCCATTTCACCAAGCTCAAGCTGTTACCGATCACATTGCTTGGCAAATGTTTAAACAAGCAAAAGATACTTTAAAAGAAGGCGGCGAGCTGCGTATTATTGGTAATCGTCATTTAGATTATCACGATAAATTAAACCGTATGTTCGGAAACTGTAAGTTGTTAGGCTCAAACAAAAAGTTTGTCGTTCTAAGTGCAACTAAAAATAGTGGAATGCTATAAATGAAATTAACAAACATTATAATTGGGTGTTGTGTATTACTAATACTTGGTGGCTGTGCGAATCAGCCTAGCCAAGTAATACTCAATCCTGTTTATAAAAGTGGTCAAATAAGCACTATAAATAGTAGCTTAAGCACCAGTGTAATTGATTTACGTGGCGATTCGTCAACACTTAAACTTATTGAATCAGACAAAACTAAAACCTTTGCAAGCCAAGGTCTTACTGAATCAGTTAAAAGTGTTTTAGACAGCGCCCTTAGCCGCAATGGTGCCAGCATTTCTAACTTGGCAGCTGTTCGCTTTGAAGTAGATATTCATGCACTGCAGGCTGTTGTGACCGAAAAACTTGTGAGCCATACCAGCGAAGCCCATATAGAGCTTGGCGTGCGCGTTATTCGCGCCTCAAGTAATTTTAGTAAAGTGTATAGAGGCAGTGCTAATTTAGAAGGTCCGTTTAGTCACGAGCGAGTAAAAATAGAAGGTCAGCTCAATAAGTTGACTGAGCAAATTATTACCCGCATTGTATCTGACCCTGAATTAATAGAATTTTTAGAAGGTTAACTATGAAACGACTTTTTTTAATCTGCTTAGGCCTATTTTTTAGTGTAAGTAGCTTGGCAGCCCAAGAAGGCCGCTTTGTGCAAAAAGACAATATTTTTCCACGCGTCGAAATCGTAACGACGATGGGCAGTATTGTTGTTGAACTGGACCGTTCAAAAGCACCCATTACGGTCAATAACTTTTTAACTTACGTGTCAGATAAGAGCTATCAAGGCAGTGTTTTTCATCGTATTGAGCGCGATGTAGAAAACGACCGCGACTTTGTTATTCAAGGTGGTGGTTACGATAAAGATTACGACGGCTTACACGAAAACGATCCTATTTTTAATGAAAGTGGCAATGGTTTAAAAAATGATATGTACAGCATTGCTATGGCGTATCAAGACCGTGAACCGCACTCAGGAACACGCCAATTCTTTTTTAATATGGATAACAACGATCACTTAAACCCAGGTAAAGATTGGGGATTCGCTGTATTTGGTAATGTAATGGATGGCTACGATACCCTTGATAAGATCATGGCTGTTGAAACAGGGTTTAATGAAAAGATTGGTTACGATTTTGTTCCTAAAAAACCGGTGATCATCTTAAATATTAAAATGCTTGAACAAGTTCCACTGTAATTTATTTAAGAGCAGCTTAGCTGCTCTGCATCAAAGCCAATGAAGGCCCTATGAGCAAATCTCTCTCTATTAGCGAATATTTTTCTTACTTTAAAGACAAACGCTTAATCCATATTTTTATATTTGGTATGAGTAGCGGCTTTCCGTGGGTATTAATTGGCTCTGTTATGTCGGCTTGGCTAAAGGATGAAGGCCTAAGCCGCAGCATGATTGGCCTATTCGGCATTGTATTTGGCGCTTACAGTATCAATTTTTTATGGTCACCGCTCATTGACCGTACAAAACTCCCTATTTTATATAAATGGCTAGGCCAACGTCGCAGCTGGATACTATTGTGCCAGAGCTTTATTTTTATTGGCACCTTATTATTAGCTGGGCTTGATTTAAAAGCTAATTTAGCAATTGTTGCTGCGATTTGTTTGTTAATCGCCATTGCTTCTGCAACGCAAGACATTGCTATTGATGCATTCAGAATAGATACACTTAAAGCAAACGAATCTCACAAAGCAACAGCGGCAGCCGCTATGGCAACATCTGGTTGGTGGACAGGTTATGCGCTTTTAGGTGCAATTCCATTTTATATGGCTGATATCCCCTCGCTCGACTGGCCACAAATTTATTACTTTTTAGCTGCTGTAATGCTGCTGCTAATGAGTGGAGCATTGTTTGCAAAAGAACCTGAATCAAATAGAGAAGCGGTACATGCCGAGCTTGAACGTGTGTACCTTGAAAAACTGTCCTCTACAAAACAAACCCCTCTTACAAAAACTGTTGCGTGGCTCGCGGTAACCGTTATTGATCCCTTTAGAGCTTTTTTTACTAAAAATGGTGTTAAAACGGCACTGGCATTACTTGCGTTTATTTTCTTATTTAAAATAGGCGAAGCGTTTTTAGGGCGAATGTCGATTGTTTTTTATAAAGAAATTGGTTTTAGCAATAGCGATATAGCTACATTTTCAAAGGTAGGTACTGCCGTACTTACAATCATATTCACCTTTGTTGGCAGTTTATTTAATCAAAAATATGGCATTGTTAAGGGTTTATTTGTCAGTGGCATTGCGATGGCGGCCTCAAACTTAGCCTTTTCGTGGATTGCTTTAGTTGGCCCTGATTTAAGACTGTATGCCTTTGCTATTGTTATTGATGGGTTTACGCAAGCATGGTCGCTGGTCGCTATGGTGGCCTTTATATCGATGTTATGCGATAGAGCATTTAGTGCAACACACTATGCATTACTGGCGTCATTAGGGAATTTAGGACGAACGTTACTTTCGAGCTACAGTGGTGTAGTAATTGATGATTGGTTAATGGGAAATTGGTCGCTGTTCTTTGTTTTAACAGCCTTGATGGTTATACCTTCGCTGATATTTTTATACCTGATTAGGCATAAATTATATGAGCTTGAGAAAAATTATCATAAAAATATTTAATGCATCCCTGCATTAACATATTGCTTAGCACTATCAAGTGCCCCTTAAAGTGTACTAAGCAATGTTTGAGTTAATCTACTTTTAGCAAGCTAAGTGCTTCATGTGGATCAACTTCTAGAGCTGTACAATAACGAACAAACTCAATCACATCTAAACGGCGTTCTTGATTTTCAATCTTGCCGATAAACGAATGAGGCGTTCCCAGCACTTGTGCTAGGCTTCGCATTGTATGACCCTTTTCGTGGCGCTTACTTTTAAGCCACTTTGTTAGCTTTGCATTTTCTTCAGAAGAAACTGTTTTGCCCATCATTTTACATCTCCTACTAGATGATTTGACGTACCTATTAAAGCAGTAGTCTCTATCAATAGCTGTAGGCAAGTAAGCAGTCATACCATATTTTCAATAGCAAGCTATTGCTTAACAAAGCATGTGTTGCTACTCACTCCACCAATATAGCTAAAAAACTACGCTAATAATGTGGTAAAGATTTGTTTTTATTGAGAATGAAATTTTGCCCGTCTCATTCTTGGATACATTATATACTATTAACACTTTGGTTAAATAACTAATTACATACTCGGTACAAATATGAACACGAGTGAATATTTATAAACGCTGAATATTGACCTAAGTACTCAAAAAGTATTAATAAATTAATTTCTAGTTATAAAATATTTAAATGAATTTTTATAACAATGTTGTTCCAATTTATCGTCACATGTTTATGATTAAGCAATAATTAGCACCAAAAAGGCCGAATAATGTTCAGACTTCTTTTTTTATTACCGATTGTGTTGTGCTTTGGTTGGTACTTTTTTTTGCGCCACAACGGCGTACCAATTAAGCAAGGCAAAAAAGGCTTCATATACATTTTAGCGTTTTCTGCTTTTGTACTTGGCTTTTTTGTATTGATAATGCAAATAACCGAATATGCCCCAACCGATTTGTAGGCATTAAAAAAGCCGCAAAAGCGGCTTCATTCTATTTAGCGTTTGGCTGTTAAACGCTAAAGCTTGCACCACAACCACAGGTTGTTGTTGCATTAGGATTAGATACAAAAAAGCGTGCGCCTTCTAATCCTTCAGTGTAATCAACTTCACCGTCAACCAAATATTGAATGCTCATTGGATCGATAACGAGTGTTACACCATTTTTTACAATTTCTAAATCGCCAGGATTCGCTTTTTCATCAAAAGTAAAACCATATTGAAAACCAGAACAACCACCACCTGTTACATAAACACGCAGTTTTAAATCTGGATTTTCTTCTTCGTCGATTAACTGTTTAACGCGAACAGCAGCTGCATCGCTGAACTTAATTGGTAATTCTTCAGACATTTTAAAACCCTCAATATCGCAATGGCGTGATTATCTAATACCCGAGTGTTTTAATCAAGTATAGTAAAACAACTCTTTACTCTAAGTTATACCTATAAATTAGTAAAAAAGTGGCTAAACATTAGCTCACTAAAATAATACTTAAGCAAACTAAAAGCGACCCTTGTAAACTATAAATTCATTAAAAATTTTAGTTATAAAAAATAGGTCTTAATCTTTACTGCAAATTGTTAATATAAGTTACGAAAAATTCAAAATCACAAGGACTTAACTAAACTCTTTTGCTAAAATGCTGCTGAAAAATGCGGCGAGGAAATAATGCATGTGGCTTGAGCAACTCAGGCGTCGACTGGCAAAACCTAAAACATCTGTACAATTATGCTTATTAGGCGTAGTTGCCGGATTAATTGCTGCATTTTTTATTATTTTATTTCGCTTAACTATTTTGTTTTTTCAAAGCTTATTTTTGGAAACACCTGACGACTTTACTACCCTACCCACTCTTGAACGCGTTTTAATGCCATTAATAGCCGCATTTTTAATTGCGTGCTTTGCTGCATTTACTGGCTTTAAACATTACCGTTTAGGCATTCCTTTTGTTATTCATCGTATTAAACGCCATTACGGGCAAATGCCTTTATACAATACGGTTAATCAATTTGTTGGTGGCGCACTTGCACTCATTAGCGGTTTTTCGGTTGGCCGAGAAGGGCCTTCCGTACATATGGGCGCAACAGGTGCGAGTATTTTAGCGGATAAACTACATTTACCGCATAACGCCATGCGTACTTTAAGTGGTTGCGGCGTTGCAGCAGGTATAGCCGCTTCGTTTAATACCCCACTTGCAGCCGTTATTTTTGTAATGGAAGTGGTACTTCGAGAATATAAAGTACACATATTTGTGCCAATCATGCTTGCTGCTGTTACTGGTGCACTCGCTACGCAGTTTGTTTTTGGTGAAGGCTCTGAACTTGCACTCATTACAATAGCGCCATTAAGTGGTTGGCATTACCCGTATTTAATATTATGCGGTATGGCGCTGGGCGCTATAGCATTTAGCTTTAATCAAAATTTAATGCTAATTATTAAAACATTTAAACCTTTAAGTATGTTTCCTCGTTTACTAATCGCAGGCTGTATTGCCAGTTTAATAGCTTACGCGGTGCCTCATGCTATGGGTTCTGGTATGAGTGCGATTACTATCGCGGTTGAATCGCCTGATAACGTAAAGCTGCTTACTACCATTTTAATCGCTAAACTACTTGCCACATTGTTTGCTATTGGTTTGGGTATTCCGGGCGGTTTAATTGGTCCGGTAATTGGACTTGGCGTATTAATTGGTACACTAATGGCCTTTTTTGCTCAATATATTAGCCCGGGTACTGATATTGCGGGTACGTATGGGGTTTTAGGTATGGCTGGATTATTAGCGGCTACACTGCATGCACCACTTGCTGCATTAACAACAGTAATGGAGCTTACATCATCACCTGAAATAATCGTTCCTGCGATGATAGTTATAACCACTGCATATGTAACTGCATTACAATTTTTTGGAAATCGCTCCATATTTTTGCAGCAATTAGATTTTCAGGGATTGCCGTACCATGTATCTCCCGCTACCGAAGCATTACAAAAAGTGGGAATAATGGATGATATGGATGAAGACTTTAAATTGCTTTATTCAGACGATAAAGAGCAAATAAAAAATACGCTTGATGCCATGGATAGCCAAACACCCTTGATTGTTTTTGACGAAGAAAATGGCTATCGCCTCGCTGAATATGATTTAACGCTAATGTCTGATGAAGCAATAAATATAAACTACATTAGCTTGCAGGGAATCAGCAGCCAAGCCACCCTAGCCGATGCATTCGATATACTAAAAGATAAAAGAAGTGGCGCGCTTTACGTTTATAACCTTTTAGATAATCAACAAATTATGGGGCTATTACGCTGGGATCAAATTCATCATATTTTAACCATTCGTAACAGCTTACTTTAAGCAATAAGGACTATTATGAGCGCATTATTGATTTATAAAACACTCCACATATTTTTTATGATTGCGTGGTTTGCCGGTATTTTTTACTTGCCTCGATTATTTGTATATCACGCAATGAGCGAAGAAAGATCATGTAACTCTATGCTTAAAGTTATGGAGCGCAGGTTACTTTATTTCGTAACCCCATTTGCTGTTTTAACGGCTGTATTTGGTGTGTTAACCATTGTTGAATATGGTCGTGATTGGTTTAAATACAGTATGTGGCTACATTACAAACTTGTACTGGTAATTATTTTATACCTATACCACGGCTACTGTTTTAAGTTATTAAGTGACTTTAAACATGACCGAAACACTAAAACAGACCGCTTTTACCGTATTTTTAATGAGCTCCCTGTTATTGCGCTGCTCATCATTGTGGCACTTGCGGTAATAAAACCTAATTTATAAGCGTTTCGGTGCATGTTAAACTGCGCTGCAATTTACAATACTTGCTATAACACGCGCGATTGCGTGCTCCATTTATGGATTATCGCGCCCATTTGATTGATTAGGAATTACCCCATGTTAAGTTTCCAAGGCGAACATATACTGTCTGTAAATCAGCTAGACAGAGACTGCATTGAACGTATTTTTGCAGTAGCTAAAAAAATGGAGCCTTATGCTAAAAAACAAAAGCAAACAACGGTGCTTAAAGGCGCTATTTTAGCTAATTTGTTTTTTGAACCAAGTACTCGCACGCGAGTTAGCTTTGGTACAGCCTTTAACTTACTAGGCGGTGGTGTACGTGAAACTACAGGTATGCAAAGCTCAGCGCTTGCAAAAGGTGAATCACTTTACGATACCGCGCGCGTTATTTCAGCTTACGCCGATGCTGTTGCTATGCGCCACCCCGATGCAGGCTCAGTAAGTGAATTTGCTGATGGCTGTACTGTGCCAGTTATTAATGGCGGCGACGGCCCAAATGAGCACCCGACTCAAGCATTACTTGATTTATTAACCATTGAGCGTGAATTACACCGTTTTGATCAAAATATTGATGGCATGCATATAGCGCTTGTGGGTGATTTAAAATATGGTCGCACAGTGCATTCTCTATCAAAGCTATTGTGCCATTATAAAAACGTAAAGTTTTCGATGGTCGCGCCTGATGGCCTACAAATGCCAACGAGCATTTTAGATGCCGTAGAAAATGCAGGACACAAAATTGAGCTAGTAAACAAGATGGAAGGTAATTTAGCCGCCGATATTGTCTACCAAACACGTATTCAAGAAGAGCGTTTTCCTTCACAAGAAGAAGCAAATAAATACCGTGGCGGTTTTAGAATTAGCCAATCTATTTACAGCGCTCATTGCAAACCTAACTCTGTGTTAATGCATCCGTTACCACGTGATAGTCGCTTAGAAGCCAACGAGCTTGATAACGACTTAAACAGTAACGACAATTTAGCAATATTCCGCCAAGTACAAAATGGCGTATTAATTCGTATGGCACTGTTTGCTTTAACACTCGGCGTAGAAAATAAAGTCGATAAGTATGAAGTGGACGTACCTTGGTTTAGCCGCAAACGCGACAGCTAAACCCTCTTTAAGTGACAATTTATAGGATTTTTCATGACAATTAGCCAAGACTTATTTGAACGCGCTCAAGCCTCTATTCCAGGTGGCGTAAACTCGCCAGTTCGTGCTTTTAATGGTGTAGGCGGTACGCCGCTATTTATTACAAAAGCAGAAGGCGCGTTTACATTTGATGCCGACGGTAATCGTTACATTGATTATGTTGGCTCTTGGGGGCCTATGATCATGGGCCATAACCACCCTGCAATTAAACAAGCCGTGCACGAAGCAGTCGAAAATGGCCTTAGCTATGGTGCGCCAACTGAAGCCGAAATATTAATGGCTGAAAAAGTAAAAGAGCTGGTTCCATCAATCGAAAAAGTACGCATGGTTAGCTCAGGCACTGAAGCAACGATGAGTGCAATTCGTTTAGCACGTGGCTTTACCGGCCGCGATAAAATATTAAAATTTGAAGGTTGTTACCACGGCCATGCTGACTCGTTATTAGTTAAGGCAGGCTCTGGTGCACTAACAATGGGCGTACCTAATTCTCCTGGTATTCCTGAGGACTTTGCTAAGCATACACTTACTGTATCGTTTAATAACCTAGATGAAGTAAAAGCTATTTTTGCAAAATACGCTGACGAAATTGCCTGTATTATTGTAGAGCCAGTAGCTGGTAACATGAACTGCATTCCACCAGTGCAAGGCTTTTTAGAAGGTTTGCGTGATGTGTGTGACGAATATAAGTCAGTACTTATTTTTGATGAAGTAATGACGGGTTTTCGTGTTGCACTTGGCGGTGCACAAGCGTATTACAACATTAAACCAGACCTTACGTGTTTAGGTAAAGTCATTGGCGGCGGCATGCCCGTTGGCGCGTTTGGTGGTAAAACCGAAATAATGGATTACATTGCGCCTGTGGGCCCTGTTTACCAAGCGGGTACTCTTTCTGGTAACCCTATTGCGATGGCTGCAGGTTTAAAATCACTTGAGCTATTATGTGAGCCAGGTCTACACGATAAGTTAGAAGCAACGTCTAAAGCAATTTGTGAAGGCTTTGAAGCGGGCGCTAAAAAAGCAGGCATTGCATTAACAACTAATTATGCTGGCGGCATGTATGGATTCTTTTTTACTGATGCTGAAAAAGTAACGACATACAAACAAGCTACTGAATGCGACCTAGAGCGCTTCAAACGTTTTTTCCACCTTATGCTTGAAGAAGGTGTGTACCTTGCTCCATCAGCATTTGAAGCTGGTTTTGTATGTGCTGCGCATACTGAGCAAGAAGTAAAAGAAACAATAGCGGCAGCAGAACGCTCGTTTGCTAAACTTTAAGTTAAAATTACTTTTTATATTTTATAAGCGCTTGTTTTTACAGTGTGTAATTAAGACTAAAGATTGAAAAAAGCCCGAAAGGGCTTTTTTTATTTGTAAAGTACTATAAATGAATGATAATTAAGCATAACAAGGTCTATTCACCTTTACCCTAATTACAAAAATACAAGAGAGCCTTATGTCAGGATTACGCCAATTTTCTTTTCCCGCTATCCAGCTAATGGCAAATTTAAAATACAAAACTAAAATCAGCTTAATGTTTGGAATTTTACTCGTTCCTCTTGCACTTAGTTTGTTTTTTTTAGTCTCATTATTAAGTGAAAGTATCGCTGTTTCAAAAATGCAGCAACAAGGTTTAAAAGGCTACAGGTCAATACTCTCAAATCAAATGCAGGGGGAAGCAAATCAAAATATAAAAATAGCTCGCTCACTCGGTTTTGATATAAAAGACGATCAAGCAAATGATGTACTTGAACTTGTTTCTATTCAGTCTAACTTAGCATTAGATAGTCAGTTAGCTAGTGCTTATGTAAACCGCTCTTTAGTCACGCCAATTCCTGCACTTATAATGCAAATAAACTCGACAGCGCAAAGCGCAAACACTGTTTTGGCAAGTAATCGTTTTACGCCAGATACGTTTATAGCACTTTCAAATTTTAGTAAGTCACTTCCTTTATACGAAAAACAACTCGATAAAATACTCAATGTAGCCACCAATGCAGATAAATCAGTAAATAAAGCGCTCATGCCCTCGTTAGATAATTTACACAGTGCTGTTGGTGCATTTAAAAAAGCGATAGATGAAAAACTACTTGAGCCAGACGATATTTTGTTAACTCAATCAGAATTTACTAAACTAACAAACAATGTTCACAGCAGTATTAATCAACTTGTTAGTAAGAGTATTCCAACGCTTGAGAGCCTTATTGAAGCAAAACTGCAAACTCAACAGTGGACTCGAAATCTTGTTTTAGCCGCTTCATTGATTAGTTTGTTATTTGCATTTTATTTAATGATTGGTTTTTATTTTGCAGTTGTTGATACTATTAATCGCTTTGCTGATGCCGCTAACAGAGCCGCGAATGGCGACTTAAATGCCACTATCGATTCGAGTACTAATGATGAAATGGGAATTATTGCATCGCGCTACAATGCATTACTTAATGCATTTTCACATTTATTATTTGATGTTAAAGCAAGTACAGAAGAGCTATGCGGCGCAACTAAATCGCTATCACATGCGAGTAGCCAAACAAGCAATGATGTTTCAAAACAGCAAATTCGAGTAAATGCCATTTATAATGCACTCAGCGAAATGGCTCAAAACGCACTTGCTGTTGAAGAGTCAGCGCATCAAGCAACGCTTACTGCGCAAGATGCTGCTGCGCATGTAAAGCAAGGTTCTGACAATACAATGGAGCTTGCTAAATATATGCAAGATCTACAAATTGAATTTGCAGAGAGCCAACAAGCGCTCGATAAGCTAGCACAAGATAGCCAAGAAATTAGCAAAGTAAGTAAAGGTATTAGTGAGATAGCCGATCAAACAAACTTGCTTGCACTCAATGCCGCTATTGAAGCTGCACGAGCTGGCGAACATGGTCGAGGCTTTGCCGTTGTAGCTGATGAAGTAAGAACTCTTGCTCAGCGTACACAAACACAAACCCAAGAAATACATCAAATTATTAGCTCCTTACAACAAGCATCTGACGACACTCAGCAAAAAATGCGCTCAAGTGTTGAAAAAATGGAGCAATCAGTAAAAGCAGCCAATCAAACCAATGAAGTATTGCAAAGCGCAGAGCAAAGTATGGGCGACATTAAACATCAAGGTGAAGTTATTGCAGAGCGTGTTAAACAGCAGTCAAATGCGACAACACAGGCATTGAATGATTCGCAAGAGGTGAGCAATTTAGCAGATCAAACGCTAACATCAGCTCAATCAACGCTGCAAGATGCACAGCAGCTAAGTCGCTTATCTAATGATTTAACCAAATCAATGCAGTTTTTTAAATCTTAAGCGTTAACTACAACTTACAACAAAGCCGCTAAATAAGCGGCTTTGTTGTTTAAAGTAATCTTAAATTAACGAATACATTGTGGTCTTGGCTCGAACTCACTCGCTCTAAGCGGTAGCTGAATCACCTTGCCACATCCTGGTGGTGCCTGCTTACCCGTTTGCTCATTTACAAATGCCCAGCGTATTGATGGCGGACGCGTATCGGCTATTGCTTGTGGATTAAGTGGCTTTAAGTAGCGAATATATGCTTCTAATGCACCTACGCTGCCCGTTAAACCCGTGCTTTTGTTGTCGTCTCGACCAAGCCAAGCTACCGTCACTGTATTTTGATCAAAGCCTGCAAACCAACTATCACGTAAATCGTTACTAGTGCCAGTTTTGCCTGCAAGTTGGATTGATGGGAAGTGTAAATTTAAGCGTTTAGCAGTGCCGTCTTTCGTTACGCGTTTCATCGCGTATTTAGTCATATACATTGCAGATTTATCAAAACGAGGCTCTGCATTTACTTTATGCTTATAAAGTACTTTACCAACCGAGTCAGTTAATGCCGAAATTGCAGTAAGCTTTTTATATTCGCCATCTGCAGCAATTGTCGTATAAAGCTGAGCAACTTCAAAACTCGACATTTCAACAGCCCCTAAAAGCAACGATGGGTATTCGTTTATCGCCCCTTTAGCGCCTAATCCTTTTAGTGTTTTCGCGACTTTATCAACACCTACATCGAGGCCTAAATTAACCGCTGGAATATTAATACTGTTACTAAATGCTTTATAAAGAGGGATTGCTCCACGGTATTTATGATCAAAATTTTCTGGTTGCCACACTTTTCCCTGCTCATTTGTAACCTGTACTGGCGAGTCATCAAGCAAAGTAGCTAAATTATAATGTGGTAATTGCAATGCGCTTAAATACACAGCCGGTTTTACCAGCGAGCCAATATTACGCTTTGTATCTAAAACACGGTTAAACCCTGAATAACGAACATCGCGCCCTGCAACAAGTGCAGATACACCGCCCTTTTCTACATTAACAGAGATCATGGCTGCTTCTAGTTTTTCGGTTCTAGGACGATTTTCCAGGTACGGTAAGCTCTTTTCAATAGACTCTTCCATTGCTGTTTGCTTTTGTAAGTCAAAATAAGTAAATACTCTTACGCCTGCATCAAGTGTTTGCTGATCTGGCAATAATTCATTTAGTTCTCTGTTTACTAACTCTAAATAGCCTGGATATGATTTTTGTAAACTCGCTTTCATTGGCGCAATATCAATTGGGCGATTAAGCGATGCACGGTACTCTTTTGTGCTAAGTAGCTTGTTTTCAACCATAAGGCGAAGCACTAAGTCTCGGCGCTCCATTGTGCGCTCTTTATAGCGACGTGGATTGTAATAAGATGGACCTTTAACCATTGCCACCAGCAAAGCAATTTGATCGTACTCAAGCTCATCTACCGGCTTTGAAAAGTAAAAGTCAGCAGCAAGCCCCATACCGTGCACACCTTGGTTGTATGACTGCCCTAGGTATACTTCATTTAAGTAAGCTTCTAATATCTGATCTTTTGAATAACGATAATCTAAAATAAGGGCAATAAAGGCCTCATTTATTTTTCGTACTAAAGAACGCTCACGTGTTAGGTAAATATTTTTAGCTAACTGCTGGGTAAGCGTACTGCCACCTTGAACGGTGCGCCCCGCTTTAATATTAGAATAAAGCGCGCGTAAAATAGAAAACACTGATACACCATGATGTTCGTAAAAATCACGATCTTCAACCACCAATAACGTATCTTTTAGCATTGCTGGAAACTTATCTAGTGGTACAAATTCTCTATCTTGTTTAGAGTCATTACCAATACGCGCTATTTGCACAGGCTCTAGACGAGCTGAATTTAAACGCCTACCAAACTTATCTTTAATGGTCGCAACTTTTTGCCCTGCAAAGCGAAGTTCAATAATATGTGATTCTTCAAGGCCATCATAAAATTCAAAATCACGACGATAAATCTTGATGCTATCAGCTGTTTTAACAAACTGCCCTGTGCGGCTTAATCTATTAACCGATGAATAATTTAAACGCTCTAGCTCAAACACTACTTCCTGGCTTGATAAAAATTGCCCCGGATAAAACTCCATAGAACGAGCATACACTTGCGCTGGAAGTTGCCATTTATTACCTTCAAATATACGCGTTGTTTTTGAATCTAAATAAATGAAGTACATTGCCATTGCAATAAAAACAGCCAAGCTTAGTTTCCAAAACACTGACCATGTTTTTCTCATAAAAGAGCGTTTAACAGTGGTTTGCACTGTTTTTTTACTGCTCTTTGAGGTGCTTTTTTTTGTTGTGCTTGACGATTTACTTGCACGTTTAGCTGCAGGTTTACTGGTAGGTGTTTTTTTATTGTCGGCCATTTAAGTGTAATTTATTCCAAGGGTTATTCACGAGTGTGAGCTTAGCATATTGGATATATCCTAACATCCGAAAAGTTAACCCCCCCTGAAACAAAAAAAGCCCTACCGAAGTAGGGCTTTGTGTAAACACACTATTATTTAAATAAACTATTAGCTATTTCGAACAGAAACAAACTCTGGGTAGGCTTCAATACCACAATCGTGTTGATCCATACCGTTTAGTTCTTCTTCTTCGGTTACTCGTATACCCATTGTTTTGTTAAGCACAGTCCAAACAATAAATGATGCTACAAATACAAAGGCAAGAATACATACTAGACCCGTTAACTGATTAACAAAGCTTGCGTCACCATTGGTTAGCGGTACTAACATAATACCTAATGCGCCACACGTACCATGAACAGAGATAGCACCCACTGGATCGTCAATCTTAACTTTATCAAGTGCTATGATACTAAATATAACAAGTGCACCACCAAGTAGACCAAGTAGACATGCCATTAATGGTGATGGAGATAGAGGGTCTGCTGTTATAACAACTAAGCCAGCTAATGCACCATTTAAGACCATTGTTAAATCTGATTTACCCCAAAGTACTTTACATACAAACAGTGCTGCAATAGCACCCATTGCAGCTGCTGCATTGGTGTTAAGTAATATTTGGCCTACTGCAGTTGCGTTTTCTTTATCCGAAAGTAGTAATTGAGAACCACCGTTAAAGCCAAACCAACCCATCCATAAAATAAATGTACCTAGTGTAGCAAGTGGTAAGTTTGAACCTGGAATTGGGTATATTTCACCGTTCTTACCATATTTACCTTTACGAGCACCTAGGATTAATACACCAGCTAGTGCAGCTGCTGCACCTGCGCCATGCACAATTGCAGAACCTGCAAAATCAACAAAGCCCATTTCAGATAAGAAACCACCACCCCATGTCCAGTAACCTTCAATAGGGTAAATAAAACCAGTTAGTACTACAGCAAAACCTAGGAAAGCCCACAGTTTCATACGCTCAGCAACAGCACCCGATACAATCGACATAGCGGTTGCAACAAATACTACTTGGAAGAAAAAGTCAGATTCTAAAGAATGGTCAGCATCGGCAGCTTGTGTACCAATTAAAGCGCCTATTGAAGGAATAAAACCACCTTCGGCATTGTCTACATACATAATGTTGTAGCCAACTAATAAAAACATCGTACATGCAATTGAATATAGCGCGACATTTTTAGTTAAAATTTCAGCTGTGTTTTTAGAGCGAACTAAGCCAGCCTCTAACATGGCAAAACCTGCTGCCATCCACATTACTAATATACCTGATATTAAAAAATAGAAGGTATCGAGTGAAAACTTTAGTTCTATTATTGTATTTTCCATGAGACCCCCTTAAATTGCTTCTTCGTCAAGTTCGCCAGTACGGATACGAACAATTTGATCCAAGTCGTACACAAAAATTTTACCGTCACCAATTTTACCTGTTGATGCAATTTTAGTGATTGCTTCAACAACGCGTTGACAATTTTCAGTACGAGTTGCAATTTCAAGTTTGATCTTAGGAATAAAATCTACTTGGTATTCTGCACCACGATATAACTCGGTATGACCTCGTTGACGTCCAAAACCTTTAACATCAACTACTGTCATCCCCTCAATTCCTAAATCAGCGAGTGCTTCACGCACGTCGTCTAATTTAAATGGTTTTATGATTGCACTAATCATTTTCATAGCGGCCCCCTCGGACTCTTTATTGTTATCTTATTGAGTTAAACAATCCAACCTTTGTGCCACTATTTTATATCAATTAAAAACAGCTACTTAGTAACAAACACAAACTCAAGATTAAAAAAAACGCACCAATTAGGTGCGTTAATTTAACAAGTCAGCTACATTGGTGCGTGCTATATCTCTATATATTTATCACGTACCTAGCTTTGTTTAAGAAGGTTTATACCACGCAGTTTCTGCCTTGGTTTTTAGCTTCGTATAATGCTTTGTCAGCAACACGCATAGCCTGCGTTAGACTAGTGTCTTGAAAGTCAGCCAAGCCTATACTGGTGGTAATTTTAATTGATTTATCGCTAATAGAAAAATCGTAACTAGCCATCTTTTTCCTAAATGCTTCAAAGTATTCACGACCACGTTCTAGCTCTATTTCAGGTAATATTATGGCAAACTCTTCTCCGCCAACCCGTGCAACCGTAAACTTTGAAAACGTAGATCGTATTAATGAACCAACCTGCTTTAAAGCCTGATCGCCGCCTTCATGGCCTAATGTATCGTTAATGTTTTTGAAAAAATCGATATCAAGCAATGCCAAAGTATTTTTCTGGTTTTTACTTTTAAGGAGCTTTTCTGCATATTGATAAAAGTAGCGTCGGTTATGAAGCCCTGTTAAGTGATCCCTATGTGCGCTTTCTTTAATATCTGAAATTAACGACAGTTGCTCCATTGTTTGAAGTACTCGACAATGAAACTCTTCATTCATAAATGGCTTTGTTAAAAAGTCATTGGCGCCATATTTAATAAATCGTGCTGATAGGCCATGCTTCCCCGCGCCCGACAAGCCAATAATTGCTAAGTCGTCTCGGCCTCTAAAATTACGTACCGCTTTGACAAGTTCAAAGCCATCCATAGAGGGCATAGCGTAGTCGGTCATAAGTAGCTTTATATCAGGGTTAGCTTTTAATATTTCGAGTGCTTGTTGTCCATTGTGGGCATCTGTTACATCAAACAATTGCTTTTCTAGCATTTGCTTCATTAACGAGCGACTTAGTAATGAGTCATCTGCTATTAGTGCTTTACAGCCTTGATTTCTGAGTAATTGCGCAACGAGCTTAACGGCATAATGGTAAGAATCGCGATTATCTTTAATAACATAATCAACTACGCCCAATTCAAGCATTTGTTGGCGCTTGTACTCATCTATTTTTGAGGTTAAAACAACCGTAGGAATTTTTTTAGATAAAGTATATTTTGCAACTTCACCGTGCGGAGCATCTGGCAAAGTTAAATCAACTAACGCAAGCGTATAGTCGTATTTTTCTACGAACGTAGCGCATTCTGCTAAAGACCAAGCAAAATCAATTGCTACATCAAGGTATTGTGCAGTTAAGTGGCGAAGCACCTGCTGCACTACTTTACTGTCTTCAACCACTAATACTCTTTGCATAAAGCTTCTCTTTACCTTTAATTAATTTTGTAACAAAACGACAAATACAACGCTATTACTGCAATAGCATTAGTCATAAACATCCGGTGTAGAGTGCACTTATGTGCTTGAAAGCGTAATCCATTAGATTTTTTTGGTGATAGCTTGTATATAAAATCAATACAAGTAGGCCCGCAATATACCTGAATTCTGTGATTAACTAAATAAAGAAACCAAATCCCAAATAACTATAAAAGTGGTTAGCACGCGTCTCTAAGCGCATTAATACCTTACTTAACTAGTATTATCGGCCACTAGTCTCAATACTTTTGTTATTTAACTCATTAATGTCTTTAATGGTGTATCAACAATAATAAGGACACCTAATGAAGCTTAGTCGTATTATCAGTTTACCGATAACCGTTATTGCATTAATAATCAGTACAAGCACGCTTGCCGATAACCAACGTCGTATTGATGTAGACAGCAAAGTTGTTACTCAACATAAAGCTAAAATCAACGGTCAACGCTTTAATTACACCGTTGCCACAGGCACACAACCTGTATGGGATGATAAAGGCGACGCGGTTGCGACATTGCAATACACCTACTACACACGCGACAAAGTTGACGACAGGACAACTCGTCCATTACTCATTTCGTTTAATGGCGGGCCAGGTTCGGCTTCTGTATGGATGCACCTTGCTTATACTGGCCCTCGCGTATTAAAAATTGATGACGAAGGCTATCCAATTCAACCTTATGGCGTAAAAGACAACCCATATTCTGTACTTGATATTGCCGACATTGTTTACGTAAACCCTGTAAATACAGGCTACTCTCGCGTACTTGAAAACGAAAAAGGCGAACTTCCTTCTAAAGCAAAACAAAAAGAGCTATTTTTTGGTGTTAATGCCGATATTAAATACCTTGCTGAGTGGTTAAATACTTTTGTAAATAGAGCACAGCGCTGGCGATCGCCTAAATTTTTAATTGGTGAAAGCTACGGTACAACACGTGTATCGGGTCTTGCTCATGAGCTTCAAAATAGTCAATGGATGTACATAAACGGTGTTGTTCTCGTATCACCTACTGATATTGGTATTAAGCGCGACGGCCCGATTAAAGCCGCTAACCGCCTACCTTACTTTGCAGCGACTGCTTGGTATCACAAAGCACTTAAAGCCGATTTACAAGCTAAAGATCTAGATGAGTTATTACCTGAAGTTGAAGAGTTTACTGTAAACGAGTTAATCCCAGCGCTTGCTAAGGGTGGCTTTATTAATGCTGAAGAAAAACGTCGAATTATTACAAAAATGGCACACTACGCTGGCTTATCAGAAATGTTTGTTGAACAAAATAACTTGGATATTCCAACTCAATTTTTCTGGAAAGAGCTACTACGTGAACGTGGTCAAACTGTGGGTCGCTTAGATTCTCGTTATTTAGGAATAGATAAACGAGGCGCGGGTGAATCCCCAGACTACTGGGCTGAACTTACCTCTTGGTTACACTCTTTCACTCC
The DNA here is from genome assembly GCF_030408075.1 of Pseudoalteromonas sp. APC 3358. Classification (NCBI taxonomy): domain Bacteria; kingdom Pseudomonadati; phylum Pseudomonadota; class Gammaproteobacteria; order Alteromonadales; family Pseudoalteromonadaceae; genus Pseudoalteromonas; species Pseudoalteromonas sp. APC 3358. The sequence goes on from NZ_JASDCE010000003.1 coordinate 381,384, forward strand.
TGCAATTAATCACTACTTACGTGAAGAGCTAAACTATAAAACAGATGTAAAATATAATTTATTTGGTAATGTTCACCCATGGGATAGAACCGGTAATAATACGGGCGAAAATCTACGTTTGGCAATGGCGCAAAACCCTTACTTAAACGTGATGATTCAATCAGGATACTTTGATGGTGCAACCAATTACTTTGACGCTAAATATACGTTATGGCAATTAGACCCAAGCGGTAAAATGAAAGACCGTTTGAGCTTTAAAGGCTACAGAAGTGGGCATATGATGTACCTTCGCCACGCTGACTTAGAAAGCTCTAATAACGATTTACGTGACTTTATACAGGACGCTTTACCTAAGAAAGGAGAAGCGGCTAAATACTAAAATATTTAAAACATAAAATGGCTCTTTATGAGCCATTTTTTATGTGCGTTTTTCATATCGTAAACAATAGCTTTTAAGTTGCGTTACTACATCGTTAAAGCATACTTCAAGCTGCTGTATATATTCACCTTTAACTATTTCACTCTCTGCATGTGTTTCTATCTGCTGGCATATATTTGCCAACTCAATAGCCCCCACAGACTTTGAAGACGATTTTAATGCATGGGCCTGAAAAGCCAAATCAACATAATTTTTACTCTTAGCATACGCATTAGCTAATTTAATTTGCTCCCCTGCCGTTTGTAAAAACGCATTAAACACCATGCAGTGCACAGTAGGATCATCACCAAGCATTGCTTTTAATAACGTGATATCTAGTTGATCAAAACTATCTGAAGCTATATTTTCACTATCAGGTTTTTCTGATCGCGTGTTGACCACTGTTTGAGAGTGCTCCATCAATAACGACTTTAATTTAACAAGCTCAATGGGCTTGGTTAAAAAGCCGTTCATTCCACAATCATAACAATTATCTATATTGTTTTTGGTAATGTTGGCCGTAATTGCAATTATAATAAGTTTATCAAAATGAGTGTTTTCGCGTATTTTTTTGGCTAACCCTAACCCATCTAGTAAAGGCATTTGAATGTCGGTTAGTAAAATATCGAAGTGTTTATTTTGCAGAGTTTCCCAGGCTTGTTCCCCGTTACTTACAAAAGTAGAACACACTCCAAGCATGGTTAATTGCTGCCTTAATACTTGCTGATTTGTAACCTGATCCTCTGCTACTAAAACCTCAAGCGTAGGAAGAGTTACTGTATCTAAACTTTGAAGTGTTATTTGAGGAGATTGCACTTGTGCTGGCAAATCAGTTTGATCAAAGCTGTTAAAGTTTAGTGTAAAACAAGAACCTTTGTGCTGCTCACTTTGCGCGCTTAAAGAACCCTGCATACGCTCTACCAGCTGCTTAGTTATCACTAAACCAATACCCGTACCGTTTACTTTACTGGTTTCAGCTCCTAAACGGTCAAAAGGTTTAAATAAGCGAGAAATATCATCTGGAGCAAATCCACATCCGGTATCTATTACATCTATTTCGCATTGTTTATTACTTAACACCCGGCAATTTATATTAATGCTGCCATTTGGTTTGTTGTATTTAATCGCATTTGAAAGCAAGTTAAGCATCACTTGTTTAAAGCGGCGCTGATCAATGTAAATACTCAACCCTTCTAAGGACTCGAAACCTTGGGTATGCAGTGTTATTGATTGCCCTTTAACAAGCTCAGTGACAAGCTCTACTGACTCCTCTAATATGCTTTTAATAGGCACATAAGAAAAACTAAACTGCATATTACCCGACTCAATAGCCGTTAAATCAAGTACATCGTCTATAAGTAATAGTAAATGTTCTCCAGCTTGATAAATGCTTTTCGCGTTTTCTTTTTGTACTTTATTAGCACTCTCATCATATCCATACAGCTGGGCTAAGCCTAAAATTGCATTTAATGGGGTTCTTAATTCGTGGCTCATACTGGCCATAAAATCTGACTTTGCTTTACTTGCTGACTCAGCTTGAATTCGTAATACATTTAATTTTTGATGGTTATTAGCAACCTCATCAACCATGTTATTAAATGCACTTATTACACTGCCCACTTCGTTTTGTTGTTGTTTATCTATGTGGCAGTCAAAGTCACCTTTGGCTAAACGTGAAAACCCCTGTTTTAAAGTCCTTAAAGGCGACGTAACCCTGTAATCCACCAGCCAAGCTAAACCTATAAAAACGATAACTAAAATAATAAATTGTATATATATTAAGGTGTAATGAAGTTTTGAAGATTCGTTTATTTCATTCGTAAAATTAACAACCAAGCTAATATTAGCCAGCGGTTTATCTAAAAACACCACCTGCTGAGATAACAACATGTCACCGTTTTCATTTGCTCCAATCCAGTTTTCAAGCGGGTATAATTGGTTATTTGAATCCACATCAACAATTTTAATACTTTTCCAATTAGGGCGAGTTTGGAGTTGGCTGTCTATTTCTTCATACAGCTCTGCATACTGCCTAGTTAACAACGGAGTCGTTATAGAAGTCGATAACTGCGCTAAAGAACGCTGAGCAGCCTTTGAAAGCCCATCGTTTACCCAACGCGCTTGCTCAGGTAAGGCGTAAAACATAAAAAGACAGGCCATAAGCAAGCCACAAAGCGATACAACAATAAAGCTTTGTGCCCTCAGACTACGAAACCCTCTAATTTTCAACATAAAATGAGCGCAAGCCCCACTGAGTTAACTGCTGATACTCTGCTAAAGTTGCAATACTAGGTTTAATAATTGGGATACCTGCAAGTAAATGTTTATGCTCTGGGCTTTGCCCAATATCTAAAATAGCTTGTTGCACTTTTAACTGTATTGCAGGGTCAACCCTTGGGTGGACTACAATTGGATGGCGACTAATTTCACGCGTTTTATAAAGAATTTTAAGCTTATTTTGCAAGCTTTCTGGTTGTTGTTTAAATGTGCCCATTACACCACCGCCCGCCATTGTTGAATGCAGTGCTACATTTAAATATACCGAAGGGTGGGTTTGTACATATACAGGCTTTATTGTTAGCCCATACAACAACGCTAAGTCGGCTCTCATTAATAATGACGCACCTAATGCATTAGGTGCAGGGAATGCTATTTCGGCGCCCTCTAGTTGGCTTAAATTATCAATATTACTGTCTTTGTTTACGAGCAAAATACCTTGCAGCTTTCGCCCTGCATCTTTTATTAGTGGCAAATATCCCTGCTTTTCATATGCTACAACACTGTGCCATGGATTCATGTATGCAAAGTCGTACTCGCCATTAGCAAAGGCTTTTTCAAAAACAGGAATAGACTCAACTGTAATTAGCTTTATTGATACCCCTGTTTGCTTACTTACTTGCTTTAACAAAGGTTGCCAAATAGCATTTAGCTTTTGCGGCTCATATTGCGGCACTACACCAAAAGTATATTCTTGAGCCAATAAGAGTGAGCTGTGCATCAAACATAATATAGCCACTAAATACTTCATCAATTCTCCAAATAATAGCGTGTCATTATTGTTTAAGCGTAGTTAAAGACTACTCAACACACCATAAAATTATTATATATTCGATATTTAGCACTGACCGGCTTTGATTACAGGTAGTTTTGGAGTGTATTTTTATGTGTGAGCATACGATGTAAATTAATAAAGATGTTGTAAGTACTTTTTAGGCCGGCTTTATTGATTAGCCAAGTAGGGATTGATCCATGAGGCAAAGCTGGTTGGTATTTTGCTCATCTGCGCTTTTATTTCAAAAATATTATCACTGTGGCTTTGATAATACACACTTACGCCATTTTTGTTTTTATACAAATGCCATGTTGGCTCAGCGTAAGTGTTAAAACTAACTAATAAAAGAATAACGAATAAGCACTTTTGTAACTGAATTTCATTACAAAAGCGCATCATTTATTTTTGCCAGTAAGGTTCTATGTCAAATGAAGCAAGGCGACTTTGCTCCATCGCACTAACCAGATATTCAGACTTTTGTTCAAGCCATGACTGGATTTTAGCAAGCTGTTCGTCTTCTTGCCCAGCACATAACTGCTTTAAATACTCAAGCGTACTTAACTCATAAATACCATGAGAAATATCAAGCCAAGGCAATCTAAACTCTAGGCGTTCCTCTTTATCAAATAACGATCCTAAGCAATTACCGCTCAGTAAACTATTTTCAAGCTGAGTGCGCAGGTTTAAATACGAAGCGACATCGAGTGTTTGTTCTTTAGGCAGTAATTCGTGCAGGTTTTTCCAGTCTTTATTAAAAAGCCTACTCGCAATGGACGACACGTTTTGCTCAGCCGCTTGAAGCTCTATTTGCCCCCAATCTTTACGCCACTGTTTATCAATTAACCACGTAGTTAACGACAGTAATAAACGATTATAACGCGCGCTATGAAACAGTGCATTTATATCGTCAATACTTGGCTGTAACTCTTTTAAGTCACCGATGACTTGAGTAAGTGCTGGAGCAGCATTAATTTTTTTATAAAAAGCATGGCGTTTAGACGTGTACGTTTTTAATTGAATCGCGTTTTCTACCCACGCTAATTCGCTTAATAACCATTTAAGCTCTGTACGTAAATGTTCTGTACTTTCTTTGGATACTATATCGTCGTACAGCCAAAAAGTATGGCGTATTAGGCTAATGCCGTCAGTTACGCGTTTAAGCGTTTTTAAACTTGGCTTATCGAAATAGCATTGCTCATGCTTTTGCACAAAGCGAATGCCAAAGTTCATGGCTTCAACTAAAGCACGCTCTTGGGTAGTCGACTTTGGTAATTGAACAAAACCAATAGATTTGCTTGGTGTTAAAGGTTTTTCATCTGCAAGGCGATAACCACGCGCGGCCTTAGAGTATAATCCTAAACGGATACAGTTCTGGCTAACCAGTACATCTGCAAACGCAAACAACTCATTACGACTGCCCTCAACAAGCTCAATTTCAAGCTCGCTAATAATTTCAATTTTACCCGAAGCCGCAATTTCACCTTTATCGAGTACAACTTCAATTTTAGCGCCACTTTCGGTTTCAATTAACCAAGTACGACGAATAAAGTTAGTACTAAATATTGGATACAAGTTTTTTGAGATTGCGCTTATTTGCATGCCATGAGGCCAAATATCAGCATCAAACGCCATTAAATTAGGGCGACTTGATTCAATTGGTAAATTGTACTCTGGACGTTGGTGTAAACCACCTACAACTTCACCTGCAAGCTTTATAGTTTGCTCGCATTCGCTGTCAGAACAGCGAGTTCTAAAGCCTATGTCAAGCGCTCTAAGCTCTCGGCTTGGCGTGTCGTAGTATGCATTTTGTAAGCTGCGTGACGGTTTATTCTTCACCGTTTTTGCAAATTGAGTAATTAACGAGGGGATCAGTGGAATAACGGCATCTGATACCAAAAATTTCAGTTCTATCTCAGTATCCATTCGGTTTGCGGATTACCTTTAAAATAAATAAGTGCTCAAAATAAACAAAGCACACTAACAATGCAAATTTTTTAGCCTTATTTTAGTGCCTGTTGACCTTTGTGGATTAAAATTCGTTCTATCTAGAGGCAATTTAATCGCGGGGCGAGGTTTGTAACCTAGTGGGCTAGGTAACTGCTACTGGGTTACAATATCAGTCTTGCTATTGAGCTATTTAATCCATACTATCTAACTACTTATGTGAAATGAAAATCACGTTCATAACGGACGCAGTTAGATCAACAAGGTAGATAAATGCTAAAACATTGTTTATTAGGGCTACTTTTAACAGCCACCACATTTATGAGTTATGCAGAAGAAGCAAAACCTGCAAATTCAACTAATGCAAACACCGCTTATATTATCGATAATTTATATACTTTTATGCGCTCTGGTGCGAGTAAGAATTATCGACTACTCGGCTCTGTAGATGCTGGAACAAAGTTAACCTTGTTATCTGCTGAAGAAAACGGCTTTATAAAAATTAAAGATGATAAAGACCGCGAAGGTTGGATAGAAACTAAGTTTGTTACCAAAACGGCAGGCTTACACCAACAGTACAAAACACTAAGTAGCGAAATGAGTACTATGCAAGAAAACCTGCGCCAAGCTCAAATAGAACTTCCGCAGCTACAAGAGCAAAACCAAACTTTAACTGATCAAAACCTGCAGTTATCGGCCCAAATAACTAAGCTTAAAACAACGCTAGAGCAAGAGCGCACCCAAAAAGAAGCTGCTAGCTCAAAAGAGAAACGTCAGCTACTTACTTACGGTGGTGCTATTGCGTTTTTAGGCCTGTTTTTAGGTATTATATTAACGATAGTGTTGTCACGTCGTAAACGCTATGAAGGTTGGGCATAACCCCCTCTTTCTATAGAATACAAAAAGCCGCTTTATAGCGGCTTTTTATTCTCTGTATTTTCATGCAGTTCGAGTTTTGGTGCACTCATACCTTTGAGTAACCGACCAAATATATCAGCGCCAGTAATAATGCGCTTCACATCACTCCACACTAACACCACGTCGTGATCAATGGCCCCATCAAACGATTTATCTAAAGAATGACTAGCCCGTATTTTTAAAATAACTTCACTCAGGCGCATCGCTTCATCAGCAACAATAATAGGTCTGTGACAATAATGATAAGGGTCGAACGTCTCTGGTTCAAACAAGGCCGAACGTAAAAAGCCGTCAGCATCTACCACTAATAAAGGCCAACCGTCTTCATTGGTAATGATCACCCAGTTATAACCTGACTTATGTAGTTTTCGTAAAAACTCATTATCAGTCGTTAATGTAAGGTCTGGGAAAATAGGCAAATCAAGCTTAGTAGGCAAAGCAATAATAGAGTCTGGATCAATTACTTCACCCTCTTTGGTTACGCTTATTTCATCTAAGCTAAAAAAGTTAAGCGCGCCTATTCCCTCAACGTGCTGAACATCAGCCTCTTCTGCTTCTATGTGTTTGCGAATAATACCTCTGAGCTCACTTTCAGCAAAGTACGTAATCCCCTCTTTACCTAACCATGCATCGAGAATTAAAGCCGTTGGCTTAGCAACTACATAAAACAGAATCTGATAAAACTTAATTAGCGGCGAAAGTAGGCTCGCCATTTTTAGCGCATTACGCGAAAAATAAGCCTGCGGTGTTATTTCACCAATAATAGTAATTGCAATAGTTGAGAATAAAAACGAACTTGCGCCCATTAATACCGAATCAGAAAGTAGTGTAAGTAGTACGTTAATACCTACGTTGCCCCACAAAATAGTCGATAATAAAAAGTTAGAGTCGTTTCGAAGGGCCATCACTTTTATGGCCGCCTCGTTCCCTTTTGCACTTTCCATTTCGAGCTGAAGCCTACTTAGTGAAAAAAACGCTAAGTTTAAGCCCGAAAATATTGCCGATTGTGAAATACACAAAGCAATTGCACACCAAATCATGACTTCAAAGGTCATTGTATTTTCCTGTTAGTAATACCAATTCACTTAATTAAGCGAATTGGTATAAGGCTTATAAAAGCAATAAACTGCCTAAACCTAAAAAGGTAACAAACCCAACAATATCGGTAACGGTAGTTAAAATTACCGAACCAGATAACGCAGGATCAATTTTCATTTTGTCTAAAATAGACGGAATAACAACACCTGCTAGTGACGCGGCCACTAAATTCAATAATATGGCTACCGTAATCGTAATACTAAGCATTAAGTCGTTAAACCATAAAAAGGTAAGTAGGCCTATTACAAACGCCCATACCAAGCCATTTACAGCGCCAACACGCAGCTCTTTTTTAAGCAACGCATTACGGTTTGAATCTGTAACCTGTCCAAGCGCTAAACCACGTACAATAACGGTTAATGTTTGACTACCTGCGATCCCGCCCATAGAAGCAACCACTGGCATTAATACAGCTAGTGCTACAACCTGTTCTATAGTTGCGCCAAATAAACCGATGAACCAAGACGCTAAAAAGGCAGTAGCTAAGTTAATACCTAACCATATACCACGGTTTTTAGCACTTTTTCGCACACTTGCGAACAGGTCTTCGTCTTCACGTAAACCACCGGCTTTAGCGGCAGCTTCATCAGCAATTTCTTGGCGTAATTCATACGCTGAGGCAATGGTTAATCGCCCAAGTAATTTGTTATCAGCATTAACCACTGGCAGTGCCATTTTTTCACTGTGGATCACCACTTCTGCCGCTTCATATAAATCATCATCAGCATGGAGCGATGAAAAGTCATGATTTGCCAATGTCATTAAGTTATCGGTGTCGCTGGCTTTTATTAAATCATTTACCGCAACCTCACCTATTAAGCTGCCCTTACGGCTTACCAAATAAATAACCTCACTGTATTGCGGTAAACCTTTATGTAGCAATTTTTTAGCGCCACCGGCAGTTAGCTTCTCTGATACTTTTAAAAAGTCAAAACCTAACCAGTGACCAAGTTGTTCTGGCGGGTATTGCTGCGCTAAATCATATTGTTTGGTTTGCGCTTCATCGAGTTGCTTTTTTGCATACTCAACAAATCGCTCTGGTATAACTTCTTCAAGTTCCAGTAGCTCTTCTACATTAACTTCATCAAGAAGTTTAAAAGCCTCAGTGTCTTCTAGTGTTTGCAGCAACCACAAGCAACTATCTTCACTTAAATTAACAAAAATTTCGTGTTGCGTGTCTTCGTCAAGCAACTGCCAAATTTCAAGTCGTTGTTCTTTTGGTATCGCCTCAAAAAGTAATGACAGGTGCTCTGTTGAAAGCGTTAACTGCGCATCTGCTAATAATTTATTTTTGCGTTCTGTTGTATCGCATTGCAATAAATCATTTATGAGCTGTGGAAGTTGGTCTACCGGATACTCAATCATCTTAAAACCTTAAAATTTAAAAGCGCACATTATTTATAGTCTACTTGAACAATAAAAAATTGCAGAAAAAACGTGAACTTATTAAGCATGCGCAAGCTATTTTTGCGCATTGTATGGGCAAACTAAATGCAGTACTAATATTTATTTTAAAAAATTAAAAAAACAGTAAAAGGAATTGTTTTTGAGGGATTAAACAACAAGTAAGCAAACCAAAGGGATTACTTATAATAAAAAAAATCCCATATTAGCTAGGCTAATATGGGCAAAATCACACAATGAATTAGGTGTTTTTAAATTACGGTTTGTGCTTTAAATTAAAGTCTATCAGTAATATTTCGTACTAAGTCTGAATCTACAAATTGAGTAATAAGTGCAGCGCCCCACGCATAGCCACGCTGTATTGGGTAACCTTTAAAAATCCAGCGTTTACGCACGTGATTAAAGCGCTCTAAATAGTCCTGCTTTTTTTGTGGTAGAGGTTGCTCACCCAATTTATTCCATGCTTTATATACACCTGACATGTCAGACCCTCGCATAAAGCGTTGCAACCAGCGCGGAAAACGTGAAAAGCTAATAGTGGACTGAAAATCAATAAAATAAGGTTTACCGTCTGCGCCACATAAAATGTTACCCATATTACGCAAGTCTAAATGCACGATGCCTTTACGATGCATTTTTGCTACTTGACGCTCAAGCTCGCTAAAAAAGCTTACTGGTAGCGTTTTATCTTCATGAATTAAAGCGCGCAGTGGTGTGCCTTCAATATAGTTATAAGCTACAGCTATCGGCGATAGTCTACAAAAGCGGTTAGCGACTGCATCAAGCTCAGCTAAACGGCTCAATCCTTTATATTCTTGGTTTACAGATAGTCGCGCAAATGTTTTGCGGATAAATAACGGGCTTTGGCTAAAATCTTTAACAATTAAATCAAATTCATTATCTTTATATCGATACACAATCGCGTTAGCAAAACGTCCCTTATGGACAACACTTAAGTGATGTTGCATAAAAGTATGTTCTGGATATTGCTGCTGTAATTGTACTAACAAATTATTTTCAATCATAACAAACCTAACAAGATGATAACTTTAATTGCCTAGGCAACTATATTATCAAAGTTAGATTCTACGCACAATCAGATCAACTAATTAGCACGCTAACTTTCTGTTGAAACAGTATCGCTATTTTATTGATAATCTATTTGTGGGGGGGAATTTCGGGTAATGTATCTAGATTATTTATAGCTTTAAATAGTAAGTCTATTATTTGGTTTTTTTCTGACTCTGAAAAACCATTTAATGCTTGAGCATAGACTTCGTTTACTACAGGCATAATTTCAGGGCAAAGAGCTTTACCCCTTTCACTTAAACACAAAATAGTTGAGCGCTTATCAAGCTCACATTGCGTTTTAATAATGAGTCCTTTTTCTTCAAGTCGGTTTAGTAAGCGGCTCATAGCGCCACGATCATAAACCATATACTCGCAAAGTCCTGCAAGCGTATTAACCGACTCTCTCGCAAGTAGTACTACCACAATATATTGCGCAGAAGTTAAGTCCATAGGAAGTAACTTGGCATCAACATGAATGGCTAATCTCGAGCGTAAAAAAGACACTAAACGCCCCAAGTCTTGCTCTGGCGCTAACTCTTCTCGAGTACAACGTTTAATTGATGGCATGTTTTGCATGGTTATTCCACTGTATAGGTATATTTGCATGCTGATAGACCTTAACACATACAAAAAATTCAATAATTTTTATAAAAACTAAGCAGCTAAAGCTAAGCCACAAAAATAAAGCCGCTATTAGCGGCTTTTACTGTAAAGCTTTAAACTTTGTTAAATTTTAAACTGGCCAACAAGCTGGCCTAAGTTTTCACCACGCGCAGCTAAATGCTGGCCTACCGAAGAGGTAGTTTTGCTTGAAATAGTTAGTTCATTAACGATTTCTTGAATGGCAAATACATTACGGTTTATTTCTTCTGTAACGCTACTTTGCTCCAGCGCCGCTGTCGCAATTTGCGTACTCATGTCGTTAATTGATCTAACTGAGGTTGTTACCGCACCTAAACTTTCTGAAATAGCACGAGACGATTCTACTGAGCGATTACAACTATTCTGACTCGCTTGCATTGCGGCTACAGCATCCGATACTAAATTATGTAACTCACTCAACATTTCACTAATCTCTAATGTGCTAACTTGAGTACGACTTGCTAAGCTTCTTACCTCATCAGCAACAACAGCAAACCCTCGCCCTTGCTCACCTGCTCGTGCAGCTTCTATTGCAGCATTAAGTGCAAGTAAATTTGTTTGCTCGGCAATTCCACCAATTACGCTTAGTACACTATTAATCTTTTTAGATTGATCACTGAGTGAATCAACTTGTTCTGCGGCTAGGTTTATCTCGCCCATTAGGTTAGACACCTCACTGAGTGAAATATCAACACACTCTTGAGCTTTAGCAACTTCTTGCGTTGCCGCTTGGGTTGACTCTGCCACTTGATTCGTATTTTGAGCCACCTCATGAGAAGTAGCCGACATTTCGGTAATAGCCGTCGCAACAAGGTCTGTTTCATGATTGTGATTAAGTAGCTTGTCTTCAATTAACCGTGTTTGTGTATTTATATCACTAGAGGCTGTTTTTACATCGTGTGTTACATCAACCACATTGGCAATAATGCCATGTAGCTTACTTACAAACATATTAAATGCTTCGCCAAGTTGGCCTATTTCATCGTTAGTATCAATATCTAAACGTTTGGTTAAATCGCCCTCACCTTTAGCAATGTCGTCAAGGCTTTGCGCCATGCGCTGTATTGGTTTTACCATTGTATTTGCGGCAACTAACGCACATACAATAGTTAACACAACCCAAAATAAAGCAATTAGCAATAAGGTCACTACCTTATCATTCATGTGCTCTTGCATTGCTGTTTGATATTTAAGTAGTTCTGCGTCTATATCATCCATATATGCGCCAGTACCAATCATCCAGTTTGTACCTGGGATCATTGCTGCATAGCCCATTTTTTCAACTAAGCCTGTGGTATTTGGTTTTTGAAAATGATAGTTAAAAGCGCCACCGCCTTTTCTAGCTTGATCTAATAAGCCCACTATTATTTTTTTACCGTTAGGGTCAGTCATCCCTATTTTGTTTTGCCCTTCAATAGCATCACCTAATAATGCATGAAAAACACTAACGCCATTTGTGTCGTATATAAAAAAGTAACCGCCTTGACCAAATGTTAAATCTCTTAAAGCGTTTTTAGCATCTTGCTCAGAGCCATTTGCTATTTGATAGCGCACAATTTTACTGGCAATTTCCACCTCGGTGCTTAGCAACGTTTGTTTGTCACTTATTAGTTTAGTTTGAAATGCTTCAAAATTTTGTTGCTGATTTTTATTCTCTAAATAATAAGAACTCAGCATCAAGCTAATCAAAAGTAGCATTAAGGGCAATATAGCTAATAACAACAGTTTGTTTTTCAAGCTTAAATTACTCATTATTTCTCCGGGGTATATAAATGCATATATAGCGACAATAGCCAAAAATTAAATTACGGCTGTTTACATTGTTTTATTAGGTTTAAAAGCATAGTAAATAAAAAAATTGGTGGGAGTAAACTCATACCATGCTCAATTAGCTGATATTATAGTCACAAGGAAGGTATTTGGACACTAAAAACACTGAGACCTTCGTATTAATTAATATATAATTTGCCACTCTTTCATTAGAGATTTAAAGTTCTAGCAGCTGCATTGATCTAAACTTAATTTTATAGCGTACTAAGACGATTAATCACCAGCTATGTAATGAGTTAACGCAGGACTCATGTTAGTATTGATTTTAGGTTCATATAAATAATGAACATATAGATATTAAACTTCCATTAACATATAATAACCCTATATTACTAATACCAAACAACTAGAAAAATCGGAACGCATCACTTTGAGTCACAGTTATAATCTAATAAAAATGAATTATTAATGAAATATATTTTATACCTTGCACTTTTAGTGTCTGCTCATGCATTCTCAGCACCTGTAAATAATAGTATCGCTTTTTACTACTCAGCGCCGATGCCATTAGCCGAAATGACCTTTTATTCTCGCGTTGTAGTCCAGCCTGATCTTGTGACTGAGCACGAACTTAATTGGTTTAAACAGCGTAATATTGCTGTTTATGCTTATTTAAGTGTTGGTGAGTCGTTTAATCAAAGTGAGTCATCACTTAGCATAAACCCCAACTGGAATAGCCACATTGCGGATTTAACATCAGCACATTGGCAACAATATATTGCAAATAGCGCTGCGGCATTAAAAGCACGTGGCTTTAGCGGCTTATTTTTAGATACCCTTGATAGCTATCAGCTATTAGATGCTACACACAGTAAACCCGATCAACAAGCTGGGTTAGTCACCATAATAAGCTCACTATCTGAGACTTTTGATAAGCACCTTATTCTTAACCGGGGCTTTGAGTTATTGCCTAAACTCGCTAATTTAGCCAAAGACTTAGTTGCTGAGGGTTTGTATAGCCACTTTAATCCGACCGACAATAGCTATAAACTGACCAACAAAAACGACCAAGATTGGCTAAGCGCACAATTAAAAACAGCACAAGACTTAGGCCTCAACGTCCAAGTTATTGATTATGCAAAGCCCGATAATCGCCTCGCTATGGCACAAAATATTATAGACGCCGGTTTTAATCCATGGGTAACCGATGGTCACCTGCAAACATGGGGAACATCATCAATTACACCAGTGCCTAGGCGCATCCTAATTCCGTACAACAGTAGTGTAAAGCCACTCATTTACACTACCGTCCATTTAAAGCTTGCGACCATGATTGAGTATTTGGGGTACATACCTGATTACATAGATATGGCAAAGCGCGATTTACCTTTGGTTGACCCTAGCTTACATGCTGGTATTATTTCGTGGACCTCAAGCGATGCATTTTACACACCAACACTTACCAATTGGCTTGAAGCTAATTTAGGTGTGGTGCCAGAGCTTATTTTAGGCGAGTTACCACAATCAACTAAATTATTATTAAGCTTGGGTATTGAGTCGTTAAACACACTGCCTGAAGGTCCATATAAACAAGATAGCTTTGCACCTTGGCTCAAAGGAGAATCCACAACACCTCCCCCTATTGTTAAACCATACTTACTCAAATTAGCAACTGATGCGACTCCTTTAATTACAATAAAATCATCGGATGACACAATAGTTGTACAAGCTGCTAAAACTAAATATGGTGCAGTAGTAGTTGCTCCTTGGCTAATTGATACATTTCCGATGGAAGGCAGCAAATGGGTTATTGATCCGCGTACACTACTAACTCAGGCTATGGGACTACCACCTATATTAGTGCCAGATACAACCACCGAAAGTGGCAGGCGAATGCTAACGCTGCATATCGATGGAGATGGATTTACAAGTGTTGCCCATTACGAAGGTAAGCCTTATTCAGCAGAAGTAATTCGAGATGAAATAATTAAACGCTATAAACTGCCTTTAACGTCATCTGTGATCCAAGCTGACATTGAAGAAGGCGGTATTCACTCTAAACAAAGTGCCAAACTTGAAGGCATTGCACGTAGTATTTTTAACCTACCTTACGTAGAAGTTGCTTCGCATACTTATAGTCACCCCTATTTTTGGACAGCACTGTCTGGGCGAAAAAAAATAGATGAAGACGACACCGATTACGGTTTTCATCTAGATGTACCTGGCTACAACACTATCAGCATTAAAAAAGAAATTACAGATTCAATAAAGTACATTGATGAAAAGCTCACACCTAAAAATAAAAAAACAGTGATGATACTTTGGTCTGGTGATGCAACTCCTGGTCCTAAAGCACTTGAACTTGCTCGTGATGCAGGTGTGTTAAATGTCAACGGTGGTAACACTGATGTAAATGCCGATAATCCTAGCCTTACACATATATCACCTATTGGCCGACCTGAGCGTGATTTGCTGTATCAAATTTATGCCCCCATATTAAATGAAAATGTTTACACAAACCTATGGCATGGCCCTTATTACGGTTTTAGACGCTTAACTGAAACATTCGAAATAACAGAAAAACCATATAGGTTAAAGCCTTACACTATTTACTATCACTTTTACTCAGGCGAAGTTCTTGCGGGTTTAGACGCTCTTAAACACAACATAGATTATGTTTTAGCAAGACCAAATACGCCTGTGCATTTAAGCCATTATGCAAAAGTAGCAAAAGATTTTTACTTTTCTGCACTTGCAAAAAACAATAATAATGAATGGTTATTTAGCTCAAAGTACATTCGTACTCTACGGATACCTACCGATTTTGATGTGCCAAACATAGCTCAAAGTGAAGGTGTATCGGGTGTAACTGAAAAAGGTGACTACATACATATTATAAATAACATAGCTCGCCTTAGCTTTGATCACAGCCAAAATAGTAAAAAACCTTATTTAGCGTCTGCAAATGTTGTTATTAATAACTGGCAAGTTAACGGGCCTGTTAGTTTTAAAGCGTGGGTACCCGCTTCACTTGATTTAATGAATGCACGCTCTTGCGAATTTGTATCTAATTTGGGTGAGCACTTTAAAGGTGTAACACGCGCTAATGTGACACACTTTAATCTACCAAAGGGTCAATTTTATGGTTATCTTAACTGCAATGGAGTCGCTCGATAATGAATGCTAAAAAGCGCCCTCAGTTAATTTCTGTAAAAACAATATTAGCAATATTAGCTGTAAGTTGTTTTGCACTTTATGCATTATTTCCTCACACCTTATTTTTTGAAGATGATGAACTTTCACAAGATTATACCTTTGAAAAATCGTACCTTAATGCAGCGCTCAACACAGAGCCCGACAACGAAAAGCTACGCGCAAAATTAGTTGAGCTGCATATAGGGCTTAGTGAGTATTCACAAGCCACTAACGAGCTTGAAAAACTACCTAGAGGTGAGCGCAAAGCGACGCTTGAAATAAAGCTGCTTTACTCACTATGGCTAGCAAGCGGGGCTAATATTGACGACCGTTTTGAAGAACTATCTTTAAAAATAGGTGCTCATAAAAATTGGAACGAACAAATACTAACTATTGCAAAAGCAGTTGGGTTAAACGCAAAAGTTGCTCAGTACTATCAAAAAAATAAACAGCCACTCCTTGCAGCCGATTACTGGTTAAGCGCAGGGGAACCTGACAAAGCACTCGCAATTTATAAAACAAATATAAATGCTGACATTGCAGCTAAAGCGATTGAAGCTGCACTGGGCGCAAATAACCCGATTCAAGCTTATGCATGGTGGAAAACCTATGGTGACAAAGCCGATGTTAAACGCACCCTTTATTTAGCTAACTTAGCTGGCAATACAGAAGATGCAGCTCAGGCCATTGAAAGCTTATTAAAAGCTGAGCCAAATAACACCGACTACTTAACAAAAGCAATGCACCTGCGTTTAGCAAATGGAAATGCAAAAGGGGCAGAACAATTACTCGCAAAGTTATTACTACAGAGCCCAGATGACAAAGAGCTACATTTATTAAATTGGAAGATAAAGCGCTGGCAAAACAAGCCTAAAGAAGCTCTTCGAGAATTTAAATGGCTAATGTCTAACAAAGCCGTAACTCCTGCGATGCTTACCGACAGTATTAACGATGCCACCGCTTTATATTTATACCAAGATGCTAATGATATATACGAATATAAAGCTCAAAACAGAAGTCTGAAAGGCAATGGTTTTGCTAATTGGATGCAAGCTAACGAATTTATTGGTAACACAAAGCAAGAGTTAAACAATATTGAACGCTTTGAGCAAATAAATGGTAAAAGTGTATTATCACAATACTGGAAAGCAAAAGTGCTTCACGATACTGGTAATTTAAAAGCCTTAAGGGTCTTGTGGCCTACATATAAAGGGCCTAAAAATGAAGAAGACTTACTTTGGATTGCCCGCGCATTTTGGCTAGAAGATGACTTTGCTACAGCTCTGCAAGTACTAAAAAGTAAACAACAAAGCTCTGATGATGAGTTTTGGAGCGCCAATGTAGATATGGCTACGCGAGTCAAAGACAAAGCTCATGAGCTATATGCATTAGAGCAATTACAACAAATAAGCCCTTTAAGCGTAGGCGACATGCTGCACTACCAACAATTGCGCTTTGAAGGTAGGCCTCAGGAGCTTCTTGATTATTTATGGAAAAGTGAGTCGCAAACTGACCGTCAATTGATTCAAATTGCATTATTAAGTACACAAGTAAATGATGCTAAATCAGTTGCACGTATTCATGCTGAACTTGATAAGCAGCGCTACAATAAAGCCCTCTACCCTGCTTGGTTAATTCTTTCTAATTGGTATCAAAACCAAAGTGATTTAAATTCAGCTTATACAACTTTAAACCGCGCCGCTAAATTAAGTGAATATGACTCTGATGTTGTGCTTGCACAAGGTTGGTTAGCGCTGCAAATGCACGACACTGTGATGATTAGCCGCATTTTAGCTCGCTATTCTCAAAGCGATCCTTCCTATGCGTGGACCCAGCTATTAGCAAGCTTATCTATTCACGAAAAATCATATAACAGTGCTTACTTTTATTTGCGTAAATTAGCCATTGCAGATCCAAGTGACTTAACAACACTGGTTAACTTAGCCGATGTAATGAAGCAACTTGGTTATTATGCAAATGCTGCTGAACTTAATCACTATTTACTGCAACACTTACCTAAAGATAAATATGCATACAGAGGCTTAATGTTCCGCTGGGCGGGCGCGATGGCTGTTCCTCATTTAATGCAATTAAACACAATGGAAGGACTTGCCCCCGACACTATTGGTGAGCCCCAAACAAACTGGTGGTTAGCGCGCAGGGCTGCACAAAAATTAGAGCCATGGCAAAAACTACAACTTTATATGACCAACGGCGAATTTAATAAAGCGAAACAGCTTATAGCTGAAGGTTCACTAAGCAAATTAGATGAGCTAAACGCCCTACTCTATTTAAAACAACCCTATGCCACCATGCAACGTTGGTACGAAGAACTTACTGGCGAGGCAAATGAATCGCAATTGAGTTTACTCAGAAATGCACGCGCATCCTATTTTAGAGCGCTTGAAATAAACCTATCGCCAGAGGCTGGTTTAAACAGTAGCCAGTACGATGTAAACGTTTATTTTCCTTATGCTAATGGGCAATGGAAATTAAGTTTAAGTAATCAGCAAAATCTTGATAACAACGGATTACTGTTTGCGATAGAAGATAAAATGACATTTGGTCGTTGGTATTTTGATGCAAAAATAGATTCTCACCAAGGCAGCTTAGTTAGCCGTCAAGGTTTTAGCTTGGACTCTCGTTATCAATGGGATTCGCGTACACAGGTAGGTTTAAAGCTTGAATATAATGTTGAAAACCGCCAATCAGAAGCGCTACTTAGCTATGCTCAGCTAGATAAAGCCACGGCCTATGTTAACTACAATATTGATGGTAGACAAAACGTACAGCTATCAGCAGCAGCGATGTCTTTTTCTCGAAGAAGCGATGGCAGCTCACTAATAAATGGCCAAGAATATAATGCACGTTACCAATACAGCATTTTAAAAGACCGCCCAATTTGGAACGCTTATTTTAGTGCACAGTGGCAAGACTTTGAACGTGTAAATGCATTAATAAATACAGAATCAAGACCGCTAAGAGTTGACCTTCAACCATTTAGACGTTTTGCACTAGGGACCTCATTTGCTTCAACTGGTTCTTTAGAACCTCCTTATTTAGGCGCAAGCCCTTCATGGTTATTTGATATAAGTACTGGCTATCAAACACTTAACGATACAGTAGATGTATCAGTTTCAAGTGGCGCTGGTTGGTCTGTACTGGGCGATGATTTATTTAAATTACAGCTGGGTTACCAAAGTAGTAATAAAGTGGGTAACTCAGATACACAATTACAATTAGGTTATTACGTACATTTTTAATGTTAGGAGAGAGTATGTTTCGTTTAATTATACCGTGTTTGGTATTACTATTATCAGCATGTACCACCAGCAGAGTTGCTGATGATGTAGAGCTTAGCCCTTCAAAAATTGTGGCATTAATGCCACTTGTTAATCATGCTCAAACACCGCTTGCAGGTGAGCGTGCTGAAGATATTTTAGCCAGTATTTGGCAACAAAATAAATTACCAACTCTTATACGCGCACCTCGCGTAAACACCAAAGAGCTTCCACCACTGGACGATCAATACCGTTTAGACAATGCTATGCAGTGGTTAAGCACTCAACAAGCTGACTATGTACTAACAGGCAGCATTGAAGAGTGGCGCTATAAAGCTGGGCTTGACGGCGAACCCGTTGTTGCACTTACATTATCACTCACTGAAAATGGACAAACAACGCCGATTTGGACGGGTACTATTGCTAAAAGTGGTTGGGGCCGCGATAGCATTGCAGCAACAGCACAAGATGTGATTGCCGATTTAATTTCTTATATAGAGGTTAGTGAGTGAAAACACATTTCCTTAGACCAAGAGACGTTCCTGAGCTACAAATATGGGCTGAGGTATTTATATTTACCGCGCTTGCTTTAGGGCTGCCTGTATTATTTAACGCAGAGGACCCATTTTGGACTGAGGGAGGGTTTTCGTGGCCTGTACTTGGCCCACTTTTAGTTTCTCTACGTTATGGCTTTTCAAAAGGCTTTATTAGTATTTTATGTTTGCTTGTTGGTCAACTTTTTTTACTTCAAGCAAATATTTTATCACCACAAAGCGACTTCAATATTAACGCCATGATTGGCTACATTATTGTAATTATGATCACTGGCGAATTTAGGGATGTGTGGGAACGTACTAATCAACAACAAAGTATTCAGCTTGAGTACGTAACCGATCGCCTTGAAACATTTACTCGTCAGTATCACTTAATTAATTCATCTCACGATAGAATAGAGCAAATGCTTGCTGGCCATACGTTAAGTTTGCGTGAATCGCTACAAGCAGTAAGAACCTCTATCGGGCTATTAAAAGAAAGAAGGCTTGATAGCGCAGCGCAAAAAATAATCGACCTATTCGTTGAATATGGTTTATTAGAAAGAGCGGGTTTATATAAAGTTGAAAACGACACTGTTTTAGAGCCACCACTTGCCTCTATTGGCCAAATGGGTCAAATAGCTGAAAATGATCCTCTTATATTAGCGATGATTGAAGAAAAAGAATTAGTATCAGTAAAAGACGCAAAAACTGCGTTAGGTATAAGTAAATACCATATGGCAATCCCACTTATCGACGTAAATAATACAATTTATGGCGCTATTTTAGTTGAAAGAGTACAATTTTTTGCGCTTAAAAATACCACTCTTACACTACTTGCTGTTATGGCTGGGCATATTGGCGACCTACTGCGCCATGAAATAACAAACCCAGTAATGACGTATGAAGAGTCTCCATACTTTATTCGCCAAGTTAAACGCGCGAATAAAGAAGCAAAACGATACAACATTCCATCGCAGCTGCTAAAAATAAAAGCCAATAATATTACTGATAAATCGACTCAACTTATGAGTTATTTAAGTGAAGCACGCCGTGGTTTAGACATTTATTTGTATGATAATCAAAATCAGGTATTACTGCTATTAATGCCATTAGCTGATGAACTTGAAAAAGCAGGCTTTATTGCCCGAATGAACACCTGGTGTAAAGAGCGTACGGGTAACACTTTAGCTGAGCTTGATATTGTTATTGAGCAACAACTTGCACTACCAATAAGCTCAGATGATATAAAGAGATTGGTTTCACTTTCATGATTATAATTATTGTAGCGGCTATTTTAGGGTGTATTTGCCAGTACTTTGCACTAATAGAAGTACTGGAAACACCTAATTGGTTTTTAGCTATATTATTGCATGCTATTGCTAGCATCCTTTTTGCTATTGTTAGTTATGTTTTTATACCTAAAAAATACAAAACGACTCCTTATAGCTCTTTGTTACTCATGTTTTTATTATTGTTTACATTACCAGTACTTGGAATTATAGGTGTTGTAGTAGCGCTTACGTTTGCTCTTTGTAAACCTCTCAAAAACGACGAGATAGAAATAGAAGAGCATAAAATACCTGAGCTTCCTTTTGAAGCCAGAGCAATATCAGCAAACCCGACCTATTCTATTGGCGGACTTAAAGCAATTTTGAAGCACGCAAGTGAACCAAATAAACGTTTAAGTGCTGTAATGGCAGCTCGTCACATGAGTGACTCACAAGCTATTCCTATTTTAAAGCTAGCACTTAAAGATTTAGAAGATGATATTCGACTACTCGCCTACTCAACCCTTGATGGTAAAGAAACCAAACTCAACGAAAAAATCAGTTTGTATCAGCAAGAAATAGCCGTTACGACTAAGCAGCCTAAATTGAGCCATTTACAAAAACAGCTAGCCGAACTGTATTGGGAACTAAGCTATTTAGGTTTAGCCCAAGGTGCACTGCGTAAATACGTTTTAGAAAAAGCAGAAGCACTTGCAGAGCAAAGTATTGAGCACGTAAAAACACCTGCAACCTTTATATTTTTAGGCCGTATATCTTTAGCCTTAGACAAATACGAAATAGCTCATGAGTACTTACTTAAAGCAACTGAGTTTGGTATGGCAAGGCGTCATGTTCTCCCTTATAAAGCCGAAGTTGCCTTTTGTATGAACAAGTTTGACGACTGTAAACGCTATTTAAAAGAACTCCCAGAACAACCTAAAGGCAGTGAATTACGTCATTTGCAGGAGTATTGGCATGAGTAATAAAAATGCAGACATTTTACTGCTTTTGGAAGGTACCTACCCTTACGTACGTGGTGGTGTATCTAGTTGGGTTCATCAAATAATTGAAGGGTTACCTCATTATAACTTTGAGCTTGTTTTTATAGGTGGAGCACCAGAGCATTATGGCGAGATTCAATATACTTTACCTGAAAACGTTATCAAGCTGCATGTTCATTATTTAGTGGAAAATGATACTTCTGAAATAAAAGCCAAGCATGGGGTTAAATATAAAAAAGAGCTCTTTGATTTCTGGCAACAACTACAAAATTATTTTAGAGATTGTAACGAGCCTATCCCGACTGAATTGTTAAAATTTGCATTTGAAACTTTGGCTAAAAAAGACGGTATTTACGAAGCCGACTTTTTATATAGTGAATCATCGTGGCAAGTGCTCACTAATTACTATTCAACTTTTTGTGATGAATCCTCTTTTATTGACTTTTTTTGGTCATATCGCAATTTATATAAACCGCTATTTAAAATAGCCGAAATTGCACGTGGACTTCCAAAAGTTAAACTTATTCACTCAATATCTACCGGGTATGCTGGTATTTTAGGATCTGGTGCCAGTGTTATAAGCGATACTCCCTTTTTGTTGACCGAACATGGTATTTACACCAAAGAGAGAAAAATAGATCTTATTCAAGCCAGTTGGATCAAAGAGTCTGAACAAAGCCTAGGTAAAAACTTAAATACCGAGATGGGCTTTATTCGCCGAATGTGGATCAGCTTTTTTGAGCAAATAGGCCGAACAACATATCAAGAAGCTGATAAGATCATTTCGCTATACGACGGTAACAGACAGCGCCAAATAAAAGATGGTGCAGCGCCTGAAAAAGCATTTGTTGTACCTAATGGCATTAAAACAGTACGCTTTATTGAAGCGCTTGATCAGCGTCCAAAACAGATACCACCGGTTGTTGGGTTAATTGGACGTGTAGTGCCTATAAAAGATATTAAAACCTTTATACGTGCGATTAAAGAAGCGCAATCGATATTACCAGAGGTCGAAGGCTGGATCATCGGCCCTTATGAAGAAGATCCGCAATATTACAAAGAGTGTGAACTACTTGTAGGCAGCCTTGATTTACAAAACAGTGTTAAGTTTTTAGGTATGCAAGATATTACCAAAATTTTGCCTAAGCTCGGAATTGTTGCTTTAACCTCGATTTCCGAAGCGCAGCCTTTAGTACTTTTAGAAGCAATGGCGGCCGGTGTGCCTGTACTGGCTAGTGATGTTGGCTCGTGCCGCGAAATAATCGAAGGCGGAACCGATGAAGATAAAGCATTAGGTAAAGCAGGTGAAGTTGTCTCAATTGCTTCTCCTAGCGAAACAGCACAACAAATATCAAATATGCTAACAAATGAGCAAGCTTGGCTTGAGTATCAAAAAAGTGGTTTAGACCGCGTACAAAAATTTTATGACGAGAGCCACATGTTTGCCCGTTACGATAAACTTTATAAGGATACAATGGCATGGCCGGAATAGGTTTTGAGATACGAAAAATTCTCAAAAAAAATACCCTGCTCTCAGTTTTTGAAGCATACGGCTACGCAGGTTTAATAGGCTCAGGCCCCTGGCTGCTCTCTATTGTAGCGTTAATGCTAATTGGTATTTTAAGTTTAGGAATTGTATTACCTAAAGTACTTATTATTCAATTTTTAACGCTTGTTACCTACATGATGGCTGCCTCACTTATTTTAACGGGTGGCTTGCAGTTATTACTAACTCGGTTTATTGCCGATTTGTTTTTTCAAAAAGAAGAGGCAAAAGTACTCCCTAATTTACTTGGTGCACAACTTGTAACAACAATAGCTGCGTTATTGGTGGGCTTAGCTGTATGGCCTATGCTCCCTATACCCGTTGTTACTAAGATTATAATTTTAGGTGCCTTTGTAAGCTTATGTAATCAGTGGCTTGGCGCTATTTTTCTATCAGGTATGAAAGAATACCGGTTAATTTTAATTACCATGCTAAGTGGTTACGCCTTTATGGTATTGCTTGCATATTTATTAAGAGACTGGCAGTTAGACGGCTTATTTTTTGCGTTTTTTGCTGGCGAAGCACTGCTCTTTTTTAGCTTTTTATTTATGATTATTCGCCGCTACCCAGGTGAAAAACTTATAAGCTTTGACTTTTTAAGCAATAAAAAAGTGTATTACAGCCTATTCTTTTGTGGTCTGTTTTATAACATTGGTGTATGGGCTGATAAAATCATTTTTTGGTATTCTCCAAGCACATCAATTCAAATTATTGGCACATTAAGAGCCAGCCCAATTTATGACTTACCTATATTTTTGGCTTATTTGTCTATTATTCCCGGTATGGCGGTATTTTTAGTAAAAATGGAAACCGACTTTGTAGAAGAGTACGACCGTTTTTACACCGCTATTCGTGGTGGCTCATCTCTTGAAGAGATCTACATATTAAAAGACAGTATGATCCAAACTGCGCGTGCCGGTTTATACGATATATTTAAAATTCAGGGTATTACCGTTGCCTGCTTATTATTATGGGGTGAGCAGATACTTACCTTTATTGGCATTGATCCAAACTATAAAACGCTTTTATTTATTGATGTAGTTGGTGTAGGCGTACAAGTTATATTTTTATCTATTTTAAATATTTTGTTTTATTTAGATAAACGCTCAACAGTGCTATTTTTAGCGGGGTTATTTTTGGTAATAAACGTTGTTTTAACTTTACTATCAATCGCTTTTGGGCCGCAGTTTTATGGTTACGGCTTTGCTCTCTCAACTATTATTACCTCTGTTGTTGGCTTATTTTGGCTTTCTAAACAATTTGAAGATTTAGAATACGAAACGTTTATGCTGCAGTAATATATTATAGACTTAATAAGAGCGAGCATAGACTAAATCAGCACAAGCACTTATAGCTTAAACATAATATTGAAAAGGAAGTATTTAAATGGAAAAAGGAATTACAACACGTTTTAATATTTTAGCCACAATAGCCTTATGGGCTATAAGCTTTGTCTTTGCATTAACTAATTATGAAGTAGGAAGTACACACGAATCAAATGCCCTTATAGATATGTATATTGACTCTTTGATTGTAAAAACGACATTACTGTTAGCAACATGGATCGCTGGTGCGTTAGTTTTATCAAAGTTATTTAACGAAATTTGGAATCGTTTATTTTCAGATATTTTTAATGTTCGCCAAATTAACTTTAGCGAATCGTACGCATTTAGCATCTTAATGACATGGGCGTTGTTATCTTAATGCTATTAGCTTTTGATAAGCTTGTCTCAAAAAGTGTTGGTAATATGAGTTTTACCAGCACTTTTTAAATATGCGAGGTGGTAATTGCGCTAATATATTTATTAATATAACTATTTACTCACCCAACGCGCTTTAAAACCACGCGTATCAACATGTATAAATGCGCCTCTGTGCGACTTAGGCCCATAAATACCTAAACCACCTAGTAAACCTTTAAATGATTCACGTCTAGCTAACGACTCCACTATATCGGCCATCGCTTTAGCGTCACCAATTGAATGCTTACCGTCATTATTTATATCATCCATACGGTAGTTGCCATCGTTATCTATAAAAATATCGGCAGCATCACCAAATACATGTCGGCTAAGTTTTACATTGCCAATTGATTTGTTGTAGTACGGAGTTCTATAACCGCTCATAACCACCATATTACTAACCGGTATACCTTCTAAAATCAGTTCTTTGCGTATTTTTTCTAGTTTAAGTAACAACTTATTTTGTAAAAATAAATACTTTGGGTACTTACTTCGCTGCTTACTAACAAACTCTTTGAGTGAAAAGTGAGGTGAAATTTTTACGTTTTCATTTTCAGGCGTCACCTCAACAAATCCATCGGGCACTATGTAATGAGCAGTGTCTTTAATCTGTGAAGGTTTAGGGTAGTGGCCAATGTGGTAATACTTGAGCTTTCCTCCTTCAACGTTGTCTGCGGATACTTTTACAAAAACGTTGATTTTCATACGCTGTTTTTTATCGGGCGACTCAATAATTACCGTTGTTAAACCAGGCTCTTTGGGTGCTTGCCATTGCCAACGGTTGGTGTCTGTAAGTTTAGATTTCCCTTGGGTATTAATTAGCGTGTAGGCATTTTTTGACTGGGCAAAAAGCACTTCAAACTCAACCTCCTCTTGAGGCATTACAAATACCGAAAACACTGAGTACGGCATAACTATATCGTTAATTTTTAAACTAAATTCTGCATCTTCAAAGTTAGCTTTATTTTTTATATCAACCACTTGGTGCGCAGCTTTTACAGGCGCTTCTGCAAATACACTGCTGCTAAATATAAGTGTGAATATAGCGATAGAAATATAATGAATAAATTGCATAAACCCTCTCATTATTTATTTTTTAACAAAGCAGCAATTACCGATTGTTTATTATTGTTTAAAAGTGCTTTTTTATCACGTTGATAAATATCATCTCTAAAGTTAACCAGTTTGTTTTCATCAACCCATGCAGTCCAATAGACTAAATGAATAGGAAGAGGCTCATCTAAATGAAACGTTTGAGTACTATTTTGGTCACGAGCGCTATCGATATGACTAAGTGTTTGTGTCTCACCTTCGTGCTTAATGATCTCACGCGCTAACGAAAAGGGTTCTTCTATCCTTATACAGCCATGCGATAAAGCGCGATTTGATTGGCTAAAACGCTGCTTAGCTGGTGTATCGTGAACATAAATTGCTTCAGCGTTGGGGAATAAATACTTAACCTCTCCTAGAGGATTTTCTTCACCAGCACGTTTTACTAAAAAGTGATCAAATTGGTACGGCTTAATAGAATCCCAACCAATATTGTTAGGATTAACAGTTTGCGAGTCTAGGTAACTGTTTTTTCTAATTTCAATATTATTTTTTACAAGATAGTCAGGATCCTCGGCTACCTTTGGAGCAATTTCTTTAGTAGCAATTGAGGTGGGTATACGCCACTCAGGGTTAACTACAAACTTTTCTATTTCGTCACTAAATGCAGGTGTTTCCCAACTTGGTTTACCTACAATTACGTTATTTTTTAATTTTACATCGCCAGTTTTTACAAATCGTAAGCTGTATTCTGGAATATTTACATACACATATTGCTCATCACTTGCGCCAGCAAAGTTAGTTATTCTATAAAAGTTAAGTTTTAATTTATCAAGTTTTTTCTGTGCAGGCACATTAAGCGATGCAAAAGTACGCTTGCCCACTCGACCATCAACTTTTAAACCATGGCGGCTTTGAAATTGCTTAACAGCTTGCTCTATATCTTTATCAAACGTGCATATAGCTTCGTCGCATACATTACTTTTTAAATCATGCTCTTGATATAAACGCTGTGCAAGTAAGCTAACCTGCTTATTATTACTGCCCAGTTCAAGCAATTCGTCGTTATATAAGTGTGTAAAACCACCGTTATTAACTATTTCTTGATACCAATTAATCGCTTTTTCAGTGCGCTCAATTAACTGGGCTGAATATTGGTCAAAGTAATAGCTGTCATCAGCTTGCATGTACTTTTGTGAGTTGTAAGTAGTTAGTGAAGAGTTAGCGAGTATCACACTCTCAAGCTCATTGGCAGCAAAAGTGGGTGCTGAGCATAAGCCGCTCATGCCAATAAACAATGCAGTTTTTAATGTAAAACCCTTTGCTTTAGTAAGCGCTTGATTTGAAAATGACCCCTTCACTGTGTACCTCCTCGCTAAATATCGTTGATAAATGCTTATGTACTTACCACTAAGTAGTACACTGGAGGTGCAACGGTAATGCCAAATTAAAGCTTTAGATTAAACCTTTGAAATTTAATGACTTTTTAAAAACCTTATTCTAAACATTAATTAATTAGATTAGTTAATATGTAATTAATATGCCCAAGTGTGTAAAGTTGCTATGGCAATTAATCGTTTAAAAAAGCTAAAAAGCCACGCTCATAACGACTCAAGTACTTCGTTTTTCGTGGTAATGAAAGCGACTCCCTCCACGCAGTTTGAGTATCTTCATCTTCTTTACACAGCGTAATTAAATCGGGATGCACATAAGATTTGCGTGCTATAGCTGGAGTATTACCAAGTTGCTCAGATACGCTATCAAGCATGCTTTTTAAAGTAAGCGCCCCTTTAGCTTTAGCTAATTGTTTGAATGCAATAACGCTTGCTCGCCAAGTTCTAAAGTGTTTTGCACTAAACTCCTCACCCATTATTTGCTGAATGTATTGATTTATTTCACCTGATGTAACATTTGTGCGCTCACCTTCATTTATATACTGGAATAAATGCTGGCCGGGTAAATCTTGTAAATCTTTTATTACATGGCTAAGCACCCTATCGGTTATGTTTACTTCACGCTCCTTGCCTGATTTAGCACGGTACTTTAGCTGGATATTTTTACCCGTGAGTTTTGCATGGCGTGTGCGTAGTGTTGTAGCGCCAAAACTTTTATTTTGCTTTACGTTACGCTCGTTACCTACCCTCAACGCACCTAAATCCATAAGTCTTACAACTGCCGCTAAAGTGCGTTCAATATTAAGCTCATCGCCTTGTAAGTCTGTTTCTAAACGCGCTCTTAACAAAGGGAGTTTATTACCGAACACTCCACATGCTTGGTATTTTTTAGCCTCTTGTTGCGCCCTAAATTCAGGATGGTAGCGGTATTGCTTTCGCCCCTTACTATCAAACCCTGTCGCTAAAATATGTCCGTTTTCTTCTGGGCAAAACCAGGCGTTTTTATAGGCAGGCGGAAATGCCAATCCATTCAAACGATCAATCACATTTTGCTCTTTTATTTGCTTACCGATTGGATCAAAGTAAAGCCAACTTTTATGTTTAAGTTTACGCGTGATCCCTGGTAAATTATCGTCTACATAAATTAGCTTCATTAACCCTCCAGTTATATTTAAGCATGCATCGAGCTTTAAAATGTATCACTTTAAAATAACCTTAAACTGAACAAGACTATTGATATATAATAAAAAACCAACAACAATTATAAATACTTAATATATATTAATAATTCTATTTAGGTTTTTGTAAAAGTAGGTAGAACTTACGTGCCAGCAGCGAGTCTATTACGATTAAACTTGATGCACTCAGCGCTAAAAGTAACTACTTTAGATAGATTTATTATCCTAAGTTCAGATTAATTACACTTTGTCCCCCGCAAGTGGGGTGCTGTTTAAATGGAGAATTCAATGGCTTTTGATTATGGATCGATTGATCTTGGACTAAAAAACCCCTTCAAACTTGAAGGTAAAGTAACAGCTGTAAGAGGACTCATTGAGTCTATAGCGGGTATTAGTTTACTTGTTATTGCTGCGGGCTCAGTAAAAGAAGATACAACCGCTGGATGGATTTTAATGGTGTTTGGCATGCTTATTTTAGCATTCGGCATTCGCTCACTTTCAAGTGGTATTTATGCAACTCTTAAGTATTTTGTAGGCAGAAACCACCCTACTTCACTTGCTTATAACTACAGCAAATCACAAGCATCAACCGCCCAAGAAGAACAAAAAGAAGTAGCCTACACCGCGCAATCACTCGAAGAAATGCTGGTTGGTCGTAAAAACAGTACGTTTAAAGAGCCTAATGGTTTTTTATCACGTTTACTTCACAGCTTAATCCCTAAGTTATTATTCCTACCTTATCCTATTCGTAATGTTGCTCAGCGCTTATTTGGCTCATGGGTAAGTACCCTTGTTGCACTTATTGCTTATGGCCTTGTGGCATTTGTATCTTTATCGGGTTTTACCGGTGAAGCAGGCGAATTAGCATTTCCTGTTTATAGTGCCATATTAATGTTCTACGTGCTTTTTTCGTGGCGCTCTACGGGTAAACCTATTTCTAGAAACGCTGAAAAAAATATTGAAGCACTTGGTACCGGTGCACTCGCTAAAATTATTTCTTTATCTTTTATTCTACCAATCGCTATTGGCCTTTCTATGTCATGGCTGATGAAAGAACAACACATTAGCAAACAAGAAATAGATGGCTGGATTGAGCAACTACCTAGTCTCCATGCTGGCATGTACTTAATTGCGATTATTGTATTAGCCACTCTGAGCTGCGCAATTGCTTTTATTATGATTAAAGCGCGTTTAAATGCAGTTACCCCTTCTGCTGAAGTATCAGAACTACGTGAAAACTGGCAAGAGTCTGTTCATCCAGACGAAATTTTTATAAACCTAGACAATCTAGTAATGGCTAACCGTCGTTATAAAGAAGTACCTAACAGAGTTTATCGCGAATTAGATCCTAAGCTTCAAGAACAAATTGAAGGTAAAGGCGGTTTTAAAGGTGAAATGATCCAAGAGATTCAACCTAAACTGCACTCGATAGACTTAGGTAAAAACTTTACGCTAGCACGGTTACTTGCTTTAGTAAGTGGTAACTTGCTTTATATTATAGCCTTAGCGTTTACTGTGTTTTTAGCGTATTCGTTTATTAATATTTATCATTACGTTGACGCTGCAAATATTAGTAGCTTTAAACAAGCATTTAATAACCAACATGTTATTCAATTTAGTGAGCTATTAATGACAAGCTTTCACTTATTGCTAATAGGTATACTTATTAAAGCATTTGCGCAATTGCTTACAAATACAGCTCATCTATTTTTTGCTGAAATGCAATTTGAATCACTACTAGTGTACTTTAAATGCGAAGGCACATTTACTGAGTCTAAAATATCAACAGGTACTGGTATTCACGATAGTACTCGCTCAGAAAATACTTTAGTACGCAGTAGCATAACGCCTTGGATTATTGTTTCTCGTGTTATTTCTACTACGTTTGCAGCAACAGGTATGAAAAATCTTGAACATCCTCGCCATATTATGGAAATGCATAAAGACGAAGGACAATTACAAGCAATCAAAAAAGACGTTATCGCGTTCTTGAAAGACCGTGAATCTATCGCCTCAATCACCAGTGAGCGTGATTTAGGTAATGCGTCACAAATACATCAATTAAACCAGCAAACGCGTGCTATACCTACTCAGCAAGCGATAGCTAAAGATGACGAAGAAGCTGCAGGGTATTTAAGACAAGAAGAAAACTTATCTCCCGAGCCAAAGGGTTAATTAACTTAAACTCTGGATTATTAGTATTAATGCCACCTTGTAAATTAGGTGGCATTTTTTTATCCTTTATTAACCTCTATTCAATACCTTTTAACTTTACTACCTCTTTTATACTCAACAACATGATTAATATTGGATTAGTCCACAAAGCCCTTGCTTTATGTGCCAAAACACAAATAATGAAGTATTAATCACAGGGTAAGAATGAGGACAATGAGCTATATACTAACCACCCAATGTGCTGACGACGTAGGCTTAATAGCTAAAATCACAGGGCTTTGTCATAAAAACAATTTAAATATTACGCGTAACAACGAGTTTGTAGATAAAGACGCACAGCGATTTTTTATGCGCACAGAGCTTACAGGCGAGCCACAAAGCGACTTTTTAGATCAACTACGCGCACTGTTGCCACAAGGCGCTAAACTTGCCCTACATTGCGGTGCAAAAACTAAAGTTGTTTTACTTGCAACTAAAGAAGCCCATTGTTTAGGTGGTATGTTGCTAAAGCAATTTGAACAAACTCTTAATATTGAAGTATTAGCCGTTATTGCTAACTACGCTGATTTAGAGCCTTTAGCAAAAGGGTTTGATGTGCCCTTTCATGTTGTATCGCACGAAGGACTAACTCGTAGCGAGCACGATCAAAAAGTAGGCGATTTAATTGCCAGCTACAACCCTGATATTATTGGTCTTGCCAAATACATGCGTATTTTAAGCCCTGAATTTGTGGGTCGCTTCGAAGGCAAAATAATTAATATTCATCATTCATTTTTACCCGCATTTATTGGTGCTAAACCTTATCATCAAGCATTTGAGCGCGGCGTAAAAATCATTGGTGCTACCGCTCACTTTGTGAACAATGAGCTTGATGAAGGCCCTATTATTTTGCAGGATGTAACAAGCGTTACACATGCTAATACCGCCGAAATGATGGCTAAAATGGGTAAAGATGTAGAGAAAACAGTGTTTTGTAAAGCACTCCAACTTGCATCAGAGCATAAGCTATTTATTAATGGTAATAAAACTGTAGTGTTTTCTTAGCATTGTACCAATTCGCTTAATTAAGTAGTTTATTTTGAGGTAATAAAACAGTGTTGATAACAAGGTATGCATTTTGTTATTAACCTGAATTCTGATTGATTATTCTACACATAAAAATATGCCAGCATTGTTGCTGGCATTTTTTTGCTCATAAATAAGCAAGTGACTTTTTAAATGTAAATTATGCCTGCTCTATTGGCTCGAGTTTTAATTTAGCGGCAATTAAAACGGCTTGGGTACGATTGTACACGCCGAGTTTTCTAAATATGGCTGTAATGTGTGCTTTTACTGTTGCTTCTGATATGTGCAGTTCATAAGCAATTTGCTTATTAAGTAAACCTTCGTGCAGATATTGCAGCACTCGGTATTGTTGAGGTGTTAATGAGGCAACTTGCGCTGCTATTTCTCGGTCTTCACCTTCAATTTCAGCTACTTTGTTTTTTAACTCTTTTGGTAGCCATGTATCGCCTTCAAGTATTTGGTTAATTGCACTGGCAATATCATCAGACGATGACGATTTAGGAATAAAACCCATAGCGCCGTAACCCATTACTTTAGAAACTATATTAGCGTCTTCACTACCCGAAACAACGGCAATAGGTAAGCTTGGGTATTCTTCTCTAATACGAATAAGACCATATAAATCACCATTACCTGGCATGTGAAGGTCTAGCAGTAATATATCAAGATCCTCTTGCTCGCTTAACACTTGCAGTGTGCTGTCAAAATCGGATGATTCAAAAACCTCTAAACCTTCAAATTTTGCGCTCAATGCGCCCTTTAGTGCTTCACGAAATAACGGATGGTCGTCCGCTATTAAAAACTGACTCATGGTTCACTCCTAATAAATTCGGCTGCCAGTTAGGTATAAAACCCTTACTGACAGCCGATATACTACGTTTAGAATCAACTTGTAATCAAGTTTTTAACGCACATTTAACGATTTAATCTGTTCTCGATTAGTTCATCGACCACAGATGGATCTGCAAGCGTTGACGTATCACCGAGTTGTTGGTGCTCATTTGCAGCGATTTTACGTAAAATACGACGCATAATCTTGCCTGAGCGCGTTTTAGGTAAACCTGGAGACCATTGAATCATATCTGGTGATGCTATTGGGCTAAGCTCTTTACGAACCCAGTTACGTACCTCTTTAGTTAATTCATCGCTTACTGTTACACCTTCGTTTGGCGTAATATAAACATAAATACCTTGGCCTTTAATGTCATGCGGGTAACCTACAACAGCGGCTTCTGCTACTGCTGGATGTGATACAAGAGCACTTTCAATCTCCGCAGTACCTAAGCGATGGCCTGATACGTTAAGTACATCGTCCACACGTCCTGTGATCCAGTAATAACCGTCTTCATCACGACGACAACCATCACCAGTAAAGTAAACACCTGGGTAGGCGCTAAAATAAGTTTGTTCAAAACGTTCATGGTCGTTGTAAACAGTTCGCGCTTGCGATGGCCAACTATCTAAAATAACTAAATTACCATCTACGGCACCTTCGAGTGTATTACCTTCAGCATCAAATAATGCTGGCGCAATACCAAAAAATGGATGGGTTGCAGAGCCAGGCTTTGTATCAGTTGCACCCGGTAAAGGCGTAATCATTATGCCACCGGTTTCTGTTTGCCACCACGTATCAACAATCGGACAATTAGATTTACCAATACTCTCGTAATACCACGTCCATGCTTCTGGATTAATTGGCTCACCCACCGAGCCTAAAATACGTAAACTATCGCGATTTGACGAAGCAGTTGGCTCATCACCTTTCGCCATTAGCGCACGAATTGCTGTAGGCGCAGTATATAAAATAGTTACACCGTGTTTATCAACAATTTCGCCCATACGTCCTGCAGTTGGATAAGTTGGTACACCTTCAAATAATACTTGTGTACAACCGTTTACTAATGGCCCGTATGCAATGTAACTGTGGCCTGTGATCCAACCTACATCGGCACTACACCAATACACATCGTCTTCTTTTAAATCAAATACGTATTCATGTGTCATTGATGAGTAAACTAAGTAGCCGCCAGTCGTATGCACAACCCCCTTCGGCTGACCTGTTGAACCTGACGTATATAGAATAAACAATGGATCTTCAGCGTTCATTGGCTCTGGTTCACACTTTGCTGGTAAATCAGCAACTAGGTCATGCCACCATATATCGTGCTCATTCCAATCAACTTCACCGCCGGTTAATTGGTGCACAATAACATGCTCAATTGAGGTTACAGTTTCTTGCGCTACCGCTTCATCTACATTTGCTTTTAATGGAACACAATTACCTGCTCTGCGCCCTTCATCCGAAGTAATAACTATTTTGGCACCCGAATCTCGAATACGATCTGCAATCGCAGAAGGTGAAAAGCCACCAAATACAACCGAATGAATAGCACCAATACGTGCACAAGCTTGCATTGCATAAACAGCTTGAGGCGTCATAGGCATATAAATCGCTACACGATCACCTTTTTGAACACCTAGCTTTTTTAAACCATTGGCAAACTTAGCCACTTCATCATGCAATTGTTGATAAGTAATATTCTCACTTTGAGATGGGCTGTCACCTTCCCAAATAAGCGCAGTTTTGTCTGCTTTGGTTTTTAAGTGACGATCGATACAATTGTACGAAGCATTAAGGTAGCCATCCTCATACCATTTAATATTTATATGGCCTTTGTCGAATGATGTGTTTTTAACTTTTGTATAAGGGGTAGACCAATCAAGACGTTTGCCATGCTCACGCCAAAAACTTTCTGGGTCATCAATAGATTGCTTGTAAAGCGTATTATATTTATTTTTATCTACAAGAGTCGCATCTTTAATATGCGCAGGAACTGGATAGATACTTTGTGACATCTTAGTCTCCATTTAAATTACTTGCCTTAAGCTTTTATCAAGGATTACTCAGCAGTGCTACATTAAGTATTAGACCTTAGTTGTACACCCCTTCAATTTCCTCATTTGTAGTTTATAATCCTTCTGCTTTCAATTTTTTTACATAAATAATACAACGCGTTAAATGTAAGTAAATACAAACTAATCTGCTCTCAAACCTTAGTCTTATAGACCAATAGGTAATTGAGTAAATATTGCACATATTCAACAGTGTCCTCGTACTCTAATAAAGATATTTTGTTGTACTTACTAAAATGCTTTATTTAACGAATGAAAATAGAAAGTGAATTGAAAGCCAAATTAACAACCCTTTTTATTCGTAAGTAATACTCGTAGCAAGTAATACAAATATCTATGAAAAAAAAGTAATAAATAACAAGTAGCCTATAAAGGACACCACAATGAAATTTACCCCATTAAAAACATTGGCAGCAAGCGCTGTACTATGTGCACTATCAAGTACTGCATACGCGGCAACTGCTGCAAAAATTGGTGATACCGAATTTACTTACGGTGGATACATTAAACTCGACTCTATGTGGAGTGATTATTCAGCGGGTGCGCCTGCAGGCTCAAACGTAGGTCGTGACTTTTACGTACCAAGTACGCTAACAGTTGGCGACGATAACAGCTCAGATGCTGTGTTTGATATGCATGCTCGCGAGTCACGCTTTAACTTTGGCACAGCCACTGTTATGGATAACGGTAAGACCGTTAACACTAAAATTGAGATTGATTTTTTAGCCTCAGCTGCTGGCGGCAATGAACGTGTATCAAACTCTTATGCTCCACGTATTCGCCATGCGTTTGTGACATACGACGGTTGGTTATTTGGTCAAACATGGTCTAACTTTCAAAACGTGGGTGCCCTTGCTGAAACGCTTGATTTTGTAGGCCCAGCTGAAGGCACTATATTTGTTCGCCAATCGCAAATTAAATATACCACTGGCGCATGGTCTTTCTCATTAGAAAACCCAGAAAGTACAATTTCTACTACTAGCGGTATGGTAGTAACTGATGATGCATCCTTGCCTGACTTTACAGCTCGTTACACACACAAAGCTGATTGGGGTAACATTGTTGTTGCAGCGCTTGCTCGCCAACTAACTTATAAAGTAGGCAGTGTTGATGCAGATGAAACATCTTTTGGTATTAGTGCGTCGGGTAAAATAAACCTTGGTGAAGACAACCTTAAATTTATGCTTACTCAAGGTAAAGGCTTAGGCCGTTACGTAGGCTTAAACGTTGCTCACGGCGCAGTACTTAATGGCGATGAACTAGATGCCATTGATTCGACTTCTGGTTTTGTTGCTTACCAGCACAAGTGGACAAGCCAATGGCGTTCAACGTTCTTATACTCTTTCTTCTCTGCTGATAACAACACTGATTTATTAGCTATTTCTGGTGATCCGACTGAATCAAGCCAAAGCTATAGCGCTAACATTTTATATTCCCCTGTTAAACGCCTAACATTTGGAGCTGAGCTAAAACATGCTGAGCGTGAAACTGAAAGTGGCGTAGATGGCGATTTAGATCGTTTACAATTCTCTGTTAAATACTCTTTTTAATAACTAAAAAGCTAACTACTTTAAATAAGCGGCCTAGGCCGCTTTTTTTATAATTCAATTTAAGTTAAAAAAACAACCATATTTTTATAAGTCATATCGCTTATCCTAATCATAATATTATTTACAGACTAAGTAATTTCCCCTAAAACAGCGCAAACGCGTTTACAAATGATAATAGTTTTTGTTTGAGTTTGTTAATTCTAAATAGTAGAATGTCCCAATTATTTAAATAAACTCAAATAATATTAAATATTAATTAAGGGAAAACATGAAACTCAATCGCACTTTTGCACTTTCTTCATTAGTTTTAGCTATGGGTTTTTCAGCTCAAGCGCAAGAAACACCAACTAAGAATACAGTTGAAAATAACAATGAACAAATGGAAGAAATATTAATAGTAGGTGTACGCCAAGATCGAGTTAGCCAAGGTGCTACCGGTTTAACTATGGAGCTTAACGAAACACCACAATCTATTAGTGTAATTGGCGCAGAGCAACTTCAAAACTTTGCAGCAAATAGTATTAATGACGCATTGAAAATGGCTACGGGTATTACTGTAGAACAAGGTGAAACTAACCGCACACGATACACGTCTCGTGGTTTTGATATTAAAAGCACTCAAGTTGATGGTGTTGGTCTACCTAATAACTGGGGCCTTGTTACTGGTGCTATGGAAAGCTACGGTTATGAAAAAATAGAAGTTATTCGTGGTGCTAATGGGCAATTAACAGGCGTTGGTAATGCAGCTGGTACTATTAATTATGTTCGAAAACGCCCAACAAATGAGAATGAAGGTGAAGTAGGTATTTCTGTAGGTACTTATGGTTTAAAGCGCTTACAAGCTGATTATTCATTTTTATTAACAGATTCTGGTAGCTGGGCTGCACGTGTTGTTGGGGCTGCAGAAAGCTCTGATTCATACCTTGATGGTTTAGAAAACGATCGTACTTACTTCTCTGCTGTAGTTGATGGACAACTTACTGGTAATTCAACACTTTCATTTGGTGCTTCACATCAAGATGCGAATACAGATGGAACCATGTGGGGAGGATTACCACTTTCATATGCCGATGGCACACAAGCGCAGTGGGATGTAAGTACAAGTACAACCCAAGAGTGGACTAAATGGGATACTCTTAATACCACAGCTTTTATTGAATATACTTATGTATTCGATAATAACTGGGAAATTAAAACAACTTATAATTACCAAGACTCAGAAGATCAAAGTAAATTACTTTACCTTTATGACGCTTATGGAATGTTTGATAGTGAAACTAATTTAGGTTTAGTCAGTATTCCTGGACGATATGATACAGAATTCTCAGCTGATTTATTTGATATAACAGCTAAAGGTGAGTACAGCTTGTTTGGTCAAGAGCATGAGTTAATGCTTGGTGGTAGTATTTCACAAAGTACATCTTACTCTTTTACTAACTCTTACGATGCAGCAACAACTGAAGCTTATGGTTTAGCGCCTGCTTTTCCATACGCATTAGATGCGATTGCTGAACCTATTTGGGGTGAACGAACTAAGTATGCTGATATTGATGTTACTTTAAAGCGTTTTTTTGGTTCTACTAAATTAAACCTAACAAGTGACTTATTTGTTATTGCGGGCTTTAACGCTATCGATTATGAGCGCACAGGCTTTAGCCAAGGCGTTGATATAGATAATGATGAAAGTGAGGTAAGCCCTTACCTTGCAACAACGTATGCAATTAATGATGATGTTAATGTATATGTAAGCTATTCCGATATTTATCAGCCACAAGAGCAGTACGATTACGATGGTAACTTTTTAGATCCAAGTAAAGGTGTTAATTACGAAGTTGGAGTGAAAACTCAATGGTTCGATGATCAACTACTTGCAACCTTTGCCGTATTTAGTGCAAAACAAGACAATATTGCAACTTATGCAGGGCTAAACGCAGCTGGATTTAATTACTATAAAGGAGCTGATCAAGATACCCAAGGCTTTGAATTAGAATTAACCGGAAATATAACTGATGATCTAAATGCTGTATTTGCATATACATACTTAGATATAAATGATGACGCAGGCGATAGTTCTCATGAATGGGAACCTGAAAATGTTGTTAATTTTTCATTAGATTATACGCTGCCTCAACTACCTGAATTTAAATTTGGTTTAGCCGGTAAATGGCAATCAAAAACAGAAAATATAGCCAGTAATGTTAAGCAGGATTCTTATTTACTTATGAACGTATTTGCTCGATGGGATGCTAGCGAAGACTTATCAATTCAAGCTAACATTGATAACATCACAGATGAAAAACATATTACTAGCTTAGCCAATGTTGGTTTTTATGGCTCTCCTATTAGCGGAAAAGTTAGCTTAACTTATCGCTTTTAAAATTCTATTTTAATTAGGTCGCATTCTTTAACTCTTCTCCTGATTAAAATGTATAGCGTATGATCGTTCTGCTCTTCATTTAGTATAGTAATCACTAGTGCAGCGCCTACTCATGATCGATGTAACCGCATGTTTTTTATAGATTAAATTAAAAAACGACACATTTTTAATGTGTCGTTTTTATTTTATCTACTTTAAGTTTTTAACAACAAAAAAGCGCTAATCATTACTGATTAGCGCTTTTTAATGCTCGGGTCAAATCAAGCTTAAAAACTCATTTTAGGCTGTTAAAGGTCAGCGTCATCGCCTAACTTATCTTCACCATCTTCTGGTTCAATAGTTGCTTTTAGTAAAAGCATTTCGCGTAACTTGCCTTCAATCTCATCTGCAATTTCTGGGTTTTCTTTCAAAAACTTAATTGAGTTAGATTTACCTTGGCCAACTTTGTTGCCACAGTAGCTATACCAAGCACCTGCTTTTTCAACAATTTTATGCTTAACTCCTAGGTCAATTAGCTCGCCTTGCTTAGAAATACCTTCACCATACATGATGATAAATTCAGCTTGTTTAAACGGCGGCGCAACTTTGTTTTTAACAATTTTAACGCGTGTTTCGTTACCAACAACTTCATCGCCTTCTTTAACAGAACCAATACGACGAATATCAATACGAACAGATGCGTAAAACTTAAGTGCATTACCACCTGTTGTTGTTTCTGGGTTACCAAACATAACACCAATTTTCATACGGATTTGGTTAATGAAAATACATAACGTGTTAGAGCGTTTAATGTTACCAGTAAGCTTACGTAATGCTTGTGACATTAAACGTGCTTGTAAGCCCATGTGCGAGTCGCCCATGTCGCCTTCAATTTCAGCTTTTGGTGTAAGTGCAGCAACCGAGTCAATAATAACAACGTCTACTGCGCTTGAGCGCACTAACATGTCACAAATTTCTAATGCTTGCTCACCGGTATCTGGTTGCGATACAAAAAGCTCATCAATGTTAACACCAAGCTTTTGTGCATAAACTGGATCTAGAGCATGCTCAGCATCAATAAAGGCACATGTTTTGCCTTCTTTTTGCGCTTCTGCGATAACTTGTAAAGTAAGCGTTGTTTTACCAGATGACTCAGGTCCGTATACTTCAACAATACGTCCCATAGGTAAACCACCTATGCCTAAAGCAATATCAATACCTAGTGAGCCTGTAGATACAGATTCAATGTTTAACGCTTTGTTATCACCCAATTTCATAATTGAGCCTTTACCAAATTGACGTTCAATTTGTGATAGTGCAGCGTCCAACGCTTTTTGTTTGTTATCGTTCATTTTATTCTCCAAATCCAGCTAATGGAATCAAGTATACTGTATGAAATTACAGTATCAAGCTAATTTTTTTATTTTATCTCATCTATTACACTTTTCAATGCAAATACAATAGCTTGCAGTCTAACTTGAGCCCTATCGCCAGAGAATACTTGTTTAAAGGTCAGTACTTTGTCATTAATTTGTATGCCAAACCACACAAGTCCCACAGGTTTGCCATCAGTTGCCCCGCCAGGTCCTGCAATACCCGATACAGCTATAGATATATTTGCATTTGTTGCTTTAATAGCACCTAATGCCATTTCACGCACTGTTTGTTCGCTCACAGCACCGTACTTTGCTAATGTGCTTGCACTTACATTTAGCAAATCTTGCTTTGCTTGGTTGCTGTAAGTCACAAATGCGCGGTCAATATAAGCCGAGCTTCCGGGCGTATCTGTAAGGGCATAACTCACTCCGCCACCAGTACATGACTCAGCACTAGTGATCCATAAGCATTTATCCGTTAAAATAGCGCCTAATTGCGCAGCAAGTGTTTTAATCTCTTGATGTAATTCCATATTCAGCCTTTGGGTAAATACATGTCGTTTGATCTTTATGCACCACACACTATAAAACAACAAACCCCTATGATGCAGCAGTATCTAAAAATAAAATCAGAGCATCGCGATATTTTATTGTTTTATCGTATGGGCGATTTTTACGAACTCTTTTTTGATGACGCTAAACGCGCCGCTCAATTACTCGATATTTCGCAAACTCATCGCGGTAAAGCCGGTGGCGATCCTATCCCTATGGCGGGCGTACCTTATCATGCAGTAGAAAACTACCTAGCACGCCTAGTCCAAATGGGTGAATCAGTCGCTATTTGTGAACAAGTGGGTGACCCTGCAACTAGTAAAGGCCCTGTCGATCGTAAAGTTGTTCGTATAGTTACACCTGGTACAATTTCTGATGAAGCGCTTTTACAAGAACGACAAGACAATCTTCTTACTAGCGTTTGGCAAAGTAAAAAAGGTCTGTACGGTATCGCGTACCTTGATATTAACTCTGGTCGCTTTAACGTTGTAGAGGTTAACACCGACGAAGCCTTTAGCTCAACTATTCAGCGTTTAGCTCCGGCAGAACTTCTGTATAGCGAAAGCTTTGAAAACTTTCATTTAATTGAGCATATAAAAGGTGCCCGCCGCCGCCCAGAGTGGGAGTTCGACTTAGATACGGCTCAGCACTTATTATGCGATCAGTTTGGTACTAAAGATTTAGTTGGTTTTGGTGTTGATAAAGCCCACAGCGCGCTTGTTGCTGCCGGTTGTTTAATGCAATACGTAAAAGATACACAACGTATTGCACTGCCACATATTCGTGCAATTACACTTGAGCACAACGAACACGCTGTTATTTTAGATGCCGCTACTCGTAAAAACTTAGAACTTACCGTTAATTTATCAGGTGGGTTTGAAAATACACTTGCCCAGGTACTTGATAAAACAGCAACACCTATGGGCTCTCGTTTACTTAAGCGCCGTATTCATACACCTGTACGTAATAAAGACGAGCTAAATTCTCGCTTAAATGCAATTAGCGCTATTTTAGATGTACAACTGTGCGGCGAATTACACGAATCATTAAAAGAGATTGGTGATGTAGAGCGTGTTATTGCACGCCTAGCTTTATGCACAGCTCGCCCGCGCGATTTAACTCGCCTTCGCAGCGCATTACAAGCACTTGCGCCACTGCATACTTTGTTAGGTGATGCTAACGATCCTCGTATTACTGGTATTATCAAGCACTCGCCTGAGATCCCTGATTTACAAGAGTTATTAGAACGTGCAGTGATAGAAAACCCACCGGTACTTATTCGTGATGGTGGCGTTATCGCCCCTGGTTACAACAGCGAACTAGATGAGTGGCGTAACTTAAGTAAAGGTGCAACCGACGTACTTGATCAACTAGAGTTGCGTGAACGCGAACGCACGGGTATTAGTACGCTTAAAATTGGTTATAACCGCGTACATGGCTTTTTTATTGAAGTAAGCCGCGCCAATGCTCACTTAGTGCCAGCCGACTACATTCGTCGTCAAACACTCAAAAATAACGAACGTTACATTATTCCAGAGCTTAAAGAGCACGAAGATAAAGTACTTGGTAGCCAATCAAAAGCCTTAGCGCTTGAAAAGCAACTATACGAAGAGCTGTTCAGATTTATCGCTCCACATATTGAACAGCTGCAAATGATGGCAGCAGCACTGGCCGATTTAGACGTATTAAATAACTTGGCCGAACGTGCATTTGCACTCAATTATGCAAAACCAGAACTATGCGATAACGACAATATAAGCATTAAACAAGGTCGTCACCCTGTTGTTGAACAGGTAATGAAAGAACCGTTTATTGCTAACCCTGTTGAATTAAACAGCCAACGTAAAATGTTGATTATTACGGGTCCAAACATGGGCGGTAAATCAACCTATATGCGCCAAACAGCACTTATTGTACTAATGGCTCACATTGGCAGTTATGTACCTGCAGACAGCGCTAAAATTGGCAATATCGATCGCATATTTACACGTATTGGTGCAAGCGATGATTTAGCATCAGGTCGCTCAACCTTCATGGTAGAAATGACCGAAACAGCGACTATTTTAAATAATGCCACGGCGCAGTCTTTGGTATTAATGGATGAAATTGGTCGTGGTACAAGTACCTACGATGGGCTTTCGCTTGCGTATGCAACAGCCGATCATTTAGCGTCAAAAATATCAGCTAAAACATTGTTTGCAACGCACTACTTTGAGTTAACAGAACTTGCTGAACAAACAACAGGCCTTGTAAACGTGCACCTCGATGCAATAGAACATAACGATACAATCGCCTTTATGCATACAGTACTTGATGGCGCAGCAAGTAAGAGCTTTGGCTTACAGGTAGCTGCTCTTGCGGGTGTGCCAAAAGCTGTTATTGCACAAGCAAAGCAAAAACTTAAGTTACTCGAAAATCATCAAAGCGTTACTGCACCAAATACAGAGCAACAAGCATTTACTTTTAATAATGAAGCTGCACAAAATACACCTTCAGAAGTGGAAGAGCAGTTGGGAGCTATTGACCCTGATAATTTATCGCCACGCCAAGCGCACGATTTATTATATAAACTAAAAGCATTGTTGTAATTTATATCATCTAATTTACAAGCATAAAAAAAGCCGAAGAATAAATTCTTCGGCTTTTTAACACACATAGTCTCTTAAACTATTTAACCAGTTACGAAAACTGATTAAACAAGCTATCTGTACTTAAACCTTCTTGTTGCAAAATGTCTTTTAAACGACGTAATGCCTCTACCTGAATTTGTCTTACACGCTCACGTGTTAAGCCTATTTCACGACCTACATCTTCAAGTGTAGATGGCTCGTAGCCAAGTAATCCAAATCGACGTGCTAACACTTCGCGTTGTTTAGGGTTTAATTCACCTAACCAATCTACAATGTGTTTATTAATATCATTATTTTGTACTTCGCCTTCAGGGCCTGCACTTTTTTCATCTGGGATGATATCAAGCAGTACACTGTCGTTTTCACCACCAATCGGCATATCAACCGATGCTATTCTTTCGTTTAAACGTAGCATTTTAGTAACGTCTTCAACGGGTCTGTCTAGGCAAGCTGCAATTTCGTCAGCTGTTGGTTCATGGTCAAGTTTTTGAGTTAATTCACGCGCTGTACGTAAGTAAACATTAAGCTCTTTAACAACATGTATTGGTAGGCGGATGGTGCGAGTTTGATTCATAATGGCACGTTCAATTGTTTGACGTATCCACCATGTAGCGTAAGTAGAAAATCTAAAGCCACGTTCGGGGTCAAATTTTTCAACAGCGCGAATTAAGCCTAAGTTACCTTCTTCAATTAAATCGAGTAGAGCAAGGCCACGGTTATTGTAACGGCGTGCTATTTTAACAACTAAACGTAAGTTACTTTCAATCATACGTTTGCGTGAGGCTTCACAACCTCGAAGTGATTTGCGAGAAAAAAACACTTCTTCTTCTGCGCTAAGCAAAGGAGAAAAACCAATTTCGCCTAAATAAAGTTGGGTTGCATCAAGATTTTTAGTTACTTCTTCTTTTGCAAAGATTTCATCGTCTTCTACTTTATCTAGTAAAGTTGTGCTTTCATCAGCAGCGATGTCATCGAATTTTTCGTCAGTCGTAGTGTGTTTGTCAAGTTTTGCTGCGCTAGCCATAAGCCTTCTCCCGAGCAATTATCAATACCTGAAAATTAGGGTAGGTATTTAGCAGGATTGACAGCTTGCCCTCGGTAGCGAATTTCAAAACGAAGCGCGGTGACCGGAGATTCTGAATTACCAATTTCTGCTATTTTTTGTCCTGCCTTAACCTTCTGCTTTTCTTTAACAAGTAATTTCGAGTTATGTGCATAAGCACTTAGGTAATCATCATTATGTTTCAATATGATTAAACTACCATAACCTCGTAGAGCGTTACCCGCGTATACCACTGTTCCTTGTGCCGCAGCTAAGACTGAAGCCCCTTTGCGATTAGTAATCTGTAAACCTTTATAACCGTTTTCCTTATTAGAAAAGCGTTTGGTAATTTTGCCCTTTGCAGGCCAAAACCACTTAACTTTACTGCTCGACAAACGTTTAGTATTACTAACTTTGTTACTGGCTTGTTTCTGAACATACTCTCGTTGTTTTGGAGGATCAAGCTCTTTCTTTA
This sequence comes from Pseudoalteromonas sp. APC 3358, assembly GCF_030408075.1. Taxonomy (NCBI): domain Bacteria; kingdom Pseudomonadati; phylum Pseudomonadota; class Gammaproteobacteria; order Alteromonadales; family Pseudoalteromonadaceae; genus Pseudoalteromonas; species Pseudoalteromonas sp. APC 3358. The sequence continues at coordinate 426,026 of NZ_JASDCE010000003.1, forward strand.
ATATTATGTTATTTTTTTGTGTGTTTTTTATAGACTTTTTACTCAAATTCGTATATTTTTCATCCCTTTTTGTTTTTTCGGGCTTGGGGGTTAAGGAGATGTTTTGCCCAGGGAAAATTGTGTAAGGTGATGGAATTGAATTGTTTTTTGCAAGTAATCTAAAATCTTTACCGGCGCTAAAGGCTATCGAATAGAGCGTATCACCTTTTTGCACCTTATAAATATCGCCATTTATGTTAATGGTATGACCTAAATCATTAACATTATTATTTAGGCTGCTAACAGGCGCTGGAATATGGCGAGAAGAGCAACCAGAAAGAAAAACACCAACAAATATAGTCACATACAGTAAAAACTGTTTATTCATTGTATTTTTCTCCCAAATTAGACAATTGATATTTTTAACGCTTAACGCAATAAAAAGTACGCTAGCGCAATTAATACCACTAATCCCCAACCAAGTATTTCAATATATTGACGTAATTTTGCTTCCATTTTAGCCCCGCCCCACTTCATTAAGGCTGAAACTAAAAAGAATCGCGCACCACGTCCAATCGCCGATGCGAGTAAAAATGGCAAAAATGCCATTTGTAAAACACCTGCGCCAATGGTAAATACTTTATATGGTATAGGCGAAAAACCAGCTAAAAACACAACCCAAACACCGTAATCTTTAAACCAATTTAATGCGATATCAAACTTTTCTTGCCAGTGCATTTGTGCAATCAATGGCTCAACAACGGGTTCAAATAGCCAAAACCCAAGCAAGTAACCAACTACTCCACCAACAACCGATGCTATTGTGGCAAAGCTTGCAAAACGCCATGCTTTTTTGGGTTGCGCAAGCGACATAGGTGCAAGCATTACATCGGGCGGTATTGGAAAAAAAACTGACTCTGCAAAGCTCATTGCAGCTAAATAACGTTCCGCATGGCGGTGCTTTGCCCACACTAGGGCCATATCGTATAACTTGGTAAACAACTTCAAAATGAATTCCTATTCAATATCGCCAGGTACTAACGGCACAAATCTAACGGGAGCAATAACATGCTCTTTATAATTATCGCCTTCGCGGATAACCATTACTAATTTTTGATCGCTCTCACCAATCGGCGCTAATAACACGCCTCCATCGGCTAACTGAGCAAGTAAGTCTTGCGGAACTTTAGAGGCCGCAGCAGTCACTATAATACCATCAAAAGGTGCTTGTGATTGCCAGCCTTGCCAACCATCACCATGCTTCATGGTTACATTATATAAATCGAGTTGCTGCAATCGACGCTTTGCCTGCCACTGAAGCGTTTTAATACGCTCTACCGAATAAACCTTTGTAAACGTTTTGGCTAATATTGCAGTTTGATATCCAGAGCCAGTACCAATTTCCAGCACTTTATTGCGCACACCAGCTAAGCGAAGTAGCTCTGTCATGCGCGCTACTATATAAGGCTGGGAAATAGTTTGCCCTTGCCCAATAGGTAGCGCCGTATTTTCATAAGCTTTGTGTTTTAGCACATCGTCTACGAATATATGTCGCGGAATATCAGCTATAGCACTCAGTACTTGTGTATCTTCAACGCCTTCGCGCTTTAGTAAGTCAGATAGCGCTTTTGCACTGCGGGTATAATTAGCGAGCACGATTAATCTCCAAATCGGCTAACCAGTCTCCTACTGCTTTTAGGCTGTCTTTGGCTGTCATATCAACACTCAATGGCGTAACAGAGGCATAACCGTTATTGATTGCGTAAAAGTCGGTACCCTCACCTGCATCGCTTTCTATGCCCAGCGATCCATACCAATAAATATCTCGACCCCAAGGATCGGTTTGTTTGGTCATGGTTTCTGCTTTATGACGAGCACCTAAACGTGTTACTTGCACCCCTTTTAATTCACTTAATGGAATGTCTGGCACATTTATATTTATTATTTGATCTTTTGGAAGCGGATGCGAAGCCAAACCTTTAATAATATTTACGGTAACAGCAGCGGCTGTTTCAAAATGCTCACCTTTATGTGAGCAAAGCGATACCGCAATTGCAGGTAAGCCTAAATGGCGACCTTCAGTTGCAGCTGCAACAGTGCCAGAGTAAAGCGTATCATCGCCTAAATTGGCACCATGGTTAATACCAGCAACAACAAGGTCTGGTTTTTCATCAGCTAACTGATTTACACCTAAATGTACACAATCAGTAGGTGTGCCATTAACCGACATAAAACCATTTTCGAGTGTAGTTGCTCGTAGCGGGTTCATTAATGTTAAAGAATTACTTGCGCCACTACAGTTGCGATCAGGTGCAACAAGGGTTACATCTGCAATTTGTATAAGCGCCTGATATAAAACCGCAATGCCTTTAGCATTTACGCCATCATCGTTACTTAACAGTATCTTCATTTATGTCATTATCCTTTTCTTTGCGCTCTCGAGGGCTAGCATCTTTATAATCCACCAGCTCACGTAATAATGCAGTTGCAAAACACCCTTTTGGCAAACCAAAACTCAGTTTTAAACTGGTTTCATCTATGGTCTCAACCGTTAAGTTTTGCGGAATTAAACGCAGCATCCTGCGCTCATTTTTAAGGCCTAGCTCACCCAAGCCATCGCACCATGTTTGGAAAGGTTCAAGCCATATTTTTTCTTGTTCGGTTAAACCTTTTTCGCTTTTACCCACCATAGGTGCCGACATCATAATATCGCCAGTGGCTAATCGCTCTATGTTTTCGTCGTTAATTGCATCTTCAAAAAATGCATTACTGCCGCTGAGCATAAATACTTCACGGTGCATTGTTTTAGCTAAACCATGCTCTTTAACACGTAAATTTACTATTTGATTAAACACATGAGAACGCGCTGCTGAAATAATAATACCGCGCAGTTTTTTATCGCGAATGCGCTCCCCGGCAAACATTTTTTCAGCCATTACTAAGTTATGACCGCCATGCCCAAAGCGCTGTTCGCCAAAGTAATTAGGCACGCCTGCGCGTACTGCGTTAATACGGCATAAAATATCAAGGGGCTTGGTTACATTACGAAGCGTAATCGTAAATTTATTACCTTTGTGGCAGCCCGTGCGTAATTTACGGTCGTGGCGCTGTTGCGACACAATAAAAATACTCTCGCTATTTAAATCGCTAAAATCGATAGGCTTTTTAATCGGTACTTTTACACTAAACCACTGTGAGCACACTCCGTGACGATCTTTCATGCCGGCGTAACTTACGTCTCGCGGTGAAACACCCGCACGTTGTGCAATTAGCTTTGCAACGTATTGCGTATTTTCGCCTTTTTTAACCACCTGTAAACACACGTGTTCGCCACTGCCGGTAAATTCTATACCTAGGTCTTCATCAACCATAAAGTCTTCAGCAGTGGTTTTAAAATCAGCTTTAGAAAGCGGTGCACCGTATAAATAATTTAAATCGCTCATGCGTTTTTTGTACTCGCAAGCTCTTTACTCATAATAACCACCGCATGGCTAGAAATGCCTTCCCTACGCCCTTCAAAGCCTAGCTTTTCGGTAGTAGTGGCTTTAACGTTAATTTGGCTAAGGTCACAATTTAAATCGCTGGCTAAATTAGCACGCATAGCTTGAATGTGTGGCAGCATTTTTGGCGCCTGTGCAACAATAGTCACATCGCCATTGCCAATTACATAACCTTGCTCTTTAGCTAAGCTCACCACATGGCGAAGTAAAATACGGCTGTCGATATTTTCATACTCGCTAGCCGTATCTGGAAAGTGCTTACCAATATCACCCATTGCAAGCGAGCCTAAAATAGCATCACATAATGCATGAATAGCAACATCGCCATCTGAGTGCGCTAAAAAGCCTTGTGGATAATCAATTTTTTCACCACAAATAGTTAACGGGCCTTCGCCGCCAAATTTATGTACGTCAAAACCATGGCCAATTCGTATCATAATGCACTCTCGTTTTGTTGTTTATGTAATAAAAACCCAGCCAAGTCTAAATCCTCTGGCGTGGTTATTTTAATATTATCGCTGCGACCTGCTACAAGCTTAACCGGTTTACCCGCCCACTCAATTGCACTGGCTTCATCGGTAATAGTAGCCCCGTTTGCTAATGCGTTTTGCAATGCATTTTTAAGCTCGTCATATTTAAAAAACTGCGGGGTAAGTGCTTGCCATAAATCGTCTCGTGGCACAGTTTGTAGGGCATGAGTGTGGCCGCGTTTTATGGTGTCTTTTACTTTGCTAGCTAAAATACCGCCTTCATCAGCGCGTATACATTCATCAATTAAACGTTCTATATCACTAATATTAACTAGCGGACGCGCAGCATCGTGCACCAACACCCATGTAGGCGGGTTAGGCGCTAAAAAAAGCAAGCTATTGAGTACTGAATCTGCACGCTCTTTACCGCCACTGGCGCGAACAATGCGCTTATCAAGTATTGGGAGTTCGTCAAAATAGGGGTCGCTGTCGCTAAGGGCAACAACAATAGTGCGTAATTGAGATAATTGAGAAAGTTTAGCTAAGGTGTGTTCTAAAATGGTTTTACCGGCTAATTGTATATATTGCTTAGGCGCATTGTGCTGCATTCTACTGCCAACGCCCGCAGCAGGAACAATTGCTGCAATAGTCTGTTTATTTGTCATATTGTTTGCCCGGTAAAACACGAATAAATGTTTCGTCCGGTTTAATCATTCCCAATTCGTTGCGTGCACGCTCTTCAATGCCTTCTTGGCCAAGCTTTAAGTCTTCAATATCGGCTTTAAGTACTTTATTACGTTTAATGAGCTTTTCGTTGGTTTCTTGATGCGACGCTACAGCACCTTTTAGCCGTGTGTAGTCTTGTAAACCATTATGACCAAACCATAATCTGTATTGTACAAACAGTGCTAAGCACAGTAAGCCAACTTGAAAAATACGCATTTAACACTCCTTATTTTAAATTCCAAATACCTTAACTTTAATACGCTAAGGGGCGCTTTAAATTGCGCCAATTAATACTACCCGCTAAAAGCATTTCGCGTAGTGATAAAACCCGTGGCATACAACGCTTCGAAAATTGCCACTGATGCCCGCAACATGCAGCGGTTAAACTCACTTTACTTGGCTTTATTAACTGAGCATTTTGCTGCTCTAGCCCATTTCCTAAAAAATCAAACCAACCAAGCTCGTTACAATGCAGCTTATTTTCGCCTAACTGATCGATACTGTCTATTCTAAGACGCACCTGATCGTAGCCATGTAATATAACGGGCACTATAAGCCCCACTTTGGCATACGTTTGATAAAAAAGTTCATTAGCTTGAACATTCACATCGGGTGGGGTCAGTTTTTGCTTTTCAAGCCACGTACCATTTTGCGCGTCCAGCGTAAAAGGCGTGTCAGCATTGGCAACTAACGTTGCAGCTCGCTCAATATAATAAGGTAGGCTTTTTAACTGACGGCGCAGTTTATCGGCATTAGGCTCTGCAACTAATCGCTGAACCTCACGCTGATAAAACGCATTACACAATTGTGCATACAACACTTTTTGTGCATCAGTTTGCCAAATTTCAACTTGCTGCTGAGCACCAAGTGACTGATTTTTAGCGACCAAAAGCTGTACTCAAAAATATTCAGGTAAATGTTTTATAACACAGTATTGAATATTTTTTAAGCGCAGCGCACTAATTAAGCGCTTGGCTTTTCACCTAATTTTGCTTTACCTGATTCTAAAAATTGCACAACCGTATTACGCTTTTTACCAATCAGCAAACTGCCATCAGCTAAAAACATAAAGTTTTGCCAATTGCGTTTAAATACATCAAATGTTGTTTCGATAATATTATCGCGTGCCATACAAAAATAAACAGTGGTGTTAGCTTCCCAATCTAAAAACGTTAAGATTGCTTCTGGTGGTTGCGCATCACCATTTTCCCACGCATCTTGCCAATCTACTTCTTGGCTAAAGCTTTTTTCTTGGCCACACCAATCGGTGTCTTCAAAAAAATCGGGGTGATCAAACTCACGGCTTACCATGGTTGTCCAAAGTACGGCTGCGCGCTCATCTCCCATAGGCTTTATTTTTACTGCGTCTTCATCTGATACAGGTAAGTCTTTATGACGAAAAACCCATGCTTTTTTGTAATCATCTAGCGAAATATAGTTCATAGTATTGGCAAATTAGTTAACATTAAAAGTGCAAAGCCAAATTATACAAGAGATCAAAACATGACTACAGCAATAAAACCACTTTCACTCAAACCAGGCATATACCAACACTACAAAGGGCCGCAATACAAAGTTGTTCATGTTGCCACCCATAGCGAAACCGAGGAGCAGCTTGTGATTTATCAAGCGCTATATGGTGAATTTGGTATGTGGGCGCGCCCACTTAGTATGTTTTTAGAAACTGTTGAAAAAGAAGGTGAGGTCATACAGCGTTTCGCCTACCTTGGACCTGCCGTTTAACTATGGCATTATAACAAAATAACTTACTGCTCAGACCAGACAAGGGTACACCGTGCAATTTAATTCAACTGACAATTACATAGCGAGTAGCGCGCTTAAACAAGCTGTAAATGCTGCTATTATGCTCGAAAAACCACTTTTAATTAAAGGCGAACCAGGCACAGGTAAAACCATGCTGGCTGAGGAGTTAGCTAAAAGCTTAGATACCACGCTTATTCAGTGGCACATAAAATCGACCACTAAAGCGCAGCAAGGTTTATACGAGTACGACGCGGTTTCGCGCCTGCGCGACAGCCAATTAGGTGACGAACGTGTACACAACATTAGTAACTACATAGTTAAAGGGAAGCTTTGGCAAGCGTTTACATATGCAGAGCTTAACGGCAAACGCCCCGTATTATTAATTGATGAAATAGACAAAGCCGATATAGAGTTCCCAAACGACTTACTACTTGAGCTTGATAAAATGGAGTTTCATGTTTACGAAACTAATGAACGCATTGTCGCAAAAGAGCGCCCTATTGTGATCATCACATCAAATAATGAAAAAGAATTGCCGGACGCCTTTTTACGCCGCTGCTTTTTTCATTATATTGATTTTCCTAGCAGCGACGAAATGCAGCAAATTATTGACGTGCACTACCCTAACGTTAAACAGGATTTAGTACGCCAAGCACTTGAGGTGTTTTTTAACTTGCGCGAAGCCAACGGCCTTAAAAAGAAGCCATCCACGAGCGAATTACTCGACTGGTTAAAGCTTTTAATGGCTGAAGACATAGACGCTAAAACACTGCACGATAAAGCTAAAAAAGGCGGTTTAATGCCCATGTTTGGCGCATTACTTAAAAATGAGCAAGACATCAGCCTAATCGAAAAATTAGCCTTTATGAGCCGCCGTTAAGATGTTGATTGCGTTTTTCTTCAAACTGCGTGAATACCGCTTACCGGTAAGCCTGCGCGAGCTACTCGATTTAATAAACGCCTTAAAAAAAGGCGTTATATTTGCCGACGTAGACGCCTTTTACCATTTAGCACGCACCATAATGGTAAAAGACGAAACGCACTTTGATCGCTTCGACAAAGCCTTTAGCGACTACTTTAGCGGTATTGCCGATCTTGATTTGCTCGAGAGCTTAAAGCAACAACACAACTTACCTGAAGATTGGCTACGTAAAGAGTTTGAAAAAAACCTAAGCGATGAAGAAAAAGCTCAACTTAAAGCCATGGGCGGACTCGACGAGCTTATGAAAACCCTAAAAGAGCGTTTAGAAGAGCAACAAAAACGCCACGCTGGTGGCAATAAATGGGTGGGTACTGGCGGTACATCACCTTTTGGTGCATACGGCTATAACCCAGAAGGCGTGCGTATAGGGCAAGACGGCAACCGTAACCGCCAAGCAGTAAAGGTGTGGGATAAACGAGAATACAAAAACCTCGACACCGACAGAGAAATTAGTTCGCGCACAATTAAACTCGCCCTTAAAAAGTTACGTAAGTTTGCCCGCACTGGCGCAAGCGACACACTGGATTTAAACGAGACTATTCGCGCTACTGCAAAACAAGGCGGCATGCTTGATGTAAAAATGGCACCCGAACGCCACAATGCAGTAAAAGTATTGATGCTGTTTGATATTGGCGGCTCAATGGATGACTACATTCATACCTGCGAAGAGCTATTTAGCGCCGCCCACAGCGAGTTTAAACACCTAGAGTTTTACTACTTTCATAACTGTTTATACGAGCACGTTTGGCAAGACAACGCGCGCCGCCATTCAAACGTAATAGACACCATGACGCTGATTAATAAATTTACCAGCGACTATAAAGTCATATTTGTTGGCGATGCCACTATGGGCCCTTACGAAATAGCTTATGCGGGCGGCTCGGTAGAACACTACAATGAAGAGCCCGGCAGTGCATGGTTACAACGTATAACAAACCACTTTGATAAAGTCGCGTGGCTCAACCCACAACCGGTTGAACACTGGCCGTACTATCAATCAATTGGCTTTATAAAAGAGTTAATGAACAACCGCATGTATGCCCTTAGTCTAGATGGGATAAGTAGAGCGATAAAAGAGCTGAGTTAAAGTGAATAATAGAAATATATTAAAATTAGTTTTGTTTGCATCACTTATTATAAATTTGGTTTTTATTATTAACTTTATAAGTGACTCTAAAAAGGATAAAAGCATTTATTTATTAGCAAGCAATGTTGAAGCTAAATGCTTGAATGATTGGAAATCACAAGACTCTAGAGTGCCTTTTATTACCTCTCATCAAATTTTAGGACCAGATCCTTTTACTGAGTATAACCTTTTAGAGCTGGGAGGTTATGATCAGTCAACATCTTTCACATACGAATTCTCAGCATGTTTTAAAGATAAATTTTCTACAGTAAGAACAATTGCAGAGATGAAATATGCTATTGATTTCATGGGTAAGCAATCAAAAAATGTTGGATTTTATAAATTACCAAATTCTGACGAAATTATTGTTTACTCAAATGAGTAACAATTAGGCTAGATTGGCTTAGCTCATAACTCGTTGAGCATTGGCTGCACTATAAATTAACTTTATAAAGTAGCTGTAGATAACAGAATATATCAGCTGGATTTAGGTGTAATAGGTAAGGTGATAAAAGAACTGAGTTAATTTAACAATCTAAAATTAGATATGCCTAAAACTAATGGAATGACAAGATTATGACTCAACAAACAGAAAATGGAATTATTGATTTATTTCGAGAGCGGCTAGCAAGCCCTTTCATATTTACGTATTTTTGGGTTTCGTGCACTTGGAATTGGAAGGCTATTTACTGGTTTATTTATGAGCCCTTAAAGCCTAGTTTAAAACTTCAAAATATCCCTTTTAAGTGGGACATTTTCATACCGCTATTTATCGCTATAGTCATAGTAGTATTTGTTCCTTGGATCAATAACTTTGTGGAGTTTTTGAAACGGTTTGCTGAGAATAAATATAATCAGTGGCTTCATAAGCATGGCTGGAAAGAAATGATTTCATCAGAAGAGCACTCCATAGCGATTGAAGAAATCGCCAATTTAAAGTCAAAAGTTTATGGACTAGCCAATAATAATGAAGATGTAAAAAAGAAAGAAAATGAACTTAAAATTGAGCTTTTTCAGGAAAAAGAAAAACTATCAAACTCACTTACTGAAATTGGTATATACCAAGATAAAGCTAATAAACTCAAAGAAACACTATCTGCTAGCGAAAACGACATATCACGAATTACATTAGAGAACAGTCAATTATCTAATAAACTTCAAAATGAAACAAAAACTGTAAAACTTAACAATGTGATTTTAGAAGGCTTAAATGTTAAGAATGCCGAATTAAGCTCAATTATTACAATGCTAACTGAGAAAAAAAGTTATTTAGATGAATCAATTAGCAATGTTGATGAACTCAATCGATTGCTCCAAACTGACTCCGTCCAAAACAGTAATATTGACTTAGTATTATTACATACCTTAAGAGTCAGAGCAGAGGAGATACAGACCATGCTAACTACATTGAAAAAGTCTTATGAGAAATTATAGCTAATTATAAGCAACCTCTTACTAAGTGCGCTCCATAAACAAGCTGTAAGGATCTAACTCATAATCACCAAATGGTTCGCATTCTTTAAAACCAAATTGAGCGTAAAGCTTTTGTGCGGGTAAAAATGCCTTTGCCGTGCCGGTCTCTAAGCTTAACTTTTTATAACCTCGCAAGGTCGCTTGCTCAATAATATGCGTGAGCAATTTAGCAGCGATGCCTTGGCGTAAATAGTTGCTTGATGTGCGCATTGATTTAATTTCGCCATGAGTGGCATTAAGCGCTTTTAAAGCGCCAACACCCGCTAAATTATTATCAATCCATAAGCTATAAAAAGTTATGTCGGGCTGAGTGAGTTTGCTCACATCAAGTGCATGTACGCTCTCAACGGGTGAGTGCTTTAGCATATCGTTATGATGCGCTTGTAGTAATTTTATAACGTGTGGGTTTGAAAGCTCACCTATTCTAATATCCATTTATACCTCGTTTAATCCTAGAATTTAATGCTTTAGGGCTTTAATTAAAACCCTAAAGTAAGTGGCTGTATTTAGAATGCTAGTTTCCACACTACAAAAGCGACAGCAAAACCTACTAAATAAACTAGCCCTAACCACGTTAAACTACGTAGTAAAACGCTATGCTTAATAGCAGGCTCTGATCGCACAAGGCTAAAGTTGAGCCATGCAAATACAGGCGTTGTAACAAATGAAAGTGTCATAGCAAACGTAAGCATGGGGCCAAGGGCTGATTTAAAAAATAAAATAACGGCCATACCGGCAAGTGCTTGTAGTATTAACCAAATATTTAGACTGTGTTTTGATTGCTTAAAGCCAAGTAGTTTATGAGATTCGTTAAGCGTACGGGCGTAGCCATCAAGCACGGTGAGTGTAGTGCCAAACATACATAAAAAGGCGATTGCTGATACAAGCGGCCTTGCCCACTCGCCTATTGTTAATGCGTACATATCAATAAGCTGCTTGGCAAACGCGACGCCGCCGAGCTCTATACTACTGGTTTGCCCGTACTGCACTAATACACCTAAGCTAAAAAATACCAAGGCTAAGCCAGCTGTAAGCCAATAGCCTACGTTAAAATCGAACAAGCCTTGGCTTTTAGAAACTGTTTGTTGCGCTTGTTTTTCTTTTAGCCATAAAGAACTTAATGCAGATATTTCGATAGGGGCTGGCATCCAGCCCATTAAAGCGACCATAAAGCTAAGCATGGCAAGTTCATACGGTGAAGGGCCTACATAGTCAGCAGGTGCCATTGGGCCGTTACTAAATGCAATGGCAAGGGCAATCAAAGTAGCGAGCGTAAGCAGCCCCATAATGCCTTTGGCAACGTTATCTAGCGCTTTAAAGTGTCCAAGTAGCAATATAACTAAACATACACCCAGCAGCATCCAACAAAGCAAGGTTACTTCAATAACAATAGGTAAGGCGTAATGCAGCAGGCTTGCAGTAAGTAGTAATACGCCGGCGGTATTAACAACAGCGGCAACAATGTTTAAGCCAATAAAACTGTAGAAGTAAAACGGGCCTTTGCTTTTATAGCCCTCCACTAGGCTATTTTTAGTGGCGAGTGTGTATTCCATACCAAAGCGAAAAAACGGGTACTTTAAAACATTAACAACGAGGATAAGCCAAAATAATTGCCAGCCAAATATTGCCCCAGCTTGCGTAGAGGCAACTAGGTGAGATCCGCCAATAGCGGCTGTTGCCATGAGTATTCCAGGCCCAAGCGCACCTAGTCGAGACTTCCATACTGCTTTTGTTGTGTGCATTAATTTCTCAAAATATGTGTGTTGTGTGTTCTTTTTATTAATTTTTATAATTAATAAACTGCAAGAACGCATAACTTACCTAAATTACAGGCAATAAAAAAGAGCCATACGGCTCTTTTTTACAATACTTTGTGACTAAATTTTATTTAAGATCCATCTCTTGGATGATCTCGTGTGCGATTTCAGGTGTAGTGCTAACAGGCTTTTCGTGTAAGTTTGCTTTTATCTGCCCTTTTCGATGTTTTAGTGCTGCATCGAGTTTTTTAGCTGCACTTGCAATGGCAGGGTACATAACTTCGTTTTCCCCTTTTACCGATATGCGCGTGCCTTCATAATTAGTGCTAATTTCAGCTTGGATTTTATGATGTTCTTTAGACAAAATAATTTCGAGTGCAATAAGCGATGGGAAATGGCTCTCGATTTTTGAAAATTTTTCGTTGATGTGCTCTCTAATAGAGTCAGTAACTTCAACATGGTGACCAGAAAGATTAATTTTCATAGGGTATCCTTTTATTTGTTACCTCATAAATAGTATTGGGGGCTATTTAGATTAACACAAGGAAAAAAGAGAGATATTTGAGGTTTATTTGCGGTTTTTGGTGATTTAAATCATGAGTTGCGCAAAGTTTATGCAAAGCCCATAGTGCATGGGCTTTCAGACGTCTAGCTGTACTGATTAATCTGTGTACGAACAACAGTAGTCAGCAAAATCAGATACTTTTACTTTAAAGCTTACATTTGCATCAACATTAAACGATTCACCCGCGTTAAATGTTTTCCACTCACTTGCACCTGGTAATAAAATATCCCATTGGCCAGCTAAAAGCTCCATGCACTCTTTTTGGTTTGTATCAAAAACAAACTCACCTGGTTGCATAAAACCTAACGTTTTCGCTTCGCCATCACCTAAAATAACGGTACGGCTCGACACTTTTCCGTCAAAATATACATTGGCTTTTTTTACTACACTCACGTTATCGAACTTTGGCATTTTTAGCTCCTGCTATTAATTTAAGATTTTTATTTATAAATTTTATCGCACTACCTTGCCTGATAGCTTACTTTCTTGCAAGGAAAGCTGCATTGATCAAGGTGAAGTTGCTTCATGTAAGGGCATAAAAAAACCCGCAACATGTGCGGGTTTTTCAATTACTTACTTTATTTAATCAAAGCGATTAAAAAAGCTCGTTTGCTTTGCTTACAATGTTTGCCACTGTAAAACCAAAGTGCTCAAACAGCTCGCCTGCAGGTGCTGACTCACCAAAGGTAGTCATACCTACTACTGCGCCGTTTAGGCCTACGTACTTGTACCAGTAGTCAGCAATACCAGCTTCTACTGCTACGCGGCGTGAAACAGATGCCGGTAATACGCTTTCTTTGTATGCTGCGCTTTGATCTTCAAAGGCATCAGTACATGGCATAGATACAACACGTACCTTTTTACCTTGGCTGCGTAGTTCGCTTGCTGAATCTTGTGCTAGTTGCACTTCAGAGCCCGTTGCAATGAAAATGATCTCTGGGTTGCCGTCACAGCTAAGGATGTAACCACCCTTTTTAACGTCACTTAATTGCTGTGCGTCACGTGCTTGTTGCTCAAGACCTTGGCGAGTAAAGATTAACGATGTAGGACCGTCTTTACGCTCAATAGCTTGTTGCCATGCAATTGCCGACTCAACTTGGTCACATGGACGCCAGTTGTATAAGTTAGGCGTTAAACGCATGCTTGCAATTTGCTCTACTGGTTGGTGAGTTGGACCATCTTCACCTAAACCAATTGAATCGTGCGTGTATACAAAAATGCTTGGTTGCTTCATTAATGCAGCCATACGTACAGCATTTTTTGCATATTCAACAAACATTAAGAACGTAGCACCGTAAGGAATAAAGCCTTTATGAAGGGCAATACCATTCATAATTGCCGACATACCAAACTCACGTACACCGTAGTAAATGTAGTTACCGCTTGCATCATCGCGTGTTAAACCTTTAGAGCCATCCCAAATTGTTAAGTTTGAGCCTGCTAAATCGGCTGAACCACCCATAAATTCTGGTAATAACGGACCAAATGCGTTTAATGCATTTTGCGATGCTTTACGAGACGCTGGGTTTGCAGGGTTTGCTTGTAATTGCTCAATGTACGCTTGAGATTTTTCAGCCCAATCGCCAGGCAGTTCGTTATTAATACGACGCTTATATTCAGCTGCAAGCTCTGGGTATGCTTTTGCGTATGCTGCAAATTTTTCGTCCCAGCTTGATTCAAGCTGTTGACCTTTTTCTTTGCCATCCCACTGTGCGTAAATATCATCAGGAATTTCGAAAGCATCGCCAGTCCAACCTAAAAATTCGCGAGACGCTTTAATTTCGTCATCACCTAGTGGTGCACCGTGACAATCGTGGCTACCAGATTTATTAGGTGAGCCGTAACCAATAATTGTTTTACAACAAATTAGTGAAGGCTTGTCGGTAACGCTTTTTGCTTCTGCTATTGCAGCACTTACAGCATCGCTATCGTGGCCATCAACACCACTAACTACATGCCAACCGTATGCTTTAAAGCGAGCTGGCGTGTCATCTGTAAACCAACCTTCTACTTCGCCATCGATTGAAATGCCGTTGTCATCCCAAAATGCAACAAGTTTACCCAGACCTAATGTGCCTGCAAGTGAACCTGCTTCATGAGAAATACCTTCCATAAGGCAGCCATCGCCCATAAATGCATAGGTAAAGTGATCAACAATATCGTGACCTTCACGGTTAAACTGTGCAGCTAGCGCTTTTTCAGCAATTGCCATACCTACGGCATTTGTGATCCCTTGACCTAATGGACCCGTAGTAGTTTCGATTCCCGGTGCATAACCATATTCAGGGTGACCTGGTGTTTTAGAATGCATTTGACGGAAGTTTTTAATTTCGTCCAGTGGTAAGTCGTAACCACTTAGGTGCAATAGAGAATAGATAAGCATTGAACCGTGGCCGTTTGAAAGAATAAATCTGTCACGGTCAGCCCACTCTGGATTCGTTGGGTTATGTTTTAGATAATCGCGCCATAATACTTCTGCGATATCAGCCATGCCCATAGGGGCTCCAGGGTGACCAGATTTGGCCTTTTGTACTGCGTCCATTGACAAGACGCGAATAGCATTTGCAAGTTCTTTGCGAGATGGCATGAATTCTCCTACCTTTATGTGTATTTGCGCGGGTATTTATGTGTTTGTTTATGCACCCAAGTAACTTGGGTTCGTTTATACCGACCATTCTTACTTATTGTGGGGGCTGTGTGCAATTAAAAACCCTATAAAAGTGAGGCATTATGAATATTTTTTAAGACCAAAAAGTTATTAGTAATTTTATTTAGACGTCTAGGCGTAAAAACACTATGCAAGGTGTTTTGTTTTCGATAAAATACGCCCCTTAATTTTTTAGCGCTAATACCGACGTTTGTGAAGCGCAATATTTGTGAGCAGAATTATAATGGCAAAACATTTATTTACTTCTGAATCAGTTTCTGAAGGTCATCCGGATAAAATCGCCGATCAAATCTCTGATGCGGTACTTGATGCTATCCTAGAGCAAGACTCTCATGCCCGTGTTGCATGCGAAACTTACGTAAAAACCGGTATGGTTATGGTTGGTGGTGAAATCACTACTAGCGCATGGGTTGATATCGAAGAAATTACACGTAAAACAATTCGTGACATTGGCTACACAAATTCAGACATGGGCTTTGATGCCGATTCATGTGCAATTTTAAACACTATTGGTAAACAGTCTCCTGACATTAACCAAGGTGTTGACCGTACTAGCCCAGAAGAGCAAGGCGCTGGCGACCAAGGCTTAATGTTTGGTTACGCATGTAACGAAACAGAAGTACTAATGCCTGCCCCAATTACTTACTCACACCGTTTAGTACAGCGCCAAGCTGAGGTTCGTAAAAGCGGCGAGCTTAACTGGTTACGTCCAGATGCAAAATCTCAAGTTACTTTTGCATACGAAAATGGCAAACCTGTAGGTATTGATGCTGTAGTGCTTTCTACTCAGCACAGCGAAGACATTTCGCAAAAAGATTTAGTAGAAGCGGTGATGGAAACAATCATCAAGCCGGTACTTCCTGCAGAACTTATCACAAGTGCAACTAAGTTTTTCATTAACCCAACAGGTCGCTTTGTAATTGGCGGACCAATGGGTGACTGTGGTTTAACTGGTCGTAAAATCATTGTAGATACATACGGTGGTATGGCTCGTCACGGTGGTGGTGCTTTCTCTGGTAAAGATCCATCAAAAGTTGACCGTTCAGCAGCATACGCTGCACGTTACGTTGCTAAAAACATTGTTGCTGCTGGTCTTGCTGACAAGTGTGAGCTACAAGTTTCTTACGCAATTGGTGTTGCAGAGCCTACTTCTATCAGCGTTGAAACGTTTGGTACAAGCAAGCTAGAAGAAAGCCGTTTAATCGAGCTTATTCGTGAACATTTTGACCTGCGCCCTTACGGCTTAATTCAAATGCTTGATTTAGAGCGCCCTATCTACCTTCCTACAGCGGCTTACGGCCACTTTGGTCGTGACGAATTCCCTTGGGAACGTACAGATAAAGCAGACGCACTTCGCGCAGCTGCTGGCCTTTAAGCCAAAATTGTTGTAGTAAATTAAAAACGGCCCTTTTAAGGGCCGTTTTTGCATCTAAAACTTATTCGCTATATTGTTTGTAGAGCGTCTACAAAATAACTATTAAATCGACCTCGAATTCTTTTGTACTTTAGGTATATACTCATTTCATTATAAAAGCTTTAGGGACAGTTAAATGGCCGATAACTTTCGCGTTATATTTGCAGGACTTGCCGATAACGTTGACATAAAAACAGCATGTACAAATTTAGCTGCAAAATTAAAAACGTCAGATGAAAAAGTAGCTCTTTTTTTTAAAGGTAAGCCGCTGTTTGCACCAAGCGATAAAGACAAAGCGTTAAAACAGGCTAAGTTACTAGCAGGCTTAGGCATTAAAAGTAAGCTTCAAGCTGTTTCAAACATCATTCAAAATGGCTCAACCCCTGCTGCAAATAACAACCAACGTGACGAACGTATTTTTGATGCACTCGATTACATCACTAGCAGCTTAATTCGCCTTGAAGAAAAGTTAGACGAGTTAGAGCAACGCCTTCCTGAAGCTCAATTAAAAGCACCAGACGAAAGTATTGACGAATGGCAAGGTGACGATCTAATGCTAGATGATGATTTAGCGCCTCCTAAAAAACGCAGCAACTTACTTTTATATTCATTGATTGCAACTGCCACAATTTTGCTAGTCGTACTGGTTGTTTTTTTAATTTTTCCCGATTTATTCTCTTTTTAAGAATGGCTAATTAATTTAATGAGTAATAAACGCGCAAAAATAAGAGCAGAAATTCGTAACACCCGTAAAAACTTGTCAAATAATCAGCAAATAATTGCTGCGCAATCGCTAAAAATGAATTTTATTCAACATTTAAAAAGCGAAAAAACAACGAATTCAAAGCATATTGCCATTTACTTAAGTAACGATGGGGAGCTAGACACTTCATTGTTAATTAAAGAGTTATGGAACTTAAACCATAAAGTTTACCTCCCTATAATACACCCCTTTAACGGGGCTAATTTACTCTTTCAACGTTATGAAAAAAACTCACCCATGAAGGCAAATCGCTATGGTATCTTGGAGCCTAAGCTGAATTGCTCTGAGATATGCCCATTACCAGCGCTTGATTACCTTCTTATGCCATTAGTTGCATTTGATAAACAAGGTAATCGCCTAGGAATGGGAGGTGGGTTTTACGACCGGACATTGGCGCGTTTGCACGAACAAAATTGGCAAAAACCACAACTAATTGGCCTTGCACATGAATGCCAAAAAGTTGAGGCCCTACCAATCGAGTCGTGGGATGTACCACTTAAAACCATTATCACCCCAGATAAAACATACTGTTGGTAACAATTAAATTTGATTACTAACCGCATATTTCTGACATACATGAGCACAAAGCAATGACACAAGATGAATTAAAAAAAGCAGCTGCTTGGGCAGCACTCGAGTTTGTAAAAGAAAACACTATTGTAGGTGTGGGTACAGGCTCTACTGTTAATCACTTTATTGATGCCCTTGGCTCAGTAAAGGACACTATTGTAGGCGCTGTATCAAGTTCAGAAGCCTCAACCGCGCGCCTACAAGCGTTAGGTATTGAAGTATTTGAGCTTAATAACGTTGCTGCTTTAGATGTATACGTTGACGGCGCTGACGAAATAAACGATCAAAACGAAATGATTAAAGGTGGCGGCGCAGCCCTTACTCGCGAAAAAATAGTAGCCGCTGTAGCTAAACAATTTGTGTGCATTGTAGATGACACCAAATTAGTAAAAACATTAGGCGACTTCCCGCTTCCGGTAGAAGTTATTCCAATGGCGCGCAGCTACGTTGCACGAGAATTATTAAAGCTTGGTGGTGACCCTGTTTATCGCCAAGGCGTAGTTACCGATAACGGTAACGTTATATTAGATGTATTTAACTTAAAAATTACCAATGCTAAACAACTTGAAGCACAAATAAATTCAATTGTTGGCGTAGTTACCAACGGCCTATTTGCAATACGTGGTGCTGATAAAGTGATTATCGGTACTAAAAATGGGCCACAAATTAAATAGGATGAGGTTATGAGTAAGGTATCGTTAGCAAAAGACAAAATTAAAATTCTCTTGCTTGAAGGTGTTCACCAAAGCGCTGTTGAAACGCTAAAACGTAACGGTTACAGCAATATCGACTACGTTAAAACATCCTTACCTGAGGACGAATTAAAAGAGCGCATTAAAGATGTTCACTTTGTAGGACTTCGTTCTCGTACTCATATTAACCAAGCCGTATTAGACTCAGCTGACAAGCTAGTTGCTGTTGGGTGTTTTTGTATTGGTACAAACCAAGTTGATTTAGATGCAGCACGCGAACGCGGTATTGCTGTATTTAACGCACCATTTTCTAATACTCGTTCAGTTGCTGAACTTGTACTTGGTGAAATCCTACTTTTATTACGCGGTATTCCAGAGCGTAATGCAGCGGCTCATCGTGGTGGCTGGTTAAAAACAGCAAATGGTTCGTTTGAAGCACGTGGTAAAACATTAGGTATTATTGGCTACGGTCACATTGGAACTCAGCTAGGTATTATGGCTGAAAATATCGGTATGAACGTGGAGTTTTACGATATCGAAGATAAATTATCACTCGGTAATGCAAAACAAGTTCACAACCTAACTCAGCTATTACAACGCTCTGATATTATTAGTTTACACGTACCAGAAACACCGCAAACTAAAAATCTTATTGGTAGTGCAGAACTTGCTGTTATGAAGCAGGGATCTATTTTGATCAACGCTTCACGCGGAACTGTTGTTGATATTGATGCACTTGCAGAAGCACTAACAGAGAAAAAACTAAGTGGTGCAGCAATCGATGTGTTCCCTACTGAGCCAAAATCTAACGATGAAGAATTTGTATCGCCACTGCGCCAATTCGACAATGTTATTTTAACGCCGCACATTGGTGGTTCTACACAAGAAGCACAAGAAAACATTGGTATTGAAGTAGCGGGTAAACTGGCTAAATACTCAGATAATGGCTCAACTATTACAGCTGTTAACTTTCCTGAGGTATCGCTGCCTGAGCTTGCTAATCGTAGCCGTTTATTACACGTACACCACAACCGCCCAGGTGTACTAACGCAAATTAACCAAGCGTTTGCACAGCACGGTATTAACATTGCTGCGCAATACCTACAAACAGACGCATCTATTGGTTATGTAGTTATTGATGTAGATACAGATCAATCTGAAGTAGCACTTAAAGAACTAAGCGCAGTTGAAGGTACAATTAGAGCACGTATTCTGCATTAGTAATTTAATCAGCTATTCTAATATCAAAAAGGGTCACTTCATTAAGTGACCCTTTTTTGTATTCAGATTACATATACTTTCTTAGGTATTTTTTGAATACCGGATCTGTTGCAGCCAACTCTTTTTGCTCAGCTAATATCTCTTTTAAAATAGCGCCTGATGTAAGCGGGTTTGCAAGTACCACTCTAAATACAACTGTAGGTTGATTGTCGTATTTAGAAGGCGTTAAACGAGTACGTGATACAAATGAGCGACCAGACTCTCGCTGACGTTTTTGCATACTGGCAGTAAAACGATTCAGAGAGGCAAAAATATCTAACCGAGTTGCAGCATCTGCATCAGCTATTGCTTGTTTAATTTTCTTAGGTACATAACGATACGTTAATAAGCACAATTCAGGTTCTGAAATAAGCTCAAAGTCTTCATCAGCTTTAATTAAATCAGCAAAGTAATGTGCTTTTTTGATGCTTCGATCAATCAGCATTTCGTAACCTTTACGACCAATAACACGTAAGCAAGCATGTACTAACATTGCCATACCAGGTCGGCTGCCTTCAAGCGTGTGGCTACCTAAGTCTTTTGAACCTTTACGTAATATGTACTCAGCGTGATGCTCTATTGCATCAGTTGCAGCGGGATCTTTAAATAAAACCAAACCCGCTCCCATTGGTACATACATTTGTTTATGTGCATCGATGGTAATTGAATCTGCTCGCTCAATCCCTTTTAGTAAAGGGCGATGCGTGTTCGATAAAAGGGTTGCTCCTCCCCATGCAGCATCTACATGAAAATGGCAGTTAATGTCTTGTGCTAAGTCAGCCATTTCATCAAGTGGGTCAATATTACCGGTTTCGGTTGTACCCGCTACCCCAATAATCGCCATTACTTTAATGCCTTGCGATTCAAGCTCACGTGCTTTTTCGCGCATAGCTCCTACATCAACTTTATTATTTTCGCAGGTTTTAATACCAATTAAGTTATCGCGGCCAATACCGAGTAAATCAACCGATTTACCTAATGAGTAATGTCCGCGTTCTGATATTAATACTGCTAAACCTTTATAGCCGTAATGCAGCATACCGGCAATTAGGCCTTGTGCGCCGATACCTCTAAAATCGCCATCGGGTTTTAATAAGCGGTTTCGAGCAATCCAAAGCGCAGTAATATTAGCAACCGTTCCACCAGAGCAAAATGCACCAAGTGAGGTTTTAGCACTGTGCATCCATTTAGAATAAAATGAATCTTCTTGCCCATAAGCTAAATGATGCATCATTCCAAGCACTTGACGTTCAAGAGGCGTAAACGCTTTAGACGTTTCTATTTTTACTAGATTTTGATTTAGCCCTACCATCAATTTTGACAGAGGTAATAAAAAATGCGGCAAGGCAGAGGTCATGTGACCAATAAAGCTAGGCGCAGCTGTATGTACAGAATGCGCAACAAGTTGCTCCATTATGTCTTGGGCATAAGCAGATACAAACGTTGGATCCTCTGGGATCACTGCCGACTGAAAATCTTTTTCGATTTCATGTAATGGTTTTTCAATTGCCGCTATATTCTCGTTTAGAAAACCTGCTAAATTACTCGAAATTTCAAGCTCGATTTTGCTTAAAGTTGAGTCTGGCGCTTCAGGTACAGTAAATATACGCTTAAGGCTTTCTTTAGAGGCGACGGCACAACGCTTTTGATCCATCTCAATACCTAGTGTGTGTAGCTAAAACACGCGCTTACCCATCAAAAACGCCTACTTATTAGGACATTTAGAGCAATCGTGTTTCTTTAAAAATTGCGGTAACTTTACTGCAATATAACTAAAATGTCTCGTTTAAACCTATAAAAGCAATCAAAGCGATGACAAAAAAATGATAATTTAATTAAAACTCTACCAAACCTAATTATTTATTGGGCATTTACTTATTTTGGGTATAATAAATTTGATAACAAAAAAGGGACACATATGCCAGAAGGAAGAGTCAAAGTTAGTTGGATAGTGGCAGGCTTTAGCTTGTTTTTAATAAGCTTGCTTACCTATGTTTACTACACATACCAAACCACGCGTGCTGAAATAATGCAGTCGGTTGATAATCGCTTACTTAATGCCGCCACCAGCGTTAAACATATTCTAGGTGAAAATTACTTAAGTGCGGTTAATCAAGGCGACAACATAAGTTTTTCTTACTATCAAAATAAGAGTAAACAGCTCTCTGAGTTTGCTCAAGCACTTGATATTGCTTATGTGTATTCAATGATTTTAAAAGACGGAAAGGTTCTTTTTAGCTCATCAAGCTACACGCAAGACGATCAGAATAATGGCAAAGTAACTCAATTTTTAGATCTCTACCCTGAAGCTACCGATGCAAATATAAGTGCTTTTTACTCAACCGAGCCTGTATTTGAAATATCGAGCGATCAGTGGGGCCACTTTAAAACTATTTTTATTCCTTACGTTGACCCTATTAACGGCAATACCTATTTAACGGGTGCCGATATAACTATTTACAATTTAAACGAGAAACTTAAAGAAAGCGTATCAAAAGCAGCTGCCATGGCGAGCTTCTTCTTTTTTATCGCGATACTAGTTGCCGCCATATATATTTATTTACTAAAGCGCTCTTTAGCAACTGACTCAAGTACTGGTTTTTCAAATCATATTGCTCTTGAGTACTTTATTAAAAAAAGTAATGCTCATCACATGCAGTTAGCCGTTATTTGGGTTAATGAAATAGAAGATATAAACAGTTTCTACGGCACTGAAGTGGGTGACAAAGTAATGAAAAACTTACTTATTCACTTTAAACTCAGAAGCTCTGCGCATTGCCATATATACAGACTAGCAACCAACAAAATAGTATTACTCGCTCCTAAAGAAATGAGTAATGACGAATTTACCGATCTCGTAAAAACATATAACTTTAATACCCCAGTGTTAACTGACCCTTTTATTTATATAACTCTATGTGCAGGTATTGCCAGTGGCAATAAATCGCTACTACTTGAAAACGCTCATATAGCGGCGCTGCAAGCTAAACAAGGCAGGCATAGCGTAGTTAACTACTCAAAAGCGCTACACGATGTAAAAACGCAATATCAATACAATGTTGAAATGGCTAAAGAGGTGCGTGAAGCGTTTGATAACAACCGTATAGTGCCTTACTTTCAACCCATTATTGATACAAATACCAACAAGGTCGTTCAATACGAATGTTTAGCTCGAATGGTAACGGCGCAAGGGGAAGTGTTGAAACCTGATGCATTTTTAAATGTTGTTACTCGCTCAAGAATGGACGGAATACTTACCCGTACTATATTTTCACAATGTGTTAGTCGCTTTAGAAAAACCGATATTTGCTGGAGTTTAAATATAACAGCACAAGATATGCTCGACCCTAATTTAAGTGAGTTTATTGCGGACGAACTTAAGCGCTACCCGCATCCTGGTAATATCACACTAGAGCTTTTAGAAACCCAAGCTATTGCCAACTTTTCTGAGGTGAAAGCATTTATTGGAATGGTTAAAACGAAAGGCGTTAAGGTTATTATTGATGACTTTGGTAGTGGTTATTCAAATATATCAAACGTACTTAAGCTGGAAGTAGATGGTATTAAGCTAGATGGCGCACTAATAAAGCAAATAGTGAATGACAAAGATATCTATTTATTTATTGAACATATAGCCAGTTTTGCTAATCAACTTGGTTTGCAATTAATGGCAGAGTCGGTAGAAAATGCAACCATAGTAACCGCACTTAAAAAGGCGAATGTGACACTAATGCAAGGCAACTACTTTGCCCACCCAGTGTCACATGTTAGTACGGTTATAGAAGAAGAATTAGCACTTTAACTTACTTTAGCGAGGTAAGTTTATAACGAGTCGGTGGCTTTGCTGGCCACTGGCCCAGTATTTACGTTCAAAAGGCGTAATTGCATCGTCTGACTCATAAAGCGTTACATCGCAAGGGTTGCCTGTTAATTCAAGCGCCCGAGCAAACTCCTTAACGTAAATATCCCAATTGCTGCGCACTTCTAATTTTCCACCTAACTTAACGATAAATGGAAAAATAGCCGCGCCATGCCAGCGTCTACGAATATGCTTAGATTTAGGCCACGGGTTTGGATACAACAAATAATGGTGCGTAGGTTGCCAATTAGCAGCTACCGCTAAACGCCAAAAGTCATTTAAGTCTGCTTGCACTAAGATGTACTGACCACTGTCGGTTTGCTTATATTCAACATCGTGCTTATCTAATCGGTGCGACGATTTATCAATACCAATTATAAGTGCATCAGGGTGGCGCTTAGCTAAGTTAGCTGAGCTTTCACCCACGCCACAACACGAGTCTAAAATAAGCGGGCCACTAAAGGCTTGTACTTTAGCATTAACCTCGTCAAATGCGGCTTGGGTATGCGCTGCAATTGGCTTTTTAAATTCAGCATCTAAGTGCTTATTTACTATTTCATCAAGCTTTTCGTGAATACCCGCTTGATTAGATACAATACTACGTGAATTTGCATCACTCATTAGTGTCTTAGCCCCACACCTTTTTTGATCAATGTAAGCGCTAATGTAAATAACGCTGTTATAAATACTAAAATAACCCCAAGAGCCACGCTCAAATCAACATCCGACACACCTAAAAAGCCATAACGAAATGCGTTAACCATATAAATTATAGGGTTGATTTGTGATACATTCTGCCAAAATTCAGGCAGCAACGTAATTGAATAAAATACACCGCCTAAGTAAGTTAGTGGCGTTAGTATGAAGGTGGGGATAATGCTTATATCGTCAAAGCTGTTTGCGTAAATCGCATTAATTAAGCCACCTAAAGCAAACACGGCTGAGGTTAAAATAACCGTCGCTATAATTACAAAAATATTATGAATTTGAATATCAACAAATAATAACGACACACAGGTAACTATAAAGCCCACCATAATACCGCGCGTCATACCGCCACCCATATAACCTAGAACAATGATGTAGTTAGGTACAGGTGCAACTAAAAGCTCTTCAATGCTTTTTTGAAACTTTGTTGAGTAAAAACTAGAGGCTACGTTGGAATAGGAATTGGTAATGACCGACATCATTATAAGGCCAGGTACAATAAACTCCATATAACTAAAGCCGCCCATGTCGCCAATGCGTGAACCAATTAAGTTACCAAAAATAACAAAATATAAGCTCATCGTAATTGCTGGCGGTACTAAAGTTTGCACCCAAATACGTAAAAAACGAATGCACTCTTTGATCCACAAACTCTTTAAGGCTACGCCATATTTAAACATTTATTCGCCCCGCCCTTGCTCTAGTAATCCAACAAATAACTCTTCTAATCTGTTTGCTTTATTTCGCATACTCAATACAGTATTACCTTGAGTTGTTAATGCACTAAAAACCGCATTTAAGCCTTGAGACTTAGCGACTTCCACTTCAACAGTATGATCGTCCGTCATGGTAAATTTATAGCCTTCAAGCGTTACAGGGCTTGCTGGCATTTTTAAATCTAAAATAAAGGTTTCTTTATCAAGCTTTGCAAGCAATGCTTTAATGGTCGTGTTTTCAACAATTCGGCCATTATCGATTATGGCGATGTTTTTACACAGTAACTCTGCTTCTTCAAGGTAGTGCGTAGTTAAAATAATAGTTACGCCTTGCTCATTTATTTGGCGTAAAAAATCCCACATTGAACGACGAAGTTCTATGTCTACACCCGCTGTTGGCTCATCAAGTATAAGCAACTTGGGTTCGTGCATAAGGGCACGCGCAATCATTAAGCGGCGTTTCATACCGCCTGAAAGCGTACGTGCTTGTTTGTCTTTTTTCTCAAGTAAGCCAAGTTGCGCTAAGTATTTATCAGCACGTTTATGGGCTTCGCCACGTGGCACACCATAATAGCCGGCTTGGTTAACAAGTATTTGGCTAAGCGTTTCAAATTGGCTAAAATTAAACTCTTGCGGCACTAAGCCTAAATGCGCTTTTGCAGCTTCTAAGTCAGTATCAATATTACAACCGAATACTTCTACTTTGCCTTTTGTTTTATTAACAAGTGACGAAATAACACCAATGGTGGTTGATTTACCTGCTCCGTTTGGACCAAGTAAAGCAAAAAAGTCGCCCTCTTTAACTTGCAAATCAACGCCTTTAATAGCCTCAACACCATTTTTATAAACCTTGGTAAGGCCTTCTATATTTAAAGCAATATTTTGCTTATTCATTACTTACCCTCACCATAACCCCAACGTTTTGTTAGGTTATGTTCAATATTTAAATGATCTAAAATTCTCGCCACCATAAAATCAACTAAGTCTTCAATACTTTGTGGCTTATGATAAAAGCCAGGCGCTGCTGGCATTATGGTCACACCTAAACGAGATAACTTAAGCATGTTTTCTAAATGAATTTCGTTAAACGGTGTTTCGCGCGGCACTAAAATTAACTGTCCGCGTTCTTTAATTACCACATCAGCGGCGCGCTCTAATAAGTTATCTGACGCCCCTACTGCAATTGCAGAAACCGATCCAGCACTGCATGGACATACCACCATTTTTTTAGGAGCAGCAGAGCCCGAAGCCACAGGGCTAAACCAGTTATCTTTACCGTATACTTTTAGCTGTTCAGGTTTGGCATTAAACAGCGTACTTAACTGCTCTGTGGCTTTATCTTCATTACCAGAGAGCTTAATATTTGATTCTGTATCAAGCACCACGCGTGCTGCACTTGAAATGAGAACGTAGACCTGAAATTGCTGCTCTAGTAATACTTCAAGTAACCTAAGCCCATAAGGCGCACCCGATGCACCACTAAAAGCGAGCGTAATTCTATCTTTAAATTGCACACTATTCTCCGCTGTATTTATCAGCTAAGCCATCAACAAGGTGTTGATGAAGGCCATTAAAGCCGCCATTGCTCATAATTAAAATATGTTGATTAGGCTCAATACTTTCAAGCACCGTATCAATAATTGTTTGTGTGCTGCTATAGCATTGCATACCCGCTTTATCTGCTTGCTCTTTTAGCGACCAATTTAGATTCTCTGGTTCAAAAAGTAGTACGTCGTCAGCATCACGCAGTGAATCTAATAATGTATATTGATGCACACCCATTTTCATAGTATTTGAGCGCGGCTCTAAAATAGCGATAATTTTTTCATCGCCTACTTTTGCGCGCAGTCCTGCAAGCGTAGTTTTAATTGCCGTTGGGTGATGCGCAAAATCGTCATACACCTTAATATTATTTATATCAGCCTTTAGCTCCATACGCCTTTTAGGGCTAATAAATTCTCCTAAGGCATCAATACTATGATCAACAGCTATACCCACATGACGCGCTGCTGCGATAGTCATAATTGCATTTTTAACGTTATGCTCGCCTATTGCTTGCCAGCAAACAGTGCCCTGCTTTTCGTTATTTAAAAGTACATTAAACTCACTACCATCGGCTTTTATTAATTCATAGCTCCAATCATCGCCTAGCGTTTCGCTTTCGCTCCAAAGCCCTTGTGCTATTACGTCATTAAGCGCTACGTCTTGCTTAGGCCAAATTACCTTGCCGCTTTGAGGTAATGTACGCATTAAGTGATGAAATTGTTTTTTTATTGCGTTCAAATCTTCGAAAATATCAGCGTGATCGAATTCAAGATTATTTAAAATAAGTGTACGTGGAAGGTAATGGACAAACTTACTGCGCTTATCAAAAAAAGCAGTGTCGTATTCATCGGCTTCAATAACAAAAAATGGCGTTTCACCCACTTTTGCCGATACACCAAAATTTTGGACTATGCCGCCAATTAAAAACCCTGGTTTTAAACCTGCATACTCTAAAACCCACGCAAGCATACTTGCTGTGGTTGTTTTTCCATGCGTACCGGCGACAGCAAGTACCCACGATTTTTGTAATAAATTATGTTTAAGCCATTCAGGGCCTGAGGTGTAAGGCAGGCCTTTATCAAGCACATATTCAACACACGGGTTACCACGGCTCATTGCATTACCGACAACTACCATATCTGGTTTTGGCTCTAATTGAGATACGTCGTAGCCTTGAGTCAGTTCAATGCCAAGCTCTTCAAGTTGCGTACTCATTGGTGGGTAAACGTTTTGATCAGAACCCGTTACTTTATGACCTAATGATTTAGCAATGGCTGCAATACCACCCATAAACGTGCCACAAATGCCCAAAATATGTATATGCATATACTTTCCTTAAATCGTATGCTCACTTTACAGCTATGCAAAGTTTAATGGCGCTATAATGCCAAAATTCGTGCTTAGTTACTATGTACGTCTGCACAATTCACTCGTGCCAAAAACACGTTAATTAGTTTTTTAAACGCTAAAAATCAAAAAATAGGCACGTTCACCTACCCTGTATTGCTTTTAATCAATTATTATCAATGTTATAAACCAGCTTGCTGTATAACTTTAAAACTTAAAAAGGACTTAATATGAAAAAACTATTCTTTATAGCCTGTATTTTACTTAGTCAAAAAAGCTTTGCTTTGGAATTTGCTAAGTACCCAATAGAACTAAGTTCGGGCGAAGGCGTTAATGTTGTTATTGCCCCAACAACAGATAAAAAACAAGCTTTAGTAAAAGTAACAGGCATAAACCATGATATTGATGGCATTGTATTTTTAACCGATTTAAAACCTCATGGTAGTAATAAAGCTTACAAATATACTTACGATGGTACACAAAGAAGTTTAGTAAGTGTTGAGGAAGGCTACCGCTGTTGCTCTTACAATCTTTATATTCCAGACACTCGTGATGGAATTTACTTATCAAAAAAAGAAGAGTCAAACCCTGCCATTGTTGAAGATTTAAAAGCGCAATACGATCAACAGTTAAATAAAGGTACTCAAGCTAAACTAGCGAAGTTTAATCGTGAAAAGCATTTAGGGTATCAACAAAAAAATATAGCTGCCGCTAATAGCGAAATAGATAAGCAATGCGGATTAAAAATAAATACCAATGTTGATTGGGAAAGCATTGATGATGAAAACCTAAAAGAATATCCAGTGGGTTCATTTTGTGCACAAGTTGCAAACGAAATGGCATACATGTGCGAAAAAGACCAAAGTTTTAAAAACGACATAGCTCAGTTCAATGCTATCGAATGTAAATTTACTAATGAGCTAAAACTACGTAAAAATGGTAATACACTTATATTTAAAACAGCGCCAAAAGCCGCTAACCAACGCCGTTTTATTGAAGCTTATTTATTAAATTTATAAGCTGAGTTTAAAACTAAAAAAAGCACCTAAAGGTGCTTTTTTTTGGTTTTACTAATTAAGTTTGTTTATAGCGTTAAAAATACAATCAAACCGACACCGAGTAATAAACGATATATTACAAATGGCAACATACCCATTCGCTCTATTACTTTTAAAAACATAAATATACATGCATAAGCCGATAAGAACGATAGCACCACACCAAGCAATAATGTATTCCAATCAACTACATGGTCACCCAGTGCAAGCTCTGCAATATAATAAAGCCCCATCATAGAAATAATCGGAATCGCTAGTAAAAACGAAAAACGCGCTGCGCTTTGCTTATTCATACCCAACATTAAACCAGCTGTCATCGTGATACCTGATCGAGAAGTACCCGGGATCATTGCAACAGCTTGTGCGAAACCAATGATAAGTGCCGTTTTCCAATTGAGCTGATAAATAGTTTTAATTTGTTTCCCTTTTGCATCCGCGTACCAAAGCAATAAACCAAATACAATGGTGGTAGTAGCAATTACCCAAGCGCTTCGCAAATATAACTCAATAAAGTCTTTTAAAAGTAAACCTAAAATAGCGGCAGGCACTGTACCTAGTATAATCCACCAGCCTAATTTACTGTCATCGGTAGTGCCTTGCTTACCAAAAGATTTAAACCATGCGCTTAGTATATCTACTACTTCTTTACGAAAATAAATAACAACGGCTATTAAAGTACCAACATGTACTGCTACGTCAAACGCAAGCCCTTGATCTTCCCAGCCTAAAATTTGCGATGGGAGAATTAAATGCGCAGAACTCGATATTGGTAAAAACTCAGTAAATCCCTGTATGAGGGCTAAAATAATTATTTCGATAATACTCATAGGTTAGAAAACTCCACCTTCCATAGCTTTTGTTGAGGGTTATTATATTCATTCCATAACTGCGCAATCGTTTGCTTAGCTACAGGATGATAAAAATCTGGGGCAACCTCACTCAGAGGTTGTAATACAAATGCATTTTTAGTTATTTCATCACGTGGTAATTGCGCTGGGGAATCGCAAGTTACATCATCATAAAACAGTAAATCTAAATCGAGCGTTCGTGGACTAAATTTTTTATCGTTCGCTGTACGCCCATTATCACGCTCTATTTGTTTTAATAAAGCGCATACATCAGCAAGCGACATATCAGTTGTAGCGCCAACTACTGAATTATAAAAATTATTGCCAGCAAACCCAACTGCTTCACTTTCAAAAACAGACGAGTGCACAATGTGCTCAAAGTGCTGCTTAAGTGCAATTAATGCACATTGTATATAATGCGCTTTATTTATATTTGACCCTAGGCTGATATAAATTTGAGCCATTTAGTCAGTTGCCTTAACACGTGTAATTTCAACACCCACAGTTTGTGCTTGTGCTACTGCTGCAGGTTTACTTACTCTTATAGTAACTTGTGGCGTATTAAACTCGCTTAAAATAATCTCAGCCAACTGCTCAACCAAAGTCTCTAGCAACTCAACAGGTTTTGCAGTGCAGTGCTTAATAACGCGTTCGCTTACTTTTGAGTAATCCAGTGCTAAATTAATATCGTCATTTTCGGCTGCAGGCTTAATATCACTAAGCATTTCAATATCAAAATAAAGGCTCTGTTTACTTTCTTTTTCAAAGTCGTACACTCCAATAATAGTGTCGACGTGCAATTGAGATATAAAAACCTTATCCATTGATACTCCAAATAACAACAAACGACTAAGCAACTATACAAGGCATCAATAAAATTAATACTGTATATGGTTTAGCCAGTGTTTAAATATGTGAAAATAACTTCTACAATAGCAAAATAACCAAACTAGCTATTAAATAGCCTGTTAATAATTTTCACGATAAATTTTGCTGCCAATAATAGCTTAAAAGTACTATCAATTGGTATAGCAATTAAAAAATAAGGAAGCGTGTGTTAGCCACTTTAATGTTTGTTTTAGCTTATTTACTTGGGTCGATTTCGTCGGCTATTCTAGTGTCGCGGTTGTTCAAACTCCCTGACCCTCGTAATAGTGGTTCTAACAACCCAGGAGCTACAAATGTTTATAGATTAGGCGGAGCATTTCCGGCTTGCTTGGTTTTAGTGTTTGATATTTTAAAAGGCACTATTCCGGTATGGGGGGCTTATTTTTTAGAAGTTGAACCTTTAGAGCTTGGTTTAGTCGCAGTAGCAGCTTGCTTAGGCCATATGTACCCACTATTTTTTAGCTTCAAAGGTGGTAAAGCAGTAGCAACGGCATTTGGCTCATTATTACCTATTGGCTTATCATTGGCTGGTTTACTTGTGTGCACTTGGTTAGTTATAGTAGCAATAACACGCTATTCATCACTGGCAGCGCTTGTAGCTGTATCTTTAGCGCCCTTATATACATGGCTAATAAAACCACTTTATACTCTTCCCGTTACTTTTATCACGCTGTTAATTATATTTCGTCACCGTACTAATATTATTCGATTATTTAGCGGGGAAGAACCAAAAGTGGGTGCTAAAAAAGCACCCACCGATGAAAACAAAAATATCTAAAATATGAGTCATTAAATCGGCTCAAGGCTATCTATAGGCCAACGAGGTTTTGTTTTCATATCAAGCGTGGCAAATTGCCCTGCTTTTAAACGTTGCATTCCTGCATAAGCAATCATTGCACCGTTGTCGGTACAAAATTCAGTACGCGGATAAAAAACTTCGCCTTTCATACCTTTCATTACGCGTTCAAGCTGCAGTCGAAGCTGTGTATTTGCACTTACGCCACCGGCGATTACTAAACGCTTAATACCTGTTTGTTTAAGCGCTCGCTTGCACTTAATAACCAGCGTATCAATAACCGCTGTTTGAAATGCATGCGCTATATCAGCTTTAGTTTGATCGTCGTCGTCATTTTCACGAATAGTGATTGATGCTGCAGTTTTTAAACCACTAAAACTAAAATCAAGACCTGGTTTGTCGGTCATCGGGCGAGGAAAAATAAAGCGCTTCGCAACGCCTTGTTCGGCCATTTTAGCTAAGCGCGGACCTCCAGGGTAGTCAAGACCAAGTAACTTAGCCGTTTTATCAAAGGCTTCGCCTGCGGCATCATCAACTGACTCACCTAGTACTTCGTATTGTCCAATACCCGCTACTTTAACCATCATGGTATGACCGCCCGATACAAGCAATGCAATAAACGGAAACTCAGGAATATTTTCTTCAAGCATCGGAGCAAGTAAATGCCCTTCCATATGATGAACAGCAACAGCTGGAATATCCCAACCGTATGCTAATGAACGACCAATAGAAGTACCTACCAATAATGCTCCAACTAAACCTGGGCCTGCAGTATAAGCAATACCGTCTAAATCTTCTGGGCCGCAACCCGCTTGTGCAAAAGCTGCGTCTATAAGTGGTAGCGTTTTACGAACATGATCGCGCGATGCAAGTTCCGGTACTACACCGCCATAATCAGCGTGTACTTTTACCTGGCTGTATAGTTGATGAGCTAACAAGCCTTTTTCGTCATCGTATATTGCAATACCTGTTTCATCGCATGACGATTCAATGCCTAAAATTCGCACTGTACTTCTCCTGCCTTTAAAATTTCACTTCGCTGTTTTTATAACGTAAGGCCAATATTTGTTTGGCCATCTTCTAGGGCAAACTTTTTAAGTGCCTTCACGCTATCAGAGGTAATACGCCCCATATTTTCTACAAAATCAATTAGCTCACCTAATACTTCAATTTCGTATTGCATTAATGGATGCTCTCTAACGGCCGTGTTATCTGCAACCTCACCTTCAACCGTCATTTGATATTCAATAAAGCGGGCCACTGTTGCTTGAGATATTTTACTGACACTAATGAACTCTTGCTCATCTTGCGCCATTAAACCATGCATTAAGCTAAGTAAAGACGTTGCAGCATCAATAGCAGGGTAAGTACCAAACATATCAAAATCAGCAAGTTCAGGAACATTCGGTTCTATTTTTTCAACTTGTTTTTCGAGATCTATTTTACTTTTAGGCAGTAATATTTTTTCCCAACAAACATTAAGCGAATTACGAAGTAAGATTTCATCACCAAACCCCGTTGCTTCGCTAAATAAACCGTAATTTGGCAGCATTCGCTCTATTAAAGCACTTGCTAAAACAGCTTTTTGTAAATAGTTAAGCTCTCTAATACGCTGAAAATTATTTGCTTTAGTCATTCTTTAACGTCTCACACGACCAACAAAAATCAAATGTTGATCCATTATGCTCATTACAGTTAGGGCATACCCAATCTGGAGCGGATTGTTTTACTTGTTGATAGTTTACCAATATTTGGCGCGCATGGCGCTCTTTTATCGCATAAACCTGCACACTAACTTGTGCTTGATCAAATGGAATTTCTCCCAATGCGCCTTGGAGCATCTCACCTTTTATTTTGCATTCGATGCCACTGGTTTGTATTAAACCTTTAATAATATTAGCTTCAAGGGTATTTTCGGCTTTATAAATTGTAACCCATTGAAAAGAGCTATCAGTTGAATTTTTATTATTAATATTTTGCAATATTCACCTCATTTATTTTGTGTTAACAATATCCTACGCTAAATTATTAGCATGCTGCACTTTTAAGGAATAAACATGACACTTACAACCCCGGGCTTACTTTTTCCGGCCATATCGCTGCTATTATTAGCCTATACAAACCGATTTTTAGTTTTAGCGCAATTAATTAGGGAGTTAAATGCACGCGAAGGTGAATCTATCCGACCTGTTGTAGTCGCTCAAATCACTAACTTACGTAAACGAATAAACTTAATCAGAACAATGCAGGTATACGGCGTAGCCTCTTTTTTACTGTGTACATTTTCGATGTTTGCTTTATTTATTGAATTTAATACCACAGGGATTATTTTATTTGGCATTAGCTTAGCTTGCTTAAGTTTATCGTTATTAACGTCTTTATTCGAAATACATATTTCTTGTGATGCGATTGAAATAGAACTACAAAGCATTGAAAATAAACCATTAAGCAGCCGAATAAATAGAAATTTTGTAAAATAAACTCTTATAGATAAAACACCCTATTATTTGTCATAATCATGTTATATGTGCGCCCTATCTTGGGGCGTACTTTTTTATTAATTAGAACAATTAAATTCCAATATCCTAACTAACCCACTGAGTTAAAATAACTTTGCCTAGATAGTTAATTGCAAAAATATAGACAAAACACAATAAACAACTAGTTATCAATTAAAAAAGTAATACTATTTGGTCGCTTTCCTCTTTAATTAATACTAAAAGGGGGGTATCCTGCTGGAAACACGTATGAACTTGCAACCGTATTTCAATATAGAATTTTACTAAACTTTAGAATAAAAATTAATATATTTGATATCCGTGGTATCTGCGACTTACTTATAAAAAGGGACTATAAAGTGAGATTTGAACAATTAGAGCAATTTGTAGCACTTGGTGTATTACGTCACTTTAGACAAGCAGCTGAACAAACCCAAATTAGTACTTCAGCGCTAACGCGCAGCATTCAAACACTTGAAAATGAAATGGGATATGAGTTAGTAAAACGCTCAACTCGTTCTGTTAAATTAACGCCTGAAGGCGAACTTTTCCTTGAATATGCTAAAACGACTCTATCGGAACTTGAGCTAACGAAAAAACGGATTTTTCAATCAGTAAACGGTAATGCTAATGAAAAACTTGTTATTGGCTATACCAATAAGGCAAGCAGCATAGTACCTATTTCTTGTGGACAGTTTTTAGCTCAATATCCTCATATAAAAATTGAAATGCAGTTACAAGATCAACAAGAGCTAACACGCAGACTCCAACAAGGTGAAATAGACATAAGTGTATACTCTCAAGCTATTAATAGTATTGGCAGTGACATTCACTTACCTGATCAGCTTGTATTATTTGTTTCAAAAAATCACCCTCTTGCACATAAAAACGATATAAGTAAGCAAAATCTTGATAGCTACCCTATGTTTGGCTGCTTCTCTCAATCTAAACAAGTGCAAACTATGCTTAATGAAGCAATTGATTCTTTAAATAAATCATCAAGTATTAAAGTGGGTAGCATTGAGCAAGTAATGGCTGGTGTAGTTAAATCAGATCACTTTGCTATAGCAAGCATTGAGCATGCGAACACAATCGCAGAGAACTCTGAACTCGTGCAACTAAAAACAAATAAAGATTTAAATCACGAACAACTCGTTGTACAGACAAGCCAACAAACGTCTATTACCGAACATGTAGAACACTTGTTGTCGCTTATAAAAAAAGCGGGAGCTGCATTTAACTAACCCTTCTTTTTGAAAAAGTGCGGCACAATAAACAGTAGCTTTAAATCGCTTTTCGGCTACACTGTCGCACCTTTTTTAAACAGCTGATGTGAATGAACACACTTTTTGGTCCTGATGTCTATTTAGATGATATAGAACGCCAAGGATACACCGTAATTCATAACGCGCTTATTGCCGATTTAGTTAACGATTTAGTTGCAGATTGTCACCGTATAAACCCCCACTTTAGCCTTGCCGGTATTGGTCGATTAAATAACTTACAAATAGATAAAACTATTCGCACTGACAAAACCTATTGGTTTGACGGCAGCTCTCAAGCACAGCTTACGTATCAAGCAATAATGCAAAGTATAAAAACCACGTTAAATCGTAGCTTTTTTATGGGGCTATTTGATTACGAATGCCATTATGCAAAATATACACAGGGTGATTTTTACAAAAAACACTTAGATGCATTTAAAGGTCGATCTAATCGTGTATTTACAACGGTGCTTTATTTAAATACGCCAGAGCAAGGTGGCGAACTTGTTATATATAAACCTAAAAGTAAAGAAGTAGAAATAACCATTAAACCAACTGCTGGCACATTGGTTATGTTTGAAAGCGAACGTTTTGCTCATGAAGTGCTCCCTGCAGTTGACGAACGCTATTCTATTGCTGGATGGTTTAGAAAAAACGCCTCTATTAGCGGCATTATTGATCCACCCCGATAGCTCTAAATAGAGAATTTTAACAGCCTTTATTAAGGCTTTAAAATGCTATTGGGTATGAAAGTAATAACCCTATAAAGATAGCCAAGCCCACATAATGATTATTTAAAAACGCTTTAAAGCAGGCATCTCTTTCACGTTTATGAATAAGCGTTTGTTGATATGCCAATAAACCAGCAGCCACACTCAAACCAATGCCAAACGCGACACTTAAATGATTACTTATACCAATAAACGCAACCAGCGATATAAATACAGCATTAAGTAAAAAGATTATGTGGCGGTCGTATTTACCAAATAAAATAGCGGTTGATTTTACCCCTATTTTTAAATCGTCATCTCTATCAACCATCGCATACATAGTGTCATAAGCGACTGTCCAGCAAATGTTGGCTATAAATAATAACCATGCCTGCTGAGGTAATGCATTTATTGAAGCCATATAGGCCATTGGAATAGCCCAACCAAATGCAGCTCCTAAAACAACTTGTGGTAATTGCGTATAGCGTTTCATAAAAGGGTAGCAAAAGGCTAAAGCCAAAGCCCCAAAAGAAAGCAAAATAGTATTAACGCTAAGCATTAATACTAAAATAAACGCAATAACTATGAGCAGTAAAAATAGGCTAAGTGCTTCACCACTACTAACCCGCCCTGAAGCTAGCGGCCGCTGAGCTGTGCGTTTTACAGAGCCGTCTATTTTCCTATCTGCAAAATCATTAATTACACACCCTGCACTTCGCATAACAACAACGCCCAGCGTAAATATAATAAAGTTGAGTAAGCTCGGCATCCCACTATTAGCAAGCCATAAAGCCCAGTATGTTGGCCAAAGTAATAACAAGGTACCAATGGGCTTATCTATACGCATTAGCTGTATATAGTAAGAAATATGTTTTGGCTTTAAAACGGCTAATTTCATGAGTATAAATATGCTCCTGGTAAAAACACTTCACACACTAAAAATTTATATTCTTTGAGTGAAAATACACTTCGACGCCCTAGTAAGTTTTTTCCGGGTAGGTCTAATTTTGCAACTAATTGCTGAACGGGGTGTTTGGCATCAAAATAAGCAATTTCTATATCCGTTCGTTTTAGTGCTGGGTCTTGAAAAATCACATCACCTAAAGGTCGTTCACCCATATTGTGCAAAGGATTGTTCGAATCATTTTTAGGAAGCCAGCTTTGTGCGTACACCACAGGTTTGTTATCGCACAATAAGAGTACTTCTCTATTAATAGCTGTTTTAGCTGTGCTGTTTAGCAGTAACTTTTGCTCTAGGCTTAAAGTAAATAACTGCTCGCTTAATACTCTTACACTAAAAATTTGTGATTTACTTTTTAATTTAGCAGTTAAAGAATTAGGTTCAAAAAGCCATTCTTGCTCTAGAGGAGATAAGTCACTTACATATGAAGTGGACTGCCAATTAGCAGATATAGACAGAGGATAAGTAATCACAATAGCTCAACAAAATAAAAAACAACGAGATGATACCATTGCCAAAGCTTTTGAAAAAGTGATGTTTTATAACCATAAATAATAGCTTGGCGCTGTTTATTACCCACTATTAAGTATAAACTATTTGTAACAAGTTTTAAGAAACGCTTTAAATATGAAAAAAATAGTATACGCAGGTCTTTTTACGTTCTTTGTAAGTGTCATAAGCTTTACAGCTCGTGCTGAATCTACAGTTGGTTATTTTGGTTTTGAGCCCGATATAATCACCAACTACATTGGCGCATCAAGTAAAAAAATGGGCTATGTGCGTGTAACTATTGATTTAATGCTTAATGACACTTCAGATATTGCAGTAGTAGAGCACCACACGCCATTACTACGTGATGCCCTAGTAGAGATTTTATCTAAAGAGCCTGAAGAAAAAATAAAATCCCTTACTGGCCGTGAAGAAATACGCGTAAAGTGCGCCGAAAAACTAAAAAGCCTTTTAAAAGAAGAAACAGGACAAGAGATCATCCGTGAAGTCTTGTTCACTAAGTATTTATATCATTAGTATTTAACGTTTTGCGTTAAATACTTTGGCGGTGTAGGCAAAAGCCATACCGCTAACTAATCCACCTAAGTGCGCCCAATTAGCTATACCAACAAACAATACATCAGCAAAACCTAACACCAGCCAAATCAACATGAAGCCAACAATAGCCGTACTAACCAGCGCTGGTTTTTTAGGGTTTAAAAAGCTGTGGATCCAACAAAAACCAAGTAACCCATATACAACACCACTTAATCCGCCGAAATTTGGCCCAGCCATTAAGTACTGCGCCCAATTACTAATAAGCGCAGTCACTAAAAACAAACCTATTAAGCTGAGTTTTCCGCATTGCTTTTCGATATTGTCACCAAGCGACATCCACCAAATTAAATTGAACACAATATGCATCGCGCTAAAGTGAAGGAGCGCGGGAGTCAACCAACTAAGTGGTTGTGATGGATTAAATTGCAGGGCTGTATAAATTTCATCAAATCCCCCTAATAAAAAAGCGACATAAATAACAATACTTAATATGCTAACAGTTTGGTTAAGCCAGCTAAGCGCTTTAAACCGCGCCATAAGATTAAGTGATTGCCCTTGATATTTAAGCGGCGATTGTGTGCTGCCTACATCCCAAGATGCTTGCTGGTATTTTTCATGATTAGGGTTTTGTGTAAACTCAACCCATAAAGGCTGAACTTGATGAAAGTCCTCCTCAGTCACGCTAATAATGACATTACTGCCATCTGCTGAGTGTATCTTTGCATCTAGGCCTTGGCTTTTTAAATAATCTATAAAGCCTTGTGCGGCGCGTGGGTTATTTAAACTGCCAAGCTCTATCATCGTTCTACTTTCTCGCTATAAGACGCTTCCCAAGCAGTAAAACCGCCATCCATGCTGTATACGTCTTCAAAACCTTGCTCAACTAAATAACTAGCTGCGCCCTGAGAGCTCATACCGTGGTAACACACAATAATAATTGGCTGATCGAATTCTTTTTCCATCATAAATTGTGCAATATTACCGTTAGAAAGCGCTTCTGAGCCTGGAATACGACCAGCTTGATACGAATTTGGATCGCGAATATCTGCAATTACAACGTCTTCTTTATCTAGAAGTTCTAACGTTTGCGCTATAGAAATGTGTTTAAATGCCATTGAAGTCTCTTTAATTAATAGTATAAAAAAGGCGGCTAAAGCCGCCCTTCTTGTAATTTAGTTAGGAACTAATCCCAGTTTAAAATTACTTTACCTGACTGACCTGAAATCATCATATCAAAGCCAGCTTGGAAGTCATCCACAGAATACTGATGTGTAATGATTGGGTTCAAATCAAGACCAGATTGAATCAAGCTTGCCATTTTGTACCACGTTTCGAACATTTCGCGACCGTAAATACCTTTAATCACTAAACCTTTAAAAATAACTTGGTTCCAATCAACTGCCATATCAGATGGTGGAATACCTAGCATGGCAATTTTACCGCCGTGGTTCATGTTATTAAGCATTGAATTAAAAGCGCTTGGCACACCTGACATTTCAAGACCAATATCAAAGCCCTCTGTCATACCTAAGTCTTTTATTACATTTTCAAGCTTTTCGCTTGCCACGTTTACCGCGCGAGATGCACCCATTTTGCGGGCTAAATCTAGGCGGTATTCATTCACGTCGGTAATAACGACGTGGCGAGCACCAACGTGTTTTGCAACCGCTGCTGCCATAATACCAATTGGGCCTGCACCAGTAATAAGTACATCTTCGCCAACTAAGTCGAACGATAATGCGGTATGAACAGCGTTGCCAAACGGGTCAAAAATAGAAGCCAGTTCGTCAGAAATATTATCTGGAATTTTAAATGCATTAAACGCAGGAATAACTAAATACTCTGCAAATGCACCTTCACGATTTACACCTACGCCTGTTGTATTACGGCATAAATGTACACGCCCAGCACGACAGTTACGACAGTGCCCACACGTAATATGACCTTCACCCGATACGCGGTCACCTACTTTAAAGCCACGAACTTCCTGGCCCATATCAACGACTTTACCAACATATTCGTGACCAACAACCATTGGAGTAGGAATAGTTTTGCTTGCCCATTCATCCCATTTGTAAATATGTACGTCGGTACCACAAATAGCTGTTTTACGAATTTTAATCAGTAAGTCGTTATGACCTACTTCTGGCTTTGGCGCATCTGTCATCCAAATGCCCGGTTCTGCTTTTAATTTAGATAATGCTTTCATAATTCACACTCAACTAAAAAACCGAAGCAAGGCTTCGGTTTAAAATAAAATTAAATAACGCCCATTTCTTTACCAATACGGGTAAATGCATCAATAGCAATATCGAGTTGCTCAATGCTATGCGCCGCTGAAATTTGTGTACGAATACGTGCTTGCCCTTTTGGTACTACTGGGAATGAAAAACCGGTTACGTAAATACCTTCAACAAGTAACTTATCAGCCATTAACGAGGCTACTTTTGCATCTCCCAGCATTACTGGAATAATTGCATGATCTTTACCTGCACACGTAAAACCAGCAGCTTCCATTTGCTCACGGAAATATTTAGCATTTGACCAAAGTTTAGCGCGAAGCTCGCCGCCACTTTCTAGCATTTCAAGTACTTTAATTGATGCAGTAACAATTGAAGGCGCTAATGAGTTTGAGAATAAATAAGGGCGCGAACGTTGGCGCAACCATTCAACAATTTCTTTTTTACCTGATGTATAACCACCTGAAGCGCCACCTAGCGCTTTGCCTAATGTGCCGGTGATAATATCTACACGGTCTAATACATTACAGTACTCAGGTGTACCTTTACCGTTTTCGCCAACAAAGCCAACTGCGTGAGAGTCATCAACCATTACAAGTGCATCGTATTTATCGGCTAGGTCACACACGGCTTCTAAATTACAAATAACGCCGTCCATAGAAAACACGCCATCAGTCGCTATTAGCTTAGTTTTAACGCCGGCTTCATCTGCTGCAATAAGTTGCTTTTCAAGATCAGCCATATCGTTATTTGCATAACGAAAACGCTTGGCTTTACACAAACGTACACCATCAATAATTGATGCATGGTTTAATGAATCAGAAATAATAGCGTCTTCTGCGCCTAAAATAGTCTCAAACAAGCCTGTATTTGCATCAAAACATGAAGAATATAAAATCGTATCTTCTGTTTCTAAAAACTCACTGATTTTTTTCTCTAGTGTTTTATGAATATCTTGCGTACCACAAATAAAACGAACAGACGCCACACCAAAACCATGATTATTTAAACCGTTTTGCGCAGCTTCAATTAGCTCTGGGCTATTAGCTAAACCTAAGTAGTTATTAGCACAAAAGTTGATTACTTTACCTGACGCAACTTCGATTTGAGCTTGCTGCTGAGATTTAATAATACGTTCGCTTTTATACAAACCTTCGGTTTTTACGTCTTCAATTTGCTGTTGTAGCTGGCTAAAAAAAGCAGATGCTCTCATCTGTGTTCTCCATTTATTTGAACGGGTAAACAACCACATTTAAGCGACTGTTTATTATGGGGGGTATTGTAAAAGTTTAATGGGGAAAATGCACGGTTTGCAGTTCGTCGCAAACGCCCTAAACTGGAAGGAATTCCTGCCAGTTTACAGGCTAATCTGTTTAGTCTATTTATGTCTTTAAAAGTGCAGGTAAACTGTTTATAGAATCGATAATTAAATCAGCCTCTTGCTTGGCACTTTCATCAAAGCTTTGACCTGAACGCACTAAAACGCGGGTAGTGATCCCTGCTTTTTTCGCAGCCTCCATATCACTGAGTTTATCGCCCACCATTATACTGCAAGCAGGGTCGATGTTATGCTCTTGTATGCCTTGCAATAACATCCCTGGCGCAGGCTTTCTGCAACTGCACTCTTTCAAATATTCAGGGTGCGCTTTTTTAGGGTGATGAGGGCAAAAGTACACATCGGCAACTTCAATACTGTGATCGCTAAATTGGGTTTTCATCCAATCAGTTAGTGCTAAAAAATCAGTTTCGGTGTAATAACCTCGGCCAATTCCAGATTGATTAGTGACGATTATGATTTTATAGCCCGCATCATAAAATGCTTTACAAGTACTAAAAACACCTTCAATAAATTCAAATTTATCGCTTTGATACACATAACCATGGTCAACATTTACTACGCCATCTCGGTCTAAAAAAAGTGCTTTATTTTTTTTTTGTGCATTCATTACAAAGACTCTTTTTGTACAACATGATCAAACATCGCTTTTACGTTATCAACTGTAATTTGGCTCATTAAATCATCGCCTTTTACGCGCGTACCCCACGGCACTTGCTCAGCTGTTTTACCAGTTTGCTTAAGCAAATTTTGATGATAAACCTCTACCACGTAGTCTTGGTATAAGTAAGGACCTGTGCGTGCTGGGTTTGAATGTGCGTATAAACCAATAACCGGCGTACCAACCGTTACCGCCATATGTGCAGGACCCGTATCGGGCGCAAGCACTAAGCTGCCACGCTTTAACACGCACAACAACTCTTTGAGTTTCGTTTTACCCACTAAATTTAAAATAGGTGTTTTACTATACTCAACAATACTATTTGCTAGGTTAATTTCAAGTTCTGTTGGCCCCCCCGTCAATACCACCTTAAAGCCTTGCTCATTTGCATAATCAGCCAATGCTGCATAACAATCAGCGAGCCAATTGCGCTGTGCTTTACTTGCTGATGGCGATATTACTAACAGTTTATTAGTTAGGTACTCTGGTGTTAGTAGTTCATCAGCAACCGCTTGGTCTTGCTCTGTATATGGCATGTCCCAACTCGGTTTATAATCAGCTACACCAATGGCTTTTGCAAAACCTTTAAAGCCTTCAAGCACATGCGCCTGAGCTTCTGGGGCTATTCGTTTATTAATAAACAAGCTGTGCAATTCTTTTGAACGCGCCCAATCAAACCCTATTTTTACTTTTGCAGGAATACAACGCGCTACAAACCCAGCCCTTAATGCAACTTGCATATTAAGTAGTACATCAAACTGTTGATCTTTAAAGCGTTGCTTTAAGCTTTTAAGTGCTGCTTTACCTTGTTTTTTATCAAATACCACCAGCTCAACACCCGGTAAGTCGGCAAGTAACATCGCTTCTATTTTACCAATAACCCAGGTGATTTTTGCATTTGGGTGTGCTTTTTGAATGGCTTGTACAGCACTCACACCATGACATACGTCACCAATGGCTGAGAGTCTTAATATACAAATAGATGAATAGTTAGGAGCTTGAGTCACACATTCCCTTAGGTATTAAATACAAAAGCCGATCTTAAATTATAATCACGCTATTGCAAGCACTTATCCTCAGCTTTAAAACGCGCTAATATAGGCACATTATTTAGCAATTACGCAGAGCTATGTTTAAACAACACGTGCAAGGCAATCACACTGTATTAAGCCACCCTAAATACACGAGCCAAATTACCCTCGATTGGTTTGATGCAAATTATTGGCAACAACAAAATAAAATTGTGGGCGCTAAAAAAGGTCGAGCAACTGCGTGGTTTTTTAAGCAAGACGAAT
The DNA here is from genome assembly GCF_030408075.1 of Pseudoalteromonas sp. APC 3358. Taxonomy (NCBI): domain Bacteria; kingdom Pseudomonadati; phylum Pseudomonadota; class Gammaproteobacteria; order Alteromonadales; family Pseudoalteromonadaceae; genus Pseudoalteromonas; species Pseudoalteromonas sp. APC 3358. The sequence goes on from NZ_JASDCE010000003.1 coordinate 469,513, forward strand.
TAACAGCCGTACTTAGGCATTATTGGCGCGGTGGCTTAGTAGGTAAATTGCTAAGCGATCAATATTTATACCCAGGACTTGAACAAACCCGTGTGTATAAAGAGTTTAGCTTAATGAGTAAACTTATAGAGCTTGGTTTAAACGTACCAACCCCTATTGCAGCTAAAGTAACCCGCAGCGGATTAATTTATCGTGGTGATATTATTACCGAGGCTGTTAAAGGCGCTAAAAGTGTACTCGATGTATTAATTGAACGCCCATTGACCGAAGATGAGTTGGAGCGCATAGCTAAAACAATCGCGCTATTTCATTCAAAAGGTGTGTATCACGCCGATTTAAACATTAATAACATTTTGTTTGATGATACTGGTGATGTGTACATTATCGACTTTGATAGAGGTGAAATAAAAATGCCTAATGTGCAGTGGCAACAAAGTAATATGGAACGACTTGAGCGCTCATTTTTAAAAGAACAAGGTCGAAACGAGTCATTTAATTGGCAAGCGACTGACTGGCAAACTCTGCATAGCAACTACCTCAAAGCACTCGCTAATATAAGTTAACCTAATATAAGTTAACCTAATATAAGTTAACTTAGTTAGCCAATGCTAAATACTGCAGAGCAACCTGCTCTGCCTGTACTTGTTTTAGAATATCTGCGTTTTCTACATTTGGCTTATCTGCTAGCACCTGCTTAACGGCATTGGCTAATGCCTCACTTTGCTGAACGGGTACTAAATATTTACTTAGCTCGCCTGTTAATATCTCGCTTGGTCCAAATGTACAATTAGTACTAACTACCGGAGTACCCACCGCTAAAGCCTCAATTAATACCGTTGGAAGTCCTTCAAAATCAGAACTCAACACTAAAGCTTTGGCATGCTTAATCCAGTTGTACGGGTTTTGTTGAAATCCTGGCACTACTAACTGTTTTTCTATGCCGTATTCCTGTGCAAGCTTTAGCGCTTTAGCCGGTTTATTACATAAAAGTACTAACTTGTATTTTTTATCAAGCTTTGCAAATGCTGCAAATAATATATCGTGGCGTTTTTGTTTGGCGAGTCTTCCTACATGAATTAAGTAGGGCTCATTTGGGATATTGTTATTTTGCTCATTTGCTTGCTGTCTTATTTTTTCAAAATCGAACGGGTTGTAAATAGTCGCAATTGCACTTGGGTTAATTAAATCCCCTTGTATTATTTCTTTTTCAACACCCTTTGATACGCAAATAAGTGATTTACCATTTAAATTTTGCTTACTTTTTTTAAGATATAAGTATGAAAATGGACCTAACTTTTTTTGACGTGCAAGTTCTGCATTAACTGAGTTGTGAATAACAAAATGAACATTTTTGATATTACTACGCGCGAGCAAGTTATTACTTCTATCAAGATTAGAAAGCACTAAATCAATATTGCCCAGCTCGCTTTGTTTTTTTTCAAACCAAGTTTGTAGTGTTAAAATGCTATTTTTACGCTGCCAAAATCGATCTACTTTTGATGCCCTATGTGCGAATAAACTCTCCACGTTAAGTACTTCAGGGATATTATATTCAATAAAGTTAGCAAGAGACAAAATAGTGATTCGGTGCTTTAACTTGGCCATTTCCTCAGCAAGGGTAAGCATTACTTTTTCAGCACCACCACCCACTAGGGAATCAATTACAATCACTATATTCATTAGCGATCCCCTATAAGCATATTTTTTATGCCATTAGTGATCACATCGAAGCTATGTGTATTATCAAGTTGACTATATTTAGCAACGAATTCATTATAGAAAGGCTCGCTAATAACCTGAGCTATTTTTGTAGTGATTTCATCAATATCAAGATTTGCTTTTATGACAACACCTGCATTAACACAATGATCCAAACGTGTATTTTGATCTTTTGAGATAGCACATGCCACAACGGGGGTTTGAACTGCAATTGCTTGCAGTAAAGTATCTCCACCGCTAAGTAATGCGATTTTAGCTTGGCTCATTAATGCCAAAAAATCAGTACTTTGCAGACTTGCTAAACAAGTAACCTCATCACTCTCAGGAATGGCTTTCTTATAATTGGGACCAAACACAACAACTGCTTTTAAACCAGTGTGCTTAGTAATTTTAAGCGCGGCTTTAAAGTAAACATCAGCGCAATTAAGGTTATTTAATACATGTCCGCCTGAGCCAGCATTTACAATAAAATAGCCTTCCGATACTAAGTTATAGCGATTTAAAACATCACGTTTTTGCGCGCAAGAGGCAAATGTAACAAAAGGACCTACATTTCGAGGATGTGCCAAGGGAAACATGTCTAACTTCGTACTTTCAGCCCATGTAAGTGGCTCAATACAATAATCAGGCTGTACAACCCAATGTGTATCAATTAAATTAATTCTGTTAAGTTTTAAGCCTTTAGCACGTTTTTTTGCATGCTGAGAAATGAATATAACTTTAGCGCCTACCTTTTTAGCCGCCTTCATATGCCCTGCACGTCCTGCACAATCAAAAACAACGACATCAGGTTTAAATTGCTCTATAAAGTCGCAAACAAAATCAAGCTCTTTAGTCGCTGAGTGTTCGAGTAGTGTGGCTTCAAAAGGACAATCTTTTGCGTAGCTTGTATGCTTATTTAATATAAAGTGAATATCGAGAGAATCTGCAAGTTCTGCCTGTAAACTTTGAGCCAACAACAACGAGCGCATATATTCACCAATGCCTTCTGGTGATGATACTGGAATAAATAAAAGTCGTTTGTTGCTCATTGCATTCTCAATGTCCTATTTGAGCTCCAGTATATCAATCAGATACTTATTACGATAGACAGGTTACATTTTAATATATTAAATTAACTCTATAAATTTGATTATTTACTGCAATAGCAGACTTAGATTGATAAACTTAGCCGCAATCTTAATCACAAGGATCTGAACTTTGCGAAACAGAATTTTTCTACTTTCTACTCTTTTTTGCGCTATGAGCGCATCAGTTAATGCTGAGCCATGGGTAAAACCCGATGATTATGGTCTAAGAGCTGATATTCAACAATTAGCTGATGCCGGTGTTATTTTAGCTCCTGTAACTACCTATCCGCTTATGTGGAAAAGTTTTATAAGCGATGTGGAAAGTATGCCGCTGGAGCAATTATCTCCAAGCTTACAAGATGCTTTACTTCGCGTTAAACATCGATATAAATCAGAAAATAATAGCTCACATAGTCTTCAATTATCAGCTTTTGCAGCCACAGATCCAATCATAGCAACAAGCTTTGGTGCAACAAATACTCAAGAAACAGAGCTTTCTGCAGCTTACGCTTATTTAGGCGATAACTTTGCAGCTAAAGTAGCTGTAAATTATAGAAAAGACGGTAAAAAATGTTTAGTTGATGGAAAAACGACTGACGATATAGTTACCAACGAGCAAGCTTTAACCGATTGTAACGATACCTCACTTGATAATAGTTACTTAGCTTACCGTTTAGGTAACTGGATTTTTAGAGCCGGTGCTGTTGAACAATTTTGGGGACCTGGTGTTGATAACAGCTTAATTATGTCAGGTAATGCGAAACCTTTACCTGCACTAAGTGTTACCAGAGAAAAAAGTACTGCTTTCGATACACCATGGCTGAGCTGGATTGGTCAATGGAGCTTTACTGCACAAATGGCTAAACTTGAGTCTACGCGTGTTATACCTGATGCTTTACTGTGGAGTACTCGTGTTAATTTTCGCCCTATTCAACAGTTAGAAATTGCACTTAGCTGGTCTGCACAATGGGCTGGCGATGGACAACCTAGCTCTGCAGGTGATTTTATTGATGTTATAACTGGCCAAACAACTTGCACAGATGGTAATGACAGCTGTGACAGTCAATTTGAGTCAAAAATAGGTAATCAACTGGCTGGTATTGATATCCGCTGGTCTGATACCTTGTTAACACACCCATATGCAATCTACATTAGCACTATAGGTGAAGACGCAAGCTCTCAATTTAAGCCTTCCGACAGAGCATATCTTTTTGGTATTCAAACAACACAACGCATATACACTCAGAACATATTAGTAAATGTTGAATATATAGATACTGGTGTTTCATGCCAAGCTGAATCAAAAGTTGAAAATTGTTACTATGAGCATGATGACAAGTTGTCGGCTTATAGATCAGGCTACCGATACCATGGTCGTACAATTGGCTCAACCTACGATAACGATGCACAATCAGTCGTTTTAACTCTGCTAGGTCAGTTATCTAATGGAAACGATTGGCAGGTAAAATTACGCAGTGTTGATTACAACAGCGATAACAGGGACCTTTACCCTAACAACCCAGATTTAGGGAATTCTATTACTAAAACAGGGTTTAACTCTAAGCAATTAGAACTGCGTTACAGAATGCTCTCTATGGGAGGGCGCGTCACTTTAGGTGCTTTTGCATCTAACAACGACGGTGCTGAAAACGATACTTCTGCGTTTGCTAAGTACGAATATAACTTTTAATACGTTACTTTTAATAAAGTAACGTATTAAAAGTAAGAAAGGGATGAAAACAGTGTTTTCATCCCTTTTTTGTATTTTTTAGCAAACTAAATCAGTAATTACTGTTTAATTTTACTTATTACTTTTGATGTTGAGCACCCATCTAAAAATTCAAGCACTTCAACTTTTCCGCCATGGCGAAGTACATGCTCAGCACCCGCTATTTGCTCTACGGTGTAGTCGCCACCCTTAACTAAAATATCAGGGCTTATTTGCTCAATTAATTTAGCGGGAGTATCGTTTTCATCTAGGCTACCAAATGGAATAACCCAATCAACTGATGAAAGTGCGCTAAGTACCATTGCACGTTCATCTAGTGGGTTAATAGGACGATCGGCCCCTTTTAAACGCGTAATAGATTCATCGTTATTTAATCCAACAACGAGTCTATCGCCTCGTGCTTTAGCTTGTGCTAAATAACGCACATGCCCAGCATGTAAAATATCAAAGCAACCATTAGTAAATACAATTTTTTCGCCGTTTTGTTTTGCAAATTCAATATGCTGAAGTACATCATCAAATGGTGTTTGGTAATGCTCACCAGTAGTATGTAAATACTGACCAAGCTTACGACTTAACTCTTCTGGCGAGACAGTCGCTGCACCAAATTTACTAACCGCTATACCTGCGGCTAAATTAGCAATTTCGACTGCATCTTTAGGTTCCATGCCCGCACCAAGCATAACCGCGAGTGTAGCTATAACCGTATCACCAGCCCCAGTCACATCACTTACTTCAAGTTCTTGTGCAGCAAAATCAAACTTTTCATCTGCATTAATTAACGACATACCTTGCTCAGAACGCGTAAGCAACATGGCTTTAATGCCATTTTTGCTAATTAAATCACGTGCACTTGCTGCTAAAGCTTCTTCTGAATCGGTTTGACCACCCGCTAACTTAAACTCATGTAAATTAGGCGTAATGTAATCAGCACCTTCATATAAATGTAAATCTGGAGATTTAGGGTCGATTAAAACCGTTTTTCCGGCGCCCTTAGCAAGGCTTACCATCTCTTTAATTAAGCTTAAAGATCCTTTGCTGTAATCAGAGAACACAATAAAATCGTATTCATCAAGTACAAGCTCTAAACGGTTTAATAAAAGTTGGCTGTGTTGCTCGGTAAATGTTTCTTCTAAATCAAGACGAACGAGTTGTTGATGACGGCTAATAACACGCATTTTTGAAATAGTCGGTAAATCACATACACTGACTAATTGTGAACTTATTTTTTCACCTTTTAGAATAGTCTCTAAAATCTGCCCGCTTTCGTCTTCACCAATTAAGCCCAGTAAGCCAACTTTTGCATCTAACCGCGCTATATTTTTTGCAACGTTAGCTGCGCCGCCCGCTTTGTCTTCAAATTTACTTACTTTAACAACAGGTACTGGCGCTTCAGGCGAAATTCGACCTGTATCACCATACCAATAACGGTCTAGCATTACGTCGCCAACAACTAATATTCGTGCCGCTGATAAGTTTTTTAATAACGATAAATCCATTACTGCTGCTCCGCAACAACCATATCCATGGCTTCACATAACCAGTGACCTATAAACATGTGAGCTTCTTGAATACGTGCTGTTTCGTCATTTTTTATAATGATAGGTAACTTAGCAATATCTTTTACTTTACCGCCATCACGTCCAGTTAATGCCACTGTAAAAGCGCCTAGTTTATTTGCAGCTTCTAATGCTAAATTAATATTATTACTAGTACCTGATGTGGTTAAACCAATAACTAAATCTTCTGGCTTACATAGCGCTTGAACTTGGCGTTCAAACACCGTATCAAAGTGATAATCGTTGCTGTGTGCTGTTAAAATTGATGTATCTGTAGTCAATGCCATTGAGGCAAGCGGACCACGTTCTAATTTATAACGCACTACAAATTCTGCTGCTAAATGCTGCGCATCGGCTGCACTACCGCCGTTACCAAGCCAAACAATCTTGCCACCAGCTTGTAATGCACTGTGGCATGCTTCTAACAGTTGCATAGATTCTTGATGATAAGCTTCCATCGTTTCAAATAATGCTTGATGACGGTTTAATGTTTCAACGTAGCTAGTTGCCACTGAATCGATAATTGACATGAAAAATTCCTCTAGGAACTGAAATAGCAGGGAAAAATTAAATCCATTATTCCATAATTTTATTTAATTGTGTGCATTTTATCGGGTTATAACTGAACCCAGACCATATTTTATTGTGAGTATGTTTAGAAAACGGCTATTTCACGGTAAACTAACGCCACCTCCCTTTAAGAAAGATCAGTATGGCACGCATTTTTTACTCTCTAGCATTAATTTTTATTAGCCCACTGATTGTATTTTATCTCTATATTTTACGAGGTAAAAAAAACCAAGGATATCGTGCACACTTTAAAGAGCGCTTTGGGTTTGTCAGTAAGTCTTTATTTACGACTAAAACCAAACCTTTAGTTTTTCATTGTGCTTCTGTTGGTGAGGTACTCGCCGCAACGCCGCTTATTAAAGCTCTTCAAAAAGCACATCCAAATTTAAATATACTTATAACCTGTAATACTCCAACAGGCAGAGAGCAAATACTTAACCAGTTTAAAAATTCTGTGGCGTGTAGCTACTTACCAATCGATTTTCCGTTTGCGACAGCCCGATTTTTAAAGCGTATAAAGCCACAAGCATTATGTATTTTAGAAACAGAGCTATGGCCAAATTTAATGGCGATAAGTCACAAAAAAAATATACCGGTACTTGTTATCAATGCAAGACTCTCTGAAAAGTCGCAGCAAGGCTATCAAAAGGTCGCTAAATTAACGCATATTATTATGCGCTCAATTACAGTACTTGCGAGTCATAACAAGGCAGATGCAGAGCGTTTTATAGAGCTTGGTCTCGAAACTTCAAAAAGCCATGTAACAGGCTCTATAAAATTTGATATAACACCAAGTGACGAGCAATTAGCTGAAGTACTCAACCTTAAACAGCTTTATAACAGTAATGAAGACAATAACGATGAACGCTTTGTATGGGCAGCAGGCTCAACACATCCTGTAGAACATGAATTAGTATTGGCAGCTCACCAACAGTTACTAAAAAAGCAACCTAATGCATTACTTATAATTGCCCCGCGCCATCCAGAGCAATTTGATAAAGTAGCTGAGCTTTTAACACAAAGCCCACTTAGTTTTAGCCGTCGTAGCCAAAATAACTACAACAATGAACAAGTACTCCTTGCTGATACGCTTGGTGAATTACAGTGTTTATATGGCGCTGCAAATGTGAGCTTTATTGGTGGCAGTTTAATACGTAGAGGTGGACATAACCCATTAGAATCAGCTGCGTTTTCAGTAGGTGTAATAACAGGCCCACACACATATAATTTTGATCATGTGTACCCCGAGCTAATAAAGCTTAAAGGCGCTGTAGTAGTTGATAGCAACGACGAATTAGCAAAGCAGCTCATAACGTTTAGCCAAAACACAAAATCGTGCCAAACCTTAGGAATTAAAGCTGCGCAATGCGTAGCTAAAAACCAAGGTGCAATACAAAAAACACTTACCATTATTAACCAATATTTAGAGCCAAAACCGTGACCAACATAGCTATAAGCCAAACCCGCGAATGGGTGTCATCTGTTATCGTTAAATATAACTTTTGCCCGTTTGCTCGCAAAGAAGTAGAAAATAACTGTATTCATTACATCGTAAGTCCAGCAGCGAGTATGGATGATGCCGTAATGGATATGCTTGAGCAATGTGTTGAGCTTGACCGTGAGCCAGAGCGCGAAACAACCCTTATCATGTTTGACAACGGCTTTAGTGATTTTGAAGACTTTTTAGACTTGGTCGATTTAGCTAATGCACTTTTAGTCGCGCAGGGGTTTGAAGGTAAGTATCAAATTGCTAACTTTCATCCTGATTACGTATTTGCCGACAGCGATGAAAATGATGCCGCAAACTATACAAATAGAGCGCCTTTTCCTACTCTGCATTTAATTCGCGAAGCAAGTATGAGCGAAGCGCTTGATAGTTATAACGAACCTGAATCTATTCCAGAGCATAATATAAACCTAGCAAGGCGCAAGGGGATTGATTTTTGGCAGCAGTTACTCGAAGGCTGTAAAAAACCGAGCGCTTAAATGCTCGGTTTTATTTTGGTTTGTAAAAACTTTGTGCAAAACTTTTTACAAAACAAGGCAATAACTAACGCTTATTTTTTAACCCAGTTACCATTTACTTCAACGTAATGACCACTTTGGGTTTTTTCAATTGTTTTAGCGGCAGCAAGTGCTTCTACTTGTGAAAGTGACAAGTTATTCTTTTTAGCCAGCTTTAAGTACTGCGCTTTACGCTTTGCATTTATGTCATCAACAACTGCTTTTGCTTCTGCGTTTTGTACAACGAGCCCTAAATAACCAGAGCTATCTTCACCTACAAAACCTTGGTTTTTAGCGTCATCAAGGCTAATAGCCCACGCAGAGAACGACATACATACAGCACTAACTAACGTAATAATATTTAATTTTTTCTTCGTATTCATGTTTTAGCTCCTTAAAATAACTCACTGTCGTCACTAAACAAACTGTCGAGTTCTTTATCTACTTTTACGCGAATTTCGTGATCGACCTTCACATTTAAATTAATAGTAATGGGCTCTTTAGCAGACACCTCAACTCGGTGCGTGCAGGCACTTAGTGCACTAATAGCACCTAGCGCGAGCAGTACTTTTATCAATAACGACTGTCTCATTATTAGTTTCCTTTTTGTGAGTATTGTTGCTCAACTTTTTGTGTAATTTCGTCACTTAAGCGCAGTGCGCGTAAAAGTGTAAATACGTTTTCTTCGTGGTTATAATTAAAGTTAACCTGCTGCTGCTCTGCTTTATTATAGCCTTGCAAATTAACCCCTAGTTTTAACCAACCATCATTTTTTAGTGCCACACTGCTATTAAGTTTTTGAATATCTAAATTAGTTAATAGCCCTAACACAGGTTGTAACTCTTGCTGTTGCTGCATTACTGAATCAAAAGCGGCATTATTGGTGATTTTTAAATTACCTGTTCCTTGGCTAAATAAACTACCGTCAATTATTTCAATTTTTCCACTATCAAAATGGACAGGTAAAGACCCCGCCAAGCGCCCCGTTAATACAATGCCCGACTTATCGTCGAGTGTAACGAGTTTACTTGCATCAATGTTTTCAAACTTAACATTGGCAACTTGGTTTGGCTTCCCTATTGTGTAGGTATCTAACGAAAACTCGCCACCAAACACACTTCCTTTTACATCATTTATAAGCGCGGTATTGTTATTAACTTGCCATTGCCCTTCAATCGCTTTAATTACGGCACCCGCTCTAAACTCATTTAAATTAAAGGTAGATGGTTTTACATTAAGCTTACCTGAATAATATTCTCCACTAAACACGCTATTTAAATCACTCGCAAGGTAATCGTTATACAGTGCACTTGTATGACTAATCCCCATATTGAACGATGCACTTTGTAAGTTTACATCGCCACTAATATAGCCATTAAATTCGCCCTTAGTTAGCTGTGCAAGTGGCTCAAATTGCCTAATAAACGCATTTAACGGCAACGTACTTTGTTCAGGAATAATAACTTCAAACGGATGAGCTTGCGACGACATATGATGATTTACAACTAACTCAACATCGTTTATAAATGCGTGATGCGTGGCTTTTAGTGCACGGCTTTGTAGCCCCGTAGACTCTACTTTTATATTATTAAGTTTTATGTCGGGGCTATTAACAGCCTTTATATTCGTTTTTGCTGTTAGATCAGCAAATAACTCACCTACGCCTAAATTAGCATTTGCTGTTAATGTGTTACTTATATCTGTGACTTTAAATTCTTTATATTCTGCGCTTTTTAATTGCTGAGTTAACGCTACCTCTGCGTTTAACTGTTTATCCATTTTTGCTGTTAAACCACCTTGGTATTGCACTGCACTTATATCAAACGCATCTACACTATTAAGCGTTAATTTAGCATTTATAAGCCCAATTGGTTTTGAGTCTATAAACTCACTTATATTAAAGTGACCACTAAGGCTAAGCCCATTCGCTGTTGCTGGTGCAAACTCAGGCAAGCCATCAAGCATAACGACGTAATCGCCTTTAATCACAGTGCCAGCCAACTGAGCATTAACGCTAATATTATTTATATCAGGTGTATTTATTTGAGCTGACAAAGTTGTCTGTAAGTCTTCAAGTGGAGATTTAATATTTAGTGTTGTATCTGTTATTAAAATATCAAATTGCTTATCGCCTTCACTCATCAAATTAATTACAGGTACACTGAGCTCACTACCCTCTAAGCGAATTGATTGAGGGAGTTTAAGTTGCCAATTTAAAGGAACTTGTTTGCTAATAAAGCCTGCATATTCACTCGGTGGTATTAACTCAGTACAGCTTGGTGTTAAATTAATTTTGTTATTAAGCAAATCGGTATTAAACATTAACGCTTGGCTATTTAAATTAAAACGCGTCGCCAATTTACCAGTGGTTAATACGTTAACTTTGCACTGCTCATACGTGTGAGCAAACTGGGAGCTAATATCGCCATTTAACTCAAGTTCTATACCATCAAAGCTAAATGCTTGCTGAGTATTAAAGTTAAAATCTGCTATTAATGTATTTTTAGTGTTTATAACGTGCTTTAAAAAAGTGTCATTAATTTCAAATTGACCACTTACTTTATTAGCAGTCAAAATTGCACTTGCGTTTATATCACCTGAGACATTAAATTTATTTAGTTCGGGTTCTAATATGCTTATTTTAAGTGGCTTATTGAGCTCATTACTTTTTACTACAAGCTGTTTAATATTGATTAATGGGCGATTTAAGGGAAGTGCTAAATCGAGATTTTTAGCAAGTTGATTAGCATTATCACTTTTAGGGAGTGGATTAACTTTTAGCACTGCATTTTCAATATCTACACGCTTTGTATTTGCAGTAATACCAGTAAGTTGTAATTGTTGATTTTGATAATTTAAACACACTTTATCAGCATGAATATTTAGTTCAGACGTGATTGAAAAATCGAGACAGCTTAACGTAATGCCTGCTTTTTTAAGCTCAGGCGCTATAACCCACTGTAATAAAGGTAAACGAAATACATAACCAAGCAGCAAGGTACTTAGTAATACAGCTCCAACAATTAAACCAATTCGCTTAAACATACTATCCTTAAATGCTTTGTGCTTTTAGCTAAAACTATACTAATCAAAAAAGGCTGCACAATGCAGCCTTTTTTATTTTACAGTAAGATTATGAATCTAACTTGTATAAACGCAAATGTAATTAACCTACGTTTTTACGTGCGTTACGGAACATACGCATCCACGGGCTATCCTCGACCCACTCATCAGGATGCCAAGAGTTGGCAACGCTTCTGAATACACGTTCTGGATGCGGCATCATTACAGTGGCGCGACCATCTGTTGACGTAATACCTGTAATACCTTCTGGAGATCCATTAGGGTTAGCTGGGTACTGCGTTGTAGGGTTACCGTAGTTATCTACAAACTTAACCGCTACAGTGCCGCTATTAAGCGCCGCTTTAGTGGCTGCATCGTTTGCAAACTCAGCATGACCTTCACCATGAGAAACCGCTATAGGCATACGCGATCCAGCCATTCCATTAAAGAATACAGACGGATTCTCTTGTATTTCTACTAAACTAAAGCGTGCTTCAAAACGCTCTGATTTATTAGTTACAAAGCGCGGCCAATGTTCAGTACCAGGGATCAACTCTTTTAACGTTGATAACATTTGGCAACCGTTACATACACCTAAGCTAAAAGTATCTTCACGGTGGAAGAAGTTTTGGAACTGATCGCGTGCCATGTCGTTAAACAAAATAGACTTAGCCCAACCTTCACCCGCACCAAGTACGTCACCGTATGAGAAACCACCACAAGCCACTAAACCTTTAAATTGCTCTAGTGTTAAACGACCTTCTAAAATGTCGCTCATGTGTACATCAACGGCTGCAAAACCTGCGCGGTTAAACGCTGCCGCCATTTCTAAATGAGAGTTAACACCCTGCTCACGTAAAATAGCCATTTGTGGTTTAGCACCGGTTGCAATGTATGGCGCCGCTATATCTTCGTTTAAATCAAAGTTAAGTTTTACGTTTAAGCCTGGATCTTTTGCATCAAACTTTGCATCAAACTCTTGCTTAGCACATTCAGGGTTATCACGGCGTGCTTGCATTTGATACGTTGTTTCAGCCCAAATAGTACGAAGCTCAGTACGCGTATGGTTAAGTACCGTATTTTCGCCACGGTTAAATATAATCGTATCGTCACTGTTAAGCGTGCCAATGTTGTGGCTAATTGCTGCTATACCATGTTGTTCAAACACCGCATTTACTGCATCTAAATCAGCATTTGCTACTTGGATTACGGCACCTAGCTCTTCGTTATAAAGTGCTTCAATGTCTGAACCTGTTAAAGCTGCTAAATCAACCGTTACACCGGTATGACCCGTAAACGCCATTTCAGCAACCGTGGTAAATAAACCACCGTCTGAGCGGTCATGATAAGCAAGTAATTTACTATCGGCCACAAGCGCTTGCATTGCGTTATAAAAGCCTTTTAATAACTCTGGGCTATCAACATCAGGTGTTAAATCACCCAATTGCTTATAAACTTGCGCAAGGCTTGATGCACCCATGCGGTTTTTACCCGCACCTAAATCAACTAATATAAGCGATGTGTCGCCTTTATCTGTGCGCAGTTGTGGAGTGACTGTTTTACGTACGTCGTCAACACGACCAAACGCAGTTATAACCAGTGAAAGCGGTGATGTTACTGACTTCTCTTGTGAGTCACCTTCATCTTTCCATGTCGTTTTCATTGACATAGAATCTTTACCCACTGGAATCGTTAAACCAAGCGCAGGACAAAGCTCTTCGCCTACGGCTTTAACCGCTTCGTATAAACCAGCATCTTCACCTGGGTGACCCGCTGCTGCCATCCAGTTTGCTGATAACTTAATGTTTTCAAGGCTACCGATGTTTGCACAGGCAATATTAGTTAACGACTCAGCTACAGCTAAACGAGCAGATGCACCGTAATTAAGTAATGCTGCAGGAGTACGCTCACCAAGTGACATAGCTTCACCGTGGTAAGTATCATACGTTGCCGCAGTTACTGCACAGTTAGCAACAGGTACTTGCCAAGGACCGACCATTTGATCGCGCGCTACTAAACCCGTAACTGAGCGATCGCCGATTGTTATTAGGAATGTTTTTTCTGCAATGGCTGGTAAACGCATTAAGCGCTGCGCTGCATCTGCTGCATTTATTAATGTAGTATCAAGCGCTTTACCAACAACGTGCTTTGACGTTACATCGCGGTGCATTTTAGGTGCTTTACCTAATAATACGTCCAGCGGTAAATCAACAGGGTTATTTTCAAAATGGCTGTCTGACACTGTTAAGTGAGGTTCAGCGGTTGCTTCACCAATAACAGCGTACTGGGCACGTTCACGCTTACAAATTGCTTCAAAGCGGTCAAAGTCCTCTACGCCAACAGCGAGTACATAACGCTCTTGTGATTCATTACACCAAATTTCGTGCGGTGCCATGCCTGGCTCATCGTTAGGAATGCTACGTAATTGGAACTTACCACCACGTCCGCCATCATTAACAAGCTCAGGGAACGCATTTGATAAACCGCCAGCACCTACATCGTGGATGAATGCAATTGGGTTTTCATCACCTAGCTGCCAACATTTATCGATAACTTCTTGGCAACGACGCTCCATTTCTGGGTTTTCGCGTTGTACTGAAGCAAAATCTAAATCTTCGTTTGATTGACCTGAAGCCATGCTTGATGCAGCACCACCGCCTAAACCAATGTTCATTGCAGGTCCACCTAGCGCAATTAATTTAGCGCCTACAGGAATATCACCTTTTTGAACATGATCAGAGCGAATATTACCTAAACCACCGGCAAGCATAATTGGTTTATGGTAACCACGTACTTCTTCGCCATTATGGCTTGTTACTTTTTCTTCGTAAGTACGAAAGTAGCCTAATAAGTTAGGACGACCAAACTCATTATTAAATGCAGCGCCACCTAGTGGACCCTCTGTCATTATATCAAGCGCGTTAACAATGCGACTCGGCTTACCAAAATCGCTTTCCCATGGTTGCTCGTAACCTGGAATACGTAAGTTTGATACAGTAAAGCCAACTAAACCTGCTTTTGGCTTAGAGCCACGACCAGTTGCGCCTTCATCGCGAATTTCACCACCAGAGCCTGTAGCCGCACCAGAGAATGGCGCAATAGCTGTTGGGTGGTTATGCGTTTCAACTTTCATTAGTATTTCAATGTCTTCTTGATGATACGCATATTCACCTTGCGCATTTGGGAAGAAGCGACCCGCTTTTGAGCCTTTCATTACTGCCGCGTTATCTTTATACGCCGACAATACATTTTCAGGATTTAACTCAAACGTATTTTTAATCATTTTAAACAGCGATTTTGGCTGCTCTTTTCCATCGATCGTCCAGTCAGCATTAAATATTTTATGGCGACAATGCTCTGAGTTTGCTTGTGCAAACATAAACAATTCGATGTCGTTAGGGTTACGTCCTAACTTTATAAAGTTTTCTACCAAGTAATCTATTTCGTCATCAGCAAGGGCAAAACCTTGCTCAACATTGGCTATTGCTAATGCTTCGCGTCCGCCACCTAAAATATCAACAGACGACATTTGGCGCGGTGCATCACTGCGAAACAGTTGTGCAGCATCTTCAAGCTCACTATGCGTGGCTTCGGTCATACGGTCGTGCAATAACGCAATTACTTGTGCAAGTTGTTCTGCGTTTAAGTCACCTTCAACATAATAAGCAATACCGCGTTCAACACGGTGAACCTGTTTTAAACCACAGTTATAGGCAATATCGGTTGCTTTAGATGCCCAAGGTGAAATGGTACCAGGGCGAGGTGTAACAAGTACAAGTTTGCCAGCTGGGGTATGCTCAGCAATAGTTGGACCGTAAGTTAATAGTTTTTCAAGCTTGGTTTGCTCGGAGCTACTCAACGGCGATGTTAAATCGGCAAAGTGAGCATACTCGGCGTATACGTTAGTGACTGGAAGTTGCGATTGTTGGCAACGCGCTAAAATTTTATTAACTCTGAACTCTGACAGTGCTGGTGCACCACGAAGGATCAACATAGGTAATTTCATCCGGGGTTAGGGATTGAACGATATTTTAGGCACGCATTATAGTCCAATTAGCATTCAGATTTAACTCAAAATTACGCTTTTCATAAAATTAACTTTTTAGCTTTATTTATAGCCTCTTTTGGTTAATAAAATAAAAGGTAAAGTGACGCGATGGCTTAGTTTTGCTATAACGGTGACTGGCGAGCTTAAGGGGCACTCAATGTTCAAAGAAAAACTAATAATAATCATTACTTTAGTTATGCTGTTATGTGCATGCGATATGCAAGAGCAGCCAACTCAACTCGCCCAAATAAAAGAACACAATAAAATACGTGTGGGTACCCTTGCCAGTGCTAGTAATTATTATCAAGCCGTTCAAGGTGAGCAAGGCTTTGAATATGAGTTATCTCAAGCCTTCGCTGAATATTTAGGTGTAGAGCTTGAAATAGTCCCTTTCTTTAACTTATCTGACATGTTTGAACGCCTTGAAAGCGGTGATTTAGACTTAATAGCGTCAGGACTTACCTATAATAAAACCCGTGCAGAGCAATACCGTTACGGACCAACTTACAGAACAATCAGCCAAAAGTTAGTTTATAAACAAGGGCGCGTTCGTCCTCGAGAGTTTGACGATTTAGATGGCAACTTTACGGTTATAGCTAAAAGTAGCCACTCGCTTACTCTACAAAAAATGAAGAAGAACAATCCAGATCTCACTTGGATAGAAAGCGAAGAGTTTGATGAAGAAGAACTACTTCAAGCAGTTATTGATGGCGAGATAGATTACACACTCGCTGATACGCATACGCTATCGCTGTTTCGCCGTTATCACCCAAATTTAAGCATTGGTTTTTCAGTTAGCCATAACGACCCGATTGCATGGATACTTAATAAATCTAAAGACGACTCTTTATATGCGTTGTTGGTGCCATTTTTTGGTGACGTTAAGCAAAGTAACCAGCTCTATGTACTTGAAGAAAAATACTTTGGTCACGTACGCCAATTTAACTATGTAAATACCCTAGCCTATATAGAAGCAATTAAAGAAACCTTACCAACATACCAGCCATGGTTTGAACAATATGCAGGTAGCCTTGACTGGCGATTATTAGCGGCACTAAGCTATCAAGAATCTATGTGGAATCCTCGCGCTAAATCACCAACAGGTGTGCGCGGCATCATGATGCTAACTCGCAGTACAGCCAAACAAGTAGGTGTTACTAACCGGTTAGAACCAGAGCAAAACATTCGTGGTGGCGCTAAATACTTAAGCAAGCTTATTAAACGTATTCCTGACCGTATCCCGCAACCCGACCGCACATGGCTTGCTTTGGCCGGATACAATGTAGGTTGGGGGCACGTTAACGACGCACGTATAATTACCGAACAGCAAGGCGCAAGTCCTGACAAATGGGCTGATGTAAAAAAACGCCTACCGCTATTAATTAAAAAGCGCTATTACCGTAAAACTCGCTACGGTTATGCCCGAGGCGATGTAGCTGTTAAATATGTCGATAATATTCGTCGCTATTACGATGCACTTGTTTGGCTAGATGAAAATGATGCTATTGCTGCAGAGCCTGAGCCAGAACCAATTACAGAGTTGAGCACTGATACTGAGCTAAAGCTAAAGCTAAACGAAAAAAGTGAAGTAAAAAGTAAGGCAGATGAAGCTCAAACAGAAAAACAACAACCTATAATCGAACCCGAACAGTCGAGTGAAAACAATGGCTAAGATTAATATAAGTACCCGTTTATTGAACATGTCAGTAAGCAAAATTTAAGTAAATTAAATATCTGTTTACTTGTCACCAAATGATCACTAATGTGTGTTAATTGTATATCATTATTTTATAAGATATACCCGTGCCTTTCTCACTCTTGCATTAGGAGAAAACATGCTAAAACGTAGACGCACACAAAGATTAAAACGCAATGTCATTTATTCAACGGCCACACGTCGTCGTGTTATGTTGCGAAAACTACACAAAAAAATCATCTGGCGTCGCCGAATGTTTGCTATGCAGCAAATGGCTGAATCAGAAATAGAGCCAATCGCTAGTTAACTTTAGTTAGGCTTATTTATTTGATCATCACGAGCAGCTTTCTTAGCTGCTTTAATTTGCGCTCTTCTACGTTTAAAAAAATTCGAAATAGTATCCCCGCACTGCTGTGCCAAAACACCACCGCACACCTCAACTTGATGATTTAACTTAGGCTCTTGTAATAAATTCATAATTGAACCCGCAGACCCTGTTTTAGCATCGACTGCTCCAAATACTAAACGCTTTATTCTGCTATGCACTAACAATCCCGCACACATAGAACAAGGCTCTAACGTTACGTATAGGGTGCAATCAATTAAGCGATAGTTGTTAAGTACTTTTCCAGCTTCTCGCACTGCAATCATTTCGGCATGGGCAGATGGGTCATTATCCGTTATTGAGCGGTTATACCCAACTGAAACTAGCTGGTTATCTTTGACTACAATTGCTCCAACCGGAATTTCATCAAGTAGCTCTGCTTGCTTTGCATACAAAAGCGCTTGTTCCATCCAGTAGGAATCATCAAATGGTTCGTTCATTATTTCTACTTAAATAACCTTTTATGCTGTAATTATACCTAGTTAGCACTCTAAAGTGCGCCATTCATTACTTTATTGCAAAAATAAAACAATATTTACCCGTTTGTAATGGCTCACTAGTGCTGATTTACGCTATAATCTCACGCTTTTTTTATTTAGCTCACAACACGGGTAGCAAATGAAATTTCCTGGACGCCGCAGGCATAAACATTATTTTCCAGTGGAAGCCAAAGATCCACTTACCAATCAACTTAACGCAACAGAGCGATTACAACGTAGTTATATTACGGGTATCGATCAGATCGTTGTTGATATAGAGGCAAAAGTTGATCAAGCTTTCCTTGACGAATTTCAACTACGTAGAGGGATGTCGCAAGTTATTGATAGCGATACAACAAACGCCTTATACGATCGTTTAAAATTAAACAATATGGTTGATTTTGAGTTTGCCGGTGGAACCATTGGTAACACTATGCACAACTACTCAGTACTTGCAGATGATCGCTCAGTTTTATTAGGCGTAATGAGCGAAAATATAAAAATAGGTAGCTACGCTTACCGTTTTTTATGTAATACCTCAAGCCGTGTAGACTTAAACTACCTTCAACCAGTTGATGGGCCTGTAGGTCGTTGTTTTACATTAATTGATGAAACCGGTGAGCGTACTTTTGCAATAAGTGCAGGCCTAATGAATCACTTACGTCCTGAATCTATCGATAAAGACCTTATTGAGAATTCATCAGCGTTAGTGATTAGTGCCTATCTTATGCGTACTCAAGGTAGCGAAACAATGACTGAAGCCACTATGCAAGCGGTAAAATACGCTAATGACGCAGGTGTGCCAGTTGTGCTTACACTCGGTACTAAGTTCTTAATTGAACAAGACCCTACTTGGTGGGCAAACTTTGTTGAAAAGCATGTTGATATTCTTGCTATGAACGAAGAAGAAGGTTTAGCTATTACAGGTTTTGAAGATCCTCTTCTAGCTGCTGATAAAGCACTTGATTGGGTAGACTTAGTTATTTGTACCGCTGGCGAAAAAGGCTTATTTATGGCCGGCTACGTAGACGAAAGCTTAAAGCGTGAAACCGAATACCCGTTACTACCAGGCGCCATACCTGATTTTAACCGTTACGAATTCTCACGAGCTATGCGTAAAGATGAGTGTGATGAACCTATCAGAGCATATAGTCATACGGCCCCATTTATGGGTGGACCTGATTCAATCAAAAACACCAATGGTGCAGGTGATTGCGCACTTGCGGCTGTGCTTCATGATTTGTCAGCGAATGTTTACCATAAGCTTAATGTGGCAAACTCAGCTAAACATCAGCAACAAGCTATTACTTACTCGTCACTATCGCAAATTAGTAAATATGCTAACCGAGCGAGCTATGAAGTATTAGTTCAGCACTCTCCGCGTTTATCTCGTGGCTTACCTGAACGTGAAGATTGTTTAGAGCAGGTTTACTGGGAACAATAAATTACAAAGGGAGCAATTATTGCTCCCTTTTGTTTACCTAAAAAATAGAAATATCGAGTTTTTTAGATAACAGCTCGAGCGCTGCAATTCCTGCAACCGAATTACCAAACGAATTAAGCCCCGGTGAATAAACAGCCACTGTAAACTTATTTGGTAGTACAGCTAAAATAGTTCCTGATACTCCCGACTTACCAGGCATACCCACTCTGTAACCAAAATCCCCCGCAGCATCATATAAACCACTCGTGAATAAAAGCGAATTAAGCTGTTTATTCTGACGACTACTTAAAACGCGTTTACCAGAGCTATAATCAACACCTTTATTAGCTAAAAAATTATAAGCTTTTGCTAATTCAATACAGTTGAGCTCAATAGAGCAAAAGTTAAAGTAAGCCCACAAAACATCATCTACTTCGTTTTCAAAATTACCAAACGATTTCATCAAATGCGCCATCGCAGCATTTCGGTGCCTGAACTCATACTCTGAATTAGCGACTTTTTTATCAATTACTATGCCTCTATTACCAGCTAATAACCTGAAGGTTTCGAGCATAGAATGCATTGGCGCAGATAAGCGGCTGTATAATGCATCACACGTTACAATTGCGCCTGCATTGATGAATGGGTTACGAGGAATCCCCTTTTCAAATTCAAGCTGTGTAAGCGAGTTAAAGGCTGTACCTGAGGGTTCCTTTCCGACTCTATGCCAAAGTTCATCACCATAACGCTGTAGTGCCATAGTAAGTGTCATAACTTTAGAAACTGATTGAATAGTGAAGCGTTGAGAACAATCCCCTGCGCACACAGTTTCACCATCAGTTGTATAAATAGCGATAGAAAATTGTTCCGGATCAACCTCGGCAAGCGCCGGTATATAATCAGCTACTTTCCCTTGTGATAATAAAGGACGTACTTCATGTGCTATTTCATCAAGCACCTTTTGGTAATCAGCTGTAGGCAATCTAGACCTCTATATCGTCATTCATAAGAATTGGATTTTAACACGCGCTATTAGGTGCACCTAGTTTTGTTGTCGAATTTAACGGTGAGATTTTACTAAATTTAAATAGAAAAAAACGTCACATTACTGTATCTGGTTTCTCTTAATTAAATCCTGGTAATGTCATGATGCCCACTGCGGTGGAGAGTCACAGTGCAAATGCTACGAACTCATTGTCGAGCGGAGATTTTTATGATTTTAGTGTCGGGAGTCGCTACGCTCGCCCGACCTACGTGATAGGTGTTGATGTGAGTGTGTGTTAATTGCGTGTTTTTCACTTTTCTGCAGACATAAAAAGCCCGAATCTTAAATTCGAGCGCTCTACAATGTGAAGTCGGTGCGCTACGCAGTAGGATGTCGTAGTGCCCACAGCGGTAGAGAGTCACATAGCAAATACTACACTATTATTAATCGTATCGTCTCTTAGTATGCAGAGTTTTACTAATTTCAAAAAGCAAAAAACCCGTTACATTACTGTAACGGGTTTCTCTTAATTAAATCCTGGCAATGTCGTAGTGCCCACAGCAGTAGAGAGTCACAGTGCAAATGCTACACTATTATTAATCGTGTCGTCTCTTAGCGTGCAGAGTTTTACTAATTTCAAAAAGCAAAAAACCCGTTACATTGCTGTAACGGGTTTCTCTTAATTAAATCCTGGTAATGTCGTATTGCCCACAGCGGTAGAGAGTCACAGTGAAATGCTACACTATTATTAACCGTGTCTTCTCTAAGTGCGCAATGTTTTACTAATTTCAAAAAGCAAAAAACCCGTTACATTACTGTAACGGGTTTCTCTTAATTAAATCCTGGTAATGTCCTACTTTCACATAGCAAATGCTACACTATCATCGGCGCTGTTTCGTTTCACTACTGAGTTCGGCATGGAGTCAGGTGGGTCCAAAACGCTATTGTCACCAAGAAAATTCTTTTCAATTTTCTTGTTTTTAATTATTAAGATTAAAGTCCTTCGACTGAATTTGAAGCCTGGTAATGTCCTACTTTCACATAGCAAATGCTACACTATCATCGGCGCTGTTTCGTTTCACTACTGAGTTCGGCATGGGATCAGGTGGGTCCAAAACGCTATTGTCACCAAGCAAATTTGGGCGTTAATCCGTATTACTACGCACTAACTGAATTTGGAAAATATCTGATAATATTTTTTAAGTCTTTCTAAGTAATATCTACTTTAGTTATATTAACTTCTGTCTAAACTGTCGCATAAAACGCGTTTGGCGTTGTATGGTTAAGCCTCACGGGTAATTAGTACAAGTTAGCTTAATGGCTCACACCACTTCCACATCTTGCCTATCAACGTTGTAGTCTTCAACGGCCCTTCAGAGACTT